>CAZGZA010000072.1:922-1752 GCA_964529655.1 uncultured Methanosarcinales archaeon | reverse complement strand
AGACTAACCTGCCACAACATTTTTTATTTAATTTCAAGACTTTTAGGACAGAGCCGCGGTTAAGATTCCTAACGTCCGCGTCTCTTTGCCTTTGTTCTTCTGGTGTATCCTCGCGCTCGTTTTTGTTTTAACATCCCTGTTAGATACTTCTTCAGGGAAGAAGCGCTTTCACTAATCATAGTCTTCAGGTAGGGTGTTGCTCTTTTTACCTCTTGTTTAACCTCGCCACGGAGAAAGGATTGGATGCGCTGCCTCTCCCTGCACGCCTCTTTTGAGAATTTAGCTAGAATTCTGGCAGCCTCCCTTGAGCCGATGGTTTTTGTTTTAGTCATTTTCTTAAGCATCTTTTGGAGAGTTACACACTTAAATGCACCCATAACTTTTTTGGATAACGGTATAAATATTCTCTTTTTCATAACCTTCACCTCAAATACTTTTATAGAATTTAATGGGGAAATTGCCCTTATAAAGCTTTTTGTTTTTGATTATGAAGCTGAAGCATTAAAGAATTCTCATCGCTTCACAGCCATCAAACCGACACTCTTTAATAATACCGCCCAAACACTGTGCTATATGAAGAAAGGCTTATTTGTGATGGTTGACGGGCTTGACCTGAGCGGTAAGGGAACAGCGCTTGAGGCATTGCGGGAATGGGCTCAGCAGAGGGGAATGAGTGTATTTGATTTAAGAGAATATAATAAGAGGACGCACAGCTTTCCACAGCCCGATGAACTTAAAAATTATGAGGTTATACTTTCAGCAGAGCCAACATACGCCTGGACAGGCCGGGCCATACGCGATGAGATGACTGCAAAGAATAACAGGCACTA
>CAZGZA010000072.1:0-912 GCA_964529655.1 uncultured Methanosarcinales archaeon | reverse complement strand
GGAAACAGCAGAGGCATTTTCTAATGACAGGGTGGTGTTGTACAAGCGTGTTATTGTTCCGATGCTTGCAATGGGAAAAATCATCTTTCAGGAGAGGGGAAATGCAACATCCTTTGCCTATCAGCCGCTGCAGGCAATGCTGAAGAATGAGCCTCTTGAATTAGAGGAGATTATGGGCCTTGCAGGAAATAAATTTACATTGCAATATCCGCCCTCGCTTCTTATTGTAACGCTCTGTGAGGCAAAGACCGCGATGGAACGAAAGCTTCAGAGGACTGAAAAGGAGGATAACTGCATTTTTGAGGAGGCAGATTTCCAATCAAGGCTGAAGGAGCGCTATGAAAGCGAATGGTTTAGGAAGGTTTTTCAAAACCTTGGAACCAAGATAAGGTATCTGAATACCGACGCTATGACTATAAATGAAACAAAACAGAACATTACCCTTTTATGGGAGGAGTTTCTGCAATCAGCTGCATACAAAATAGATTAAAGTAAACCTTAAGTTATTTAAATAGCTGGCTTTTCCTCTGTTACAAACAATATAATGTTACAAATAATATGGTAGGTGTAATATGGGTTTAGTGCCTGAGTTGAATATTAGCCCTGAGGAGAGGAAGAGGATACTTGATGAGTTGTTGAGTATGCCTGTTGATTCAGTTAATTCTAATGCTGTTGGTTCTTCTTATAAAAGTGTTGTGTTTGAGCCGTTGGCGTACAGAGAACATGGAAAATCAGATAAGGCTTTGTTGTCTTTTGATGCTAGTCTTTCTCGTTTAAAGCAGGCTGGTTTTGAAAGGCATGCCAGGCCTCAGGAAGTTTTTGGTTTGTTGATTGATGGTTTGGAGGGAAAATTAACTGGTAAGTTAAGTCAGCTAAAAAGTGTTTGTGATGATATGCTTTTAAGTTATGGTG
>CAZGZA010000071.1:0-1799 GCA_964529655.1 uncultured Methanosarcinales archaeon | reverse complement strand
ATAAAAGAGGATTTGGCTGATTTTAAGCTGAGTTTGTTAGCTGGGGGCATAAAAACAAAAGGAGGTGCTGTTATGACAGAAAAAGGCTTTTGGGAATTTTTAAATGCTGCGCTGGCAAAAGGGAGGATTCCGATGGTCTCTGGCCGAATTGATACAGACAACCCTACAATACCGGCAGGTTCAGAATTTCTCGGTGGACACGCCCTCTTGCCAGAAGGTTATGAGGATATCCCTGTTGCAAAGATTATGGAAATGGGCAAGCTCCTGCTTGAAGATGGAGTTAGGCTAAAAACAAAAGAGGCTATTATGATAATTTTAGCCCACCATGGTTGTGATGAGGCCCTGCTGGCCCTTAAAAGATATAACGAGAATCCGGAGCCAGAGATAAGGATATTTGCTGAATTTGCGCTGGATGAGTGCGAAATGTGGAATGAGGGGTAAGGAAACAAGTTCTTTAAGGTCACAATTTGTGACCTTAAACAGAAAGAAGAAACATATGACGTATGCATTAGTACCTCAATAGGTAATAGAGCAAAAAATCTTCTTAATACGTGGACAAAAGGTTATGCTTGATAGAGACCTTGCAAAGCTCTATGGCGTCTCAACGAAACGCTTAACTGAACGAGTTAAAAGGAACATAAACCGATTCCCTGATGATTTTATGTTTCAACTGATAAATGAAGAAGTTAATTGTTTGAGGTCGCAATTTGCGACCTCAAAAAGAGGCGGCAGGAGATATTTGCCGTATGCCTTTACGGAACAAGGGGTTGCGATGCTTTCAGGCGTTCTTAATAGCAAAAGAGCCATCCAGGTCAATATTGCTATTATGCGTGCTTTTGTAAAGCTGCGTTAAATTCTGTCCACCCATAAAGAACTCGCTCACAAATTAGAGCAACTTGAGCGCAAGATAGAAAAACATGATACTGAAATAAAGCCCATCTTCGTAGCCATCCGCCAGCTTATGGCACCACCTCCTGAAAAAGCAAAGCGAAGGATAGGTTTTCACGGGGATTAGGAAAAGACTGCTATGTCTAAAAACCTAAGAAATAGGCTACCTCATTGGTAGCATCATCAACAGGAGCTATAAGCCAGTATTTTTGCTTTATATGAGCAAGCCACCTGTGTTGGCTTGAATCCATCTGGACCAAAAGGCCTGCTTTGGGCATTCTACGCCTTTGTCTATATATTTTCTTTTTCTTTTTTGGATGGTGCTCTTTGCCCTTTATAAGAATCTGCCTTATAGATTCATAGCAATAAGGTATTTTATGCTCATCATGCAGTTTATCCATAAAATGTCTAATATTGAAGTCATAATAGTACTTTTTACGCAGCCTTAGGATTTCATTTACACAAGCATCATCTATCTTTGCATTAGGGGCAGAAGGAGGTGGCTTCCTGAGTAGAGCCTCAAAACCTCCTTTTAGAAGCTTAGTTTTTAGCCTTGATACATGCACAGGGTGAATATTAAGGATTTGGGCGGCTTCAGTGCCTGTTAGCTTTTTCTCAATAACGTCTTTTAATACCTTATGTCTTTGGATATCTTTCATAGTAACTAAAAGCTTTTGTTCTTTCATATGTGATAACCTCCTTTCTAAAACAAAGAGGTTATCACAAAATTAAATTTTGGGCTATATAGTTTATATCAACCTGCTAAAGATCGCGGCTCTGCGGGGCAACCAGAAGCCTTTTTTAAAAGGCTTTTTGCCTCAATCAGCAAAAAACTAAAATTTCTCAAAATTTGGCCTAAATTTAAACAAGTTTTTCAACCTTAATTCTTAACATTTCAAAATAGTAACAAC
>CAZGZA010000070.1:0-1939 GCA_964529655.1 uncultured Methanosarcinales archaeon | reverse complement strand
GCAAACCATCCCTAAATAGATACCCTGCATTTGTTCCAGCTGCTTTTGCCATTTCTGTTGTTTCTTCCCAGTGTTGGATTAAAAACTCTGCAAAGTCAGGGTATGCATTAATTGGAAACCCCCATTTGTTAAGTTGTTTGAGCCTTTGCTCTCTTCCTTCAGATATAAGCAGTTGTTTTATTTGCTGGATTAAGCTGTTAACAAGCTCTGCTTCTTTTTTCTGGATTTCCTCACCAGGCCTTTGCTTCAGCATAACTTCCAAGTCTTTATGCAGGTTTTCCAAAATTGGCGGTAAATTCTCAAACATGCCGGGAATTGATTTATGCTGCTGATGGAGCGTTTTCAAGGCTTTCAAAAGGCCTTCATCAATCTCCTCTAATTTATTTATCTTATCATGATGCCAGAGCCAATTCGCAGGAAGAAACCCGAATTTACCAAGCTCAATTATATGCTCAGCCAGCCTCTTATTTACATCCTGCCTAAAAAAAGCCATACAAACACCCGCGACTTTTAAACATATAAAACTTTTGCTCAGCTAACCTTTGGTGTTTGACCCAAATATATCCTAATACAGTATACCCTGTCAGAAAAGCGTACTGTTCAATTCGTAGATGTTAACTGTCGGCTGTTAAGAATTCGGATGTTTTCTTTATTAAAAATTGCGTATAGTTTAAAACCCCACACTTTAGTGCGCAATTTTTAATTCCGAAAATTCGCTTGTCAAAGCGAGGAGCTAAAACCACGGGCTTTAGCCTGCGGGTAGCTCCAAGCAGCGAATTTTCGTTATAAATAATTACTCTTCTTTCTTTTTATGCGCAAGTCGCTTCGTTTCTGATTTTTCTAAGAAATTATCTCCTGAAACTACGCTTTTGCCAAGCTTTTGTTCGATGTCTTTCCTGGTCGAGCCTGCCACATCTCCGCCATCTTTTGCGTCTTTTTTAAGCTTTGTAAACTCTTTTGAGTCACGCTCCTTTGTGAATCTGGTGGTTGTAGCTTCTCCAAGCATAGTAAGGATTAGTTCTATATCATCCATGTGGTCTCTGAGGTTTTCTATTTGCAATCCTTTGAATTTCTTGTATTCGCTAGGAGTCATACCAAATGTCGCTTTTGATATTTCAGCTGTTAGGATTGCATATTCTCTTTCTGTTTGCAACCCTCGTTTATCCCATTCATCAGTAAGCTCATCCCGTATTGCGATGCCCCTGACACGTTTTTCTATCCATTCTTCAGAGTAACCTTTTGATTTGAAGAGTTCCTTCATGCGTTTTTGGGCTAGCTCTGGATTTTCAATCTCTTTTACTCTATCATAACCTACTCTTGCCAGCCAAAGCTTAAATGGCTCTGCTTTTGGAGAGGGTATTGACTGAATGATTCTAAATGCGCCTTCTGTATTGACGCAGTTAGTTTCTCTTTTCTTGCCATCTGGAGCCAGAAGTTCAAGAGGGGTACAAATTGTACCCCACTTTGTATTTAGGATAGGGTCACGGTTTCGCATCTTCTTGATATACTGCTTAGGATCAGCACTATCTGTTAGCACTGAAATTATATCAAACACAGAGAACCACCATTCATTATTATGCCAAGTTCTCCTAATATTTTTTCCCTGAAATACAACAATTGTGTTATTTATGCCCATATCTATCATCTAAACCTCTTATATAGCCAGGGTAAACTTCAATAAGCTCTTCTTGGAACTGTGCATTGAGTTTTTTAGCTCCTTTAAAAGACCCTCATCAATATCCCTCAGTTTATCTATTTTATCATGATGCCAGAGCCAGTTCTCGGGAAGAAATCCAAAATTGCCCAACTCTTTAATATGCTCAGCCAGCCGCTTATTCACGTCTCTCCTGAAAAAAGCCATACACATGCCGGCAACATTTAAACATATAAAACTTTTGCTCAGCTAGGCTCTGTCCTAAAAGTCTTGAAATTAAATAAA
>CAZGZA010000069.1:0-2339 GCA_964529655.1 uncultured Methanosarcinales archaeon | reverse complement strand
TATCTTATTGATAAGATTAATCTTATATATAAATCTTTCTACTGGGGGCGCAGAACAGAAAAGATAGAGCGGAGTAGGCAGCAGACCCCCTTTCAAAACATTTAAATAACTGCTTATCCTAAATTAGTGTTATGGGGATGATGAGTTTTGAGGGTGTGAAATCTCTAGACAGAGCGTTGATTCAGCAGTTTGTAGAAAAGTATTACCAGGCAATAGGTTTTGTAAAGGCAAAGAGATATAATGACAGCAAAAGAGCCTATAGTGAACTTCTCGAGCTTCTAAAACAGGTTGGCCAGAGGGATGCCCTTGAGGAGATTCACAAACAGCTGGCATATAATTGTGTAAGGGATGTTTATTCCCAGCTTTCCCAGATGCAGGACAGCCCTCTCACAGACAAAACCTTTAAAGCGCTGTTGAGCGTGACTGTTATTGTTCTGCTTATTGGCCTGTTGCTTCTGCTTAAGCCTAATCTTGTTGGAATGTTTGCGGTTGATATTCCCAAAGATAGTCCAAGCTGGGTTGGAGGAATAAACACTTTTACGATAGATTCTATAGCCAGATTTGATTTAGACGACTTTTTTTACAGCGAGAATGAGATGGGCTACAGCGCAACAGAATCAACTGGATTGGATGTTCTTGTTGCAAACAATATTTTAGTGGTTATCCCAAAGCCAGGATTTAAGGGGCTGGCTGAAATCAGTGTTTTTGCCTTTAACAAGGATAATCCTGAAGTTTATACAAAAGTGCCGTTGAAGTTTATTGTAAATTAAACCTATTTTTGAGACAGCCCATCATCTTTAAATAGCTCTCTTTATTCCTGCTTTTTGTGGAAGCAGATTTAATAGAGCGTGTATTAAATGCGGGAAATTTCACCGCCCTCAATCAAGCTTGGGATAAATGCCAGCTTGAGGATATACTCTCATACCAGATAGGAGAACGCTTAAAGTTTGGTTCTGATAAGGGGTTGCTCCCGCTGGATGTGAACCGGTTTGAAAACCTTCTGTTCTCAAACCTTTACTCAAAAGAGGATAAAACCAACTATATGAAAGATGCCCTGAAAGATTTTTTAAAATATGGGCTAACGCCCAAAAGAGAGGCGCTAAAGCATCGTTTGGACTGGTACAACCGCTTAATTTTTGCCGGTTCAGCTATTGGTGCAGCGGCAATGGCGGCTGGCGCATTTGCTGTCCCCTACCCCTACCTACCATTTCTAGTTGTGTCAGGATTTGGAGCACTAACAGCAGAATATATTTACTTAAGGCATAGAAAAAAGGCGCTTAAATTCGAGGTTGAAGCTGACAACAGGATATCGCTGCGAAATATAGCATTGCTTAAAAGCGCCAAGGATTTTGACTGCGAACAGTTTTTCGCAAAAAAAAAGGAGAATTTAAAGCAGATTATCAGCCAGTATTGGAACGATTATCATAGCAAGAATAAAGTGCATCCTCATGGGTGCTGAGTTAGTGCATCATCCTCTCTATCTTTGTCCGCAGCGCTTCTTTGGGATAGGCTCCGACTATCCTGCTGATTTCCTCCCCGCCCTCAAACATTATTAAGGTAGGGATGCTGATAACATTGTATTCCTCTGCAAGCTCTGAGAATTCTTCTATATCTAATTTTGCGAAAATAATCCTTCCGCTAAACTCCTTTGAGAGCTCCTCAAGCACAGGCGCCAGGGTTTTGCAGGGTCCGCACCAGTTTGCCCAGAAATCAACCAGCACAAAGCCGTTCTGGTGAGCTACCTCAAAAAAATTCTGTTGTGTGAGTGTTATCATGCTAGCCACTTCTGCCTTTAAGATAACTGTCAATTTTTTCAGCAGCCTCAATTGCACTTTTTATCGTCAGAAGTATATTTCCGTTATTTTTGATAATGTCTCCTGCTGCAAAAACGCCATCTATGGAGGTCATATAATTTTCATCAACCCAAACACGCTCCTTTCCAATAGTGCGTATTGTTCTTGTCTTTCCCATTGACGGATTTGGCTCAGCTCCGACAGCTATAACAACTCTGTCGCAGGCTAGCTGAAAATTGGACTCCTCAATTGAAACCGGCCTTTTGCGGCCGTCAAAATCAGGCTCGCCAAGCTTAAGCTGTTCGCATTCTATTCCCTCAACTTTGGATGTTCCGACTAATTTTACTGGTTTGGTAAGAAACAGGAACTTTACACCCTCCTCAAGAGCGTGTTTTATCATTTGCCTGTCAGCAGGCATCTCGTTAACAGTCCGCCTGTATAGAATGGTTGTGGCTGCGCCAAGCCTTGAGCTATGCCTCGCCGCATCTACCGCGGTATTTCCGCCGCCAATCACAATTGTTTCGCCTCCGGTTGAGTTGTCGTTTC
>CAZGZA010000068.1:0-2444 GCA_964529655.1 uncultured Methanosarcinales archaeon | reverse complement strand
CAGAGAGGCAGGCATCAGAACCTGAGAAAAGCACTTTTCTGAATGTTAGATATATTAAAGTATTACGACTAATTCAGCTAATTTTTCTCCTCAATCTCAATCCAGTCAACAATCAGAAAATAATTCTTCAGGCCAATGCTATAAACAGGTGCCTGTGAAACAATATCGAGAATGCCATTATTTTTTCTAAGCAATCTTGCATCAATTTCCAGCGATGTTTCAGTAAATGTTGGTTTAGCTGCTGTTGTTTTTATTTCCTTAATCCAATCGCCGATTTTAACGGCAAATGGAAATTCACGGAAATAGGCAGAATGCTTAATATAAAGCATAAGCTTATCTGAACCAAAGCTATTGTTTATTTTGAAGCGTATGCCCGCCATCTTAGGAAGGGCAACCGCCTTCAGCGTCATTCCGGTTTCCTCAACATTCAAAAGCCGGCCATTAGTCTGGTAGTCTTCTGCCTCAAAATGCAGGATTTTGTTTTCTGCCTTTTCTATAGAAAGCAGTTTGGCTCCATAACCTCTTTTAATGATTTTATATCTCTGCAACAATGAGATATTATATTCATAGCTTGAATCCATGCTGCTTGGGATATAAATATAAGAAATGTTGTTCTTTTCAATTAAAGAGGTGTTTTTATCTAAAAATATTGCCTGCGCATCTCTTTCCCTTTCTTGTATAAAAGTTTGGTTTGTCGGGTCGTTATAAAATGTGTGGTAAAAGTATTGCATTGTTTTCTTTTTTGACAGAACCGGCAGCGCCTGGCCTGCAAAACTATTTGGGTTTAGTATAAGGCCATCTGCATTATTAGCCAGCCATCTAGCAATTTCGAGGTCGCCTTTGTTTAAAAAATGCATTTCATTGTCAAATGCCCATAACATATTTCCAGCGCTCCATCTTCTGTAAACGCCAAGCTGATTAAATGATTCATAATCAACCAGCATAACAAGGCAAAGCGCCAGCACAAAAGCCAAAAACACCTTTTTGCAGGGAATCCTTGCATGCAGCCACCAAAATCCATAACCTGCAGCTATTGCAAGAGGAATGCTTATTCCAAACCACATAATAATATTAATTGCATAAAACAGTATAAAGGGCCTGGCAATGCGCAAAAAAATCATTGAATTACTCAGCAGCAAAAACAAAAGCCATAATGGAAGCAGAAACTGCCTTGTTAAAACAAGATAAACAACACCAACCGCTGCAAAAAGAAATACCGGCCAGCCATTATAAAAAAACAGCTCACTCAAAGACTTTGGATGGATTTCATCATTTGCAAAGTTTTCCCATGCTTTTCCAGCCCACACATCCTGCAGCCTTGATTTTCCCTCTATTGAACTAAAAATAAAGGGGGAAATCAGCAATAAAGAAACAATTCCCAAAGAGAGAATGAAGACCAACAATTTTTTGTTCCTGAAAGCCAGCAATACTGCTAAAATCCCGAAAAGGATTACCAGAAGCGCATCTATATGCACCAGAGCTGAGGCAGCTAATGGTATGGCTGCAAAAAGAAAATATTTTTTATCAGAGTGAGCAGCATATTTAAGAACAAAAATGAGCGCAAGCAAACCAAACAGCATTGCGGTTATACCGGGAAAAGTTGAGCCATCCCAAAGAAAATTTTTAGAGCTTGCAGCCAATAAAAATCCCAAACAGATAAAAAAACCTAAAAGTTGTTCCTTCATCTCTTTTCCCAGCATGTAAAGCATTGCAAAAACCAGCACCATAAAAAAATAGGATAAATTAAGCATAATCTTATTTAGGGAATATGGCAGCGCAAGATTCAGGAAAGCAACGAGCAAACTTCCTCCTGGCGGATAAAAAGTTCTGATGCCATACCAAGGAAGCTCAAAAGCCGAATTTTCCTGAATGCCCAAAGCTATAAGGTCATAGTCTCTATAGTATGAGTACTGAACAACTAATGGGACAATGCTGTAATAAATCAGCAGAAGAAGAAAAAATAAGGCAATATGCCTGTTAAATTTCAGCTGAAATTCAAATATTTTTATTCCAAGCAGACGCAGGCGCAGGAACAGCAACGCATCAATAGCCAAAACAGCACCTGTCACAAAGACAAGGTTAAATTCCAGAAAAGTAATCCAGAACAGCAATAAAACAAAAAATGCCAAACCAAAAACAAAAGAATATAAAATCTTTGGCCGCCACCTAAACTGCCTAAAAGACAGGTACCCCAACGGAAAAGCATAGGCAAATAAAACAAGCGGTATTAAAAAAAACTTAAGCATTCAATAAGCTCTGCCAGGCATATTTAAAAAGATTTGTGCCAAGAGACTTATCTAATGCCAAACATAAACAATACATAGAATTGTTATGTTCTGGCAAAGATTAGTAAGCGATTTATTCTATGCTTTATGTTTGTTGCTTACTAATCCATCATAAAATTTAAAAAGAACGCAGAAAAACAGCTATAGAAGATGCAAAGC
>CAZGZA010000067.1:0-2454 GCA_964529655.1 uncultured Methanosarcinales archaeon | reverse complement strand
ACATTTATAAAGCTTTGAGTACAGTTTTGCAGTATGGCACAGGTTGTCCTTGGCTTGACTGTTGAGGTGGTTTTAGTCGGGAAAACAAAAAAAAATGTAACAGCGAGAGTTGACACTGGTGCCACAAAAAGTTCTATTGACACAAAATTAGCGGCTGAGATTGGGTTCGGTGCTGCGATAAAAACTACAACAATAAAACAGGCGCACGGCTTAAGCAAAAGGCAGGTTGTTCGGGGGTTAATTCAACTGAATGGCCGTGATATAACCTCTGAGTTTACCCTTGCAGACAGGGCTCATATGAAATACAAACTTTTAATTGGCCAAAACATTCTTAAAGATGGCAACTTTTTGATTGACCCGAACAAAGAAAAGACAGCATGAAAGCGGCAATTGTAAGTCAGGGTAGCATCTCATCAAAGTGGACAATAACTGCATTAAGCAGGTATTTTGATGAAGTTGGGGATATTAATATTAAGGATCTTGCAATAAGTCTTGGCACAAAAGGCGTAGAGGTATATTATCAGGGCAAGCCTATGCAGCACTATGACTGCATTTATGCTAAGGGCTCATTTAGGTACGCAGACCTTTTAAGGTCAATAACAACTGTTCTGGAGAAAAAATGTTTTATGCCAATAGTGGCAAGTGCTTTTACAATAGGGCATGACAAGCTTTTAACAGCGCTAACAATACAGCAGCTAAAGGTACCATCACCATTAACATATTTTTTTGCCAGCACAATCTCTGCAAAGGAATTCCTGAAGAACCTGCCATTTCCAGTAATGATGAAATTTCCAAAAGGGACCCACGGCAAGGGGGTTGTATATGCAGAATCATATGAAAGTGCGGTAACAGTATTGGATGCCCTAACTGCATTAAAACAGCCATTCTTAATTCAGGAGTATATTGAAACAGGCGGTTGTGATATCAGGGCCATTGTGGTCGGGGATAGGGTAGTGGCGGCAATGCAGCGCAAGTCAGGCGCGCTGGACAAGAGAGCAAACATCCATGCAGGGGGCAGGGGTGAGAAAGTAGAGCTTGATGACTACACAAAAAAACTTGCGATAAACACCGCCAAATCAGTGGGTGCCTATGTTTGTGCTGTTGACATTTTGCAGGGCGCAAAAGGGCCGATGGTTATTGAAATAAACCTCTCGCCCGGACTGCAGGGCATTACCAAATACACTAAAATTGATGTTGCGGATGCAATTGCAAAATACCTGTATAAGTCAACTGTTGAGATGAAAACACAGGCAAAAGTTGAAACCGGGAAACTGCTGAAAGAAATTGGTACAGACAGGGAGAGGGAGCAGCAGATAATCTCAAATCTTGATTTTAGGGGCAACAGGATATTGCTGCCGACAGCGGCAACTGAGCTAAGCGGCTTTGATGAACAAAGCAATGTTATAATGAAAATGAAAAAAGGCAGCATATCAATGGAAGAATTTAAGATACATTAAAAGGCTTAAGCAATTTCTTTCTTAGCGCTTTCTTTTTGTGCCACAAGATTCATCATCCTTATTTTGCAGGCAGACAGCGGCATTATTTTCTTTAGCACATCAAGCAAATCTCTCTGAAACTTGTCTGTGATTAACAGCGAAAGAAACTGTTCATAATCCAATTTTGCAAGATTTTCCTTAATTAAGGATCGGCACTCTTTTCTAAGGTCGTTTCGTGTTGACTGGTTAATCTTGCTGCGTGCAACAATTACCGGCTTGATTGTCAGCTCCTTTTTATCTTTGGTAGTGCAGGAAAATGAATCATCGATCTTGCTTTTTCCACGCTTTACAAGCCTTTTGACAGATGCTGGAGTTATTTCAAATGATTTAAAGGTTGTTGTAAAAAAACTGTCTTTTCTCCCGTTAATAAGAAAAGCAACTTCCCTATCCTGCTTCTTAGGGTCATGTGTAAGAATCATCAGATTAACCTTAACAGCTCTGCCAAGCGCATCCTCTGGTTCGAAAAGCGGCAGTTCGCCTATCTCGACCTGATTAAAGGTTGTAGAAGCCAAAATTTTATACCATTTCTTTTTTCTTCCGACCTTAACCGCGGCTTGTTTATGCGTCATTTTAATTGTGGAATAAATAACTCTTTATAAACATTGCTGTTTGTTGGTGCTGTCAACTTAAGTGTCAAAAGCAACCGCTCTTGCGCCATCTTCTCTAAGGCAATCCCTGTCTGGAGCTTTGCTCCAGATGAGATTATCTCCCCCTGCGCAAGCGAGGGGGAGATAATATCACCCAGCCTTGCTCAGAGCAAGGCTGAGCAGGGATTGCCAAGATAAACATCTTTCAGTAGGCTTGGCTGGGAATTGTCAGGACAGGAAACATCTTCGGCAGATTAGAATGCCAAGACACTCAACTTGACAATACCCTGTTTGTTAACTTTGCGTTTTCGATTTTGGTATCGTGCAAAAGTTAACTTCACTAAACTTTTGCTTGCAGTATATACAAAATG
>CAZGZA010000066.1:0-2464 GCA_964529655.1 uncultured Methanosarcinales archaeon | reverse complement strand
TAGGCGACGAAGTCACCGTAAGCTTTGCTTTTTGTGGAATCCACGAGGATTTTTATGGTGCCAAAAATCCGGTTAGGATTTTTGAGCATTTCAATACCGCCAAGCCAAGCAAAGTTTTTTAAAGAATCTTCTGCACGTTAGTTAAAAGATTTTGTTAACAGGCTGCCAACAAAAATGAGCTATACACTAATTATAACAGAAAAGCCGAATGCAAGCAAGCAGATTGCTGAAGCCTTTGGCTCAAAAAGGCCAAAAAAGGATGGAGCAGACGGAGTTCCGTATTACGAAATTAGCTATGCTGGCAAAAGTATTGTAGTTGCCTGCGCAGTAGGACATTTATATGGACTAGCGGAAAAGATAAAAAGCAAGAATTTTGCATACCCTGTTTTTGAAACAGCATGGAAACCCGCATACGAATTAAACAAGTTCGGTGCGCATACAAAAAAATATATTAACACCCTGAAAAGGCTTGCCAAAGATGCAGATTCTTTTATTGTTGCAACAGACTATGACATTGAGGGAGAGGTCATTGGATTAAACTGTTTGCGCTTTGCATGCAACCAAAAAGATGGCCAGCGAATGAAATTTTCAACATTAACAAAACCTGATATTATAGAAGCATTTAACAAAAAAAACAAGCATATTGATTGGGGCCAGGCAGAGGCTGGCCTCACAAGGCACCAACTAGACTGGATTTATGGAATAAACCTTTCACGGGCTTTGACCTCTGCAATTAAAAAAGCCGGCACATTCAAGATAATGAGCTCGGGCAGGGTGCAGGGCCCGGCTCTAAAGATTATTGTTGAAAGAGAAAAGGAAATCAAGGCATTCAAGCCAGAGCCATTCTGGCAGATTGAGCTAAAAGCATCAAAACCTGAGATGACTGCCTGGCATGAAAAAGACAAGTTCTGGAACCAAAAAGAGGTTGAGGCAGCCTACAAAAAAATTCACAACGAAAAAAAAGGTGTTATAGAAAAAATTGAGAGGCGTGAGGCGGAAAAACAGCCACCCTATCCGTTTGACTTAACCACTCTTCAAATAGAGGCTTACGGCTGTTTTAAAATCTCACCAAAAAGAACACTTGAGATAGCCCAAAACCTGTATACCGGCGGGTTTATATCCTACCCAAGAACAAGCTCACAGCAGCTGCCCCCTAGCCTTAATTTTAAGCAGATTATTAATTCCCTCATGAAACAGGATAGATATACCTCCTTAGGGAAAGAGGTTTTAAAAACCAGATTGATGCCCAATAACGGCAAAAAAACAGATTCTGCGCATCCAGCAATTTACCCGACTGGTATCGGCCCGTCAAAGCTGGGCGGCCAGGAGCTAAAAATTTATGATATTATTGTTAAACGGTTCTTTGCAACATTTGGAGCTCCTGCAAAAAGAGAGACAATAACCGCTACAATCAGCGTAAAAGAGGAAAAATTTATTGCAAAGGGGACCAGAACCATTGAAACCGGATGGTTTGCATTATACTCTCCTTATGTGCACCTGGAGGAGATAGAGCTGCCTCTCATGAAAGAGAAGGATATTATTTCCATAAAAAAGTTGGATTTGCATCAGAGGGAAACCCAGCCACCAAAACGATATACAGAAGCTTCAATACTCAAAGAGCTTGAAAAAAGAAACCTTGGAACAAAGGCAACGCGAGCGCATATTCTTGATACTCTTGTACAACGAAACTATATTGCAGGCACACCGCTCGAGGCAACTGAGCTTGGAATGCATCTTGTTGATGTGCTTGGCAAATACTGCCCCAAGATTCAGGATGAGGAGCTGACAAGAGAATTTGAGGAAGATATGGAGCGGATAAGAGAGGGCAAAAAAAAGCAGGAAAACATCATCTCCAGAGCAAAGAGTGTATTAACATCAATTCTGGAAATATTCAAGACGCATGAACAAAAAATAGGCGAGGGGCTTATTGAAACAATAAAAAAAACCGCAAAAAAACTCAGTTTCATAGCCAAATGCCCTATATGCAAGGAGGGAAATCTTGTATTAAGAACTGGAAGGTTTGGAAGATTTATTGCATGTGATAAATACCCAAAATGCAAAACTACTTTCTCAATTCCAGCGCAGGCGTTTGTAAAACCAACTGAAAAGCTATGCGAACATTGTGGCTACCCCATTATAGGCCTGCTTAAAAAGGGGCGTTTCCAAACAGTGTGCATAAACCAGAACTGCCCCTCAAAGAAAATAAAAACCACAAAACAGGGAAAAAAATGCCCTGACTGCAAAGAGGGAAAGTTGGTCATAAAAAAAAGCATCTACGGAAGCTTCCTGGCCTGCGATAACTACCCAAAATGCAGGCATATAGAGAAAATTGAGCGTTAAGCGCTAGGCATAACACTTTAGTATCCTAAAGTGCGATAAAAGTTCTGTGTTATAATTGTTGAAAAGCACTTTTCTCAGGTTCTGGCTGCTGCCTCCCTGCCCAACTTTGTTCAGAACAAAGTTG
>CAZGZA010000065.1:0-2557 GCA_964529655.1 uncultured Methanosarcinales archaeon | reverse complement strand
TAAAACTGTTGTTACAGTTTTAGTCCCCCTAACGCCGCCGCCCGGATTTGAACCGGGAAACCCTTACGGGAACCACCTTTCCAGGGTGGCGCATTACCGAGTTGTGCCACGGCGGCGCAATGTAATGTAGCCGACGTGGCGACCGTGAACTTGTTCACGTGTATGCCACGGCGGCAGCTGATTAAGAAAATAAATCTATCCAGTTTTTAAAGATTGCGACACAAAACATTAGCGGGGTTATTTTGCCGATAAGTTTAAATAAGTTTTTTGCGCTATTAAACCCATGAAAATTCACTGGCAGAAGTTAGTGCACAATTTTAAGAACATAGGTTTTGTTATTCTGGGCATTTTAATTGTTTATTTTGGTATTAGCCTTGCTCTGGATTTCATGAAAGGCAGCTTTGGCATAGAGGAAGTTGTTTTGAATACTCTAGAGCTAAGAAGCAGCCAAAAAGGGCTGGTTGAAAAAAGCAGGCTGATAACCCAAACTAATGAAATTATTGAAGCAATGCACAATAATGCTGTTGAATCAGCATGGGCAAACTTATCTGGCTGTTTATCGGCCAAGTGCGATGACCCGCAGTATTTTGCTTTTATTGAAGCTGTTGCCAAAGAAACCAGTTTAAAGGATAAAAATCTGATTTTTAATGTTATCGGACTAAGGCAGAATTGGGGTAGGGGCGACTTAATAAAATTCTCCAAGGCTATCACATCTATTGACCAGGAGCTTAAGACAGCGCCGCAGGAGCTTTATAAAAAATGGCAGGAGATCATTGCCTGCGACGGCAAATGCAGCGACATGAACAATCTGTTTTTTGATATGATTGGCATTACACTGAAGAAAAACTCAATACCCCCTTCCCAGCCTGAATAAAGCCATATCCACCTCAGCAGGCATTAAACCCGATCTTTTGCCAATTGCACGTATTAACCACGTATACTTTTCAAATTCTTCTGCATACTGCTTTTTTGTCAGCTCATTCGGATTGGATTTTTTGAAATAATGCATTCTCTTATTCTTAAATTTATAAATAGCCTTGCCATTAAACTGGTCATACATTCCAAATTCCCTAGGCATAGCAAACATCAGTATTTTACCTGAAGTGATACTGCCAACACCTTTTATTTCATTAAGCTTTCTGATAGCAGAGGCAATCTTATTACTCTTAGCCATATCAAAAGCAGTTTTGGTTACGGATTTAACATCTGCTTCTGAATTTTGCGCAAGATACTTTAGGAAATTTTGAAGATACCTCCTGTCATTGTAAAACGCCCATTTCAAAGTTTCAGCAATCATCTGCCTGCCAATTGTACCATTATTTTTTTTAAGCATCAGGCGATAAAGCTTAAACATATCCGCCCTTGTTTTAGGCGCTTCAAAATGATAATCTTTTCTTAGCTGTGTTAAGTTGTGTTTTGCAAGAAACTCTTTTATGTCTTTCTCAGATGCCTCTTCCATTAAATGGGTACGGCAAATTAGCTTATTAAAAACTGTCGATTCCTAAACTTTGGCAAAAGTAATAACACAAAAGGCTTTTATAGGCAGGATTACGCATTTGGCTTATGCCACTTGAACTTGGCGGCCAGGCGGTAATGGGCGGAGTGATGTTGCGCTCTAAAAAAGATTATGCAATTGCAGTTAGAACACTGCAGGGAAATATCAAAACTAAAAGGTTTGGCTTTGTTTCGCTGACGAGACGTTATAAAGCTTTAGGCCTGCCTTTGGTTAGAGGCATGATTGCAACCTGGGAGATGCTTGTTATTGGCATGCAATCAATTATCTGGAGCTCCAGCCAGATTGAAAAAGAAAAAACCACAAAAACAGAGCTGGGCATCACAATCTTTATTTCGCTAATCCTGGTCGTGGCATTTTTTGTTGCCCTGCCATTGCTGTTTGCCAAAATGATTACCGGCAACAGTTTTTTATTAAGCCTGATTGAGGGGTTGTTCCGCCTTCTTATCTTTGTCGGGTATATATGGGGCATTGGTTTTTTCAGCGATGTAAAAAAGGTCTACCAGTATCATGGTGCTGAGCATAAGGTTGTGAACTGCTATGATGCAGGAAGAGCTGTAAACCTTAAAAATGCCAAAAACTACAGCACGCTTCACCCGAGATGCGGCACAAGCTTTATCTTTATTATCTTTGCTTTAAGCGTAATCCTCTTTGCTTTTATTACCGCACCCAGCTGGTGGATTAAATTTATTGAAAGGATTATGTTAGTGCCGCTTATAGCCGGCCTTGGCTTTGAAACCCTAAAAATCAGCGCCAGATTTAAGCATAATCCGCTGATTAAGCTTATTATATATCCTGGGCTTTTTATCCAGCATATCACAACAAAAGAGCCCTCTGACAAACAGTTGATGGTTGCAATAGCATCGTTTAAAGCATTAAAGCTGCCAAATATTGCACGACTAAAAATTGGACAGTAATGTTTATAAAGAGTTATTTATTCCACAGTTAAAATGACGCAAAAACAGGCCGCTGTTAAGGTAGGAAGAAAAAAGAAATGGTACAAGATCCTGGCTTCTACAACCTTTAATCAGGTCGAGATAGGCG
>CAZGZA010000064.1:0-2615 GCA_964529655.1 uncultured Methanosarcinales archaeon | reverse complement strand
CCAGCATATTCATTTTATTCACGCAATCAGCCAGCGCTATAAACACCTTCTACACAACCCAATCACAGAATGCAACGCTGGAAACAAGCGGGTATTCGCTGGCAAATGATACTGGATTAGTTGGAAGATGGTCATGCGAAGGCAACTTCAACGATTCTTCAGGACTGAATAATCATGGGACGCAAAGCGGTGGAGTAACGATTGGCAGGGGAGTTAAGGGGAGGGCATGCGGGTTTGATGGGAATGATAAAGGCATATAAACCACAATGAAAAAAATTAATGTTTTAGGAACTGAAATTTCTTATTATCAGCATAATGAAGATGACTTTATCTGTTTGACAGATATGATCAAAAATATTGAAAATGGACTTGTTTTAATAGAAAAATGGCTCAGAAATAAGAATACTATAGAGTTTTTAGGTGTATGGGAAGAGATTTATAATCCGCATTTTAATTCCCCCGAATTCGAGGGGATTAAAAACCAAGCAGGTTTGAACAGGTTCACTCTTTCTGTTAAACAATGGTCCGAAAAAACAAATTCGGTGGGAATTGTAGCAAAAGCTGGAAGATATGGGGGAACCTATGCTCACAAGGACATCGCTTTTGAGTTTGCTTCATGGATTTCCCCTCAATTTAAGCTTTATTTAATCAAAGAATTCCAAAGATTAAAAGAATCAGAGAAAAAGCAGTTAGGCTGGGATATTAGAAGAAATCTGGCCAAGATAAACTACAGAATCCATACCGATGCAATCAAAGAAAACCTTGTTCCAAAAGAGATAACAAAAGAGCAAACAAATCAAATTTACGCGAGTGAGGCAGATGTTTTAAATGCTGCTTTATTCGGAATGACAGCTAAGGAATGGCAAGACAGCAATAAAAACAAAACCGGCAATATCAGGGATTACGCCAATGTTTCCCAGCTAGTGTGCCTTTCTAATCTTGAAAACCTAAACGCCCTACTTATTAATGACGGGTTCGCACAGGACAAAAGATTAACCAAACTAAATAAAACAGCAATACAGCAGATGAAATTATTAACCGAAGATAAGATTATCAAAAAATTAGAATTAAAAACTAAAAAAATGAGGATGATAGAGCTTAAAAGGAGCGCATTGATTTTAATAATTGCCAGTATATTAATCCTGTTCACGCAATCAGCATCAGCCCTAAACACATTCTACACGACACAATCACAGAATATAACGCTGGAAACAAGCGGGTATTCGCAGGTGAACGATACTAGATTAGTCGGTAGATGGAGCTGTGAAGGAAACTTTAATGATTCAAGCGGGTTGAATAATCACGGGACGCAAAGCGGAGGAGTGAAAATAGACAGGGGAGTGAAGGGAAGGGCGTGCGGGTTTGACGGGGCGCAAAATGGATAAGGTTGGAAAAAACAACCTAAAGGTTGGAAAAAACAACCTATTAAACCGGGCAGAATACTGTATATTTCAAGCCATTATCAGAAAAAACTATTCAGAGGCATACTTCAATCAGCTTGTAAAGATAACCCAACTTAACAGAAGCACCATCCTTGCAGAGCTAAACAAGCTAGTGAAACAAGAAATATTAGAGAAATCCAAAAAAGGCAATGCTGTTTACTATAAAATAACCAGAAACCAGCAAAGCATTGCAATCCTATCCTATGTTGAATATTGCAGAACAAATGCTTTTCTCAAACAAAATAATCGGATTAACAACAGCCTTAAATTATTCGCAGAACTTGAGGCAAAAACAATCTCCTGCCTGATTTTCGGCTCGCATGCAAAAGGGTATGCAAAAAAAACATCGGACGTTGACGTATTATTTATTGGAAACTATGAAAAACAGGACATTAAAAAATCCGAGGATATATCAAGAAAGGCTTATGCCCGTACAGGGGTTCATATCTCTGCAGTGCTTATAGACATTAAAGATTTGGCCATGAACAGATTTTTGCAGGAAGCCAGAAAAAATCACTTTATTGTTTATGGCGCAGAGTTTATTTTAAGGTACTTCGTATGAAATGGGAAAAATGGATTAGAAACAAAGAAGAGCTGGAAAAATCACTAAAATTTTATCTTAAAAAAAAAGGTGCTGATTAGGATAATTCCAAATAAAAACCTTGCCAGAGCGCATCTTGAAAAGGCATTCCATAATCTGGAGCTTGCTACATTTATATATGAAAAGCCATCACTGATAGGCGATGGAAATTATAATGATGGGGCAATCATATTTTCCTACTACGCAATGTATCAGGCAGCATTGGGGCTGCTGAGTTTTGCAGGATATAAATCAGAAACACACGCATCAACCATCTGTGTTTTATGCAGTTTCCTTGATGAAAAATATATTGAGATGTTCTCTGTCATGCTTGAGAAAAAAAATATAGAAGAGATAGGAACAGGGCAGGAAAGAAGAGAAAAAGCATCGTACAGCTCTTCTATTGATTTCGAGAAAAAACTGGCTTTTATGAGCCTTGAGGATGGCCGTGATTTCGTAAATAAAATTGAATCAGTTATGGAGGGTGCAGAGGAATTACAGACAGAACTGCCTTGAATGATTTAAACAACTTAATATAATGAAATAAGGGGTCGCAACCCCTTATAATCCCCTTCCGCCTCGCTACCTCGTCA
>CAZGZA010000063.1:0-3261 GCA_964529655.1 uncultured Methanosarcinales archaeon | reverse complement strand
TTTTTCTCCCCTCATAGGTGAGGGGAGAAAAAATCAGTCTCTAAGACCAGAGCGGGCAGAACACACCTAAACTAGAACAATCCAATAACCTGTCAAAGATTCGAGACAGAACCCACCGAAAACTATTCCTTTGTTTCCTCTGCCTTGTTTTTGCTGATTAACACATCCGCTAGTGCGGTTGGCAGGCAGGCTGTATCATCCTCTTCAAAAGGGCCGTAAACCTCCAGCTCCTCTCCAACAAACCTGTCCACCTGCTCAAGAAACCTTACCGTCTTTTTTTCCAGAATAATATTCGTGGGCGTTTCTGCTGCATCTTTATCTTTTGCTGCTGTATAATCTGCCACTATCCTTTTTTCAGTCAGGGAAACCGGAGGGTTTAATGTCAGGATATTTTGCAGAAGGCCATCCCTAAAAAGGGTTAGGTGGTCCATTAGCACCTGATAGAACAGCCTTTCCTCTTTAAGAAGATTGCTGGTGTCAATTATGTCTGCTCCTGTTCTGCTTTTATTCAGCGCCATGATCAGAATCTTTGCCTCTCTTTTTTCAAAGAGGTCTCTGATAAGCTTTCTGATATTCTTCATCTGAATCTCAAGCTTTTCTTTTTGGCTCGTAGAGAAAATATCAGTTTTGTGCTTTATCTCTTCGAAATAACTGTTCTTCTCTTTTAGGTAGCCAAGCAAATCAAAATAAAAGGATTCGTCTATTTTTTGCAGCTCATCCCGGTTTTTTTCCCGGCGCATAAGCTCATACAGCGTTTCATAGGTAATCCTAACTTCTTTATTATCTTCACTCATTTCCCCCACATTATAGTAAAAGGATTGGGAGTTTATAAATTTTCTGGGTTAGTTGTATATAGCTTGCATGGCATAACCTTTATAAACCAGTATGATTTTTTATTGCTCAAATTGGATCTAAATATCTAAATCCAATTTGAGGCTTAAAAAACCAGCAAAGCTAAGGTTTTTTATAGCTCAAACTAATTGTAGGTGGAATTCATGAACTATGCAATGCGTAAACTCAGAGAACCTGAAAGCAAGTTTGTTAAGGTACGTTGCTCGAAATGCAAGAATGAGCAGATAGTGTTTGGCAAAACATCCACAAAAGTTGCCTGCCTTGTCTGCGGCACAATCCTAGCAGAGCCGACCGGAGGCAAGAGCCAGTTTAAGGCTAGGATCTTGGAGGTTTTAGAGTAAATGTTTTTATTAAAGAGCGGTTTTCCAGAGGAAGAGGAACTCGTCCTCTGCACTGTTACCGCCATCCATTTTCATTCTGTGTTCGTTAAGCTCGACGAATATAACCGACAGGGTATGATTCACATTTCAGAGATAAGCCCTGGAAGAATCCGAAACATCCGGGATTTTGTTGTTGAGGGAAAAAAGGTTGTGTGCAAGGTTTTGCGGGTTGACCAGCAAAAAGGGCATATTGATCTATCGCTCAGGCGAGTCAATGAAGCGCAAAAAAGGGCTAAAAACAATGAAATCAAGCAGGAGCAGCTGGCGGAGAATATCATCAAATTTTCCGCTCAAAAATTAGAACAAAAGCCGGAATTGTTTTTCCAAAAGCTCGCGGTGCAGCTGATTCCGCAAAAATACCCTAATTTATACCTCGCCTTTGAGGATGTTGTTGCCGGAAAACTAAATCTGGATTCAGTAGTCGATGATAAAACTGCAAAGGAGCTGACTGCAATTATCCTTCAGAGAATTAAGTCGCCAGAGGTTACTATAAAAGGCATGCTCTCATTAACCAGCTATGCCCCTAACGGAGTTAACATCATAAAAGAGCTTTTTAAGAAGTGCGGCTCTGTGAAGGGCAATTTTTCTATAGCATATACCGGGGGCGGAAACTATCGGTTGATTGTTACCGCTGCAGATTATAAAGAAGCTGAATCCGTAATGGACAACCTTCTTAAGGTTGTTAATGCAACTGCAGAAAAGAATGCCGTCACTTCCCTGTTCACGAGGTTAGAATGAAACACATCCATTTTTGCGCGGAGTGCAGAATTTTTACGCTAAAAGATTTTTGTGATAGAGGCCATAAAACCTCGCAGATGGCGCCACCAAAATATTCCCCGCTGGACAAATACGGCGGCTACAGAAGGCAGCTAAAAAAAGCTGAAATTATCCAAAAAGGATTGCTTTAAATACTTTAGAGTTAATCGTTAAAATTAAAAATGAAATGGTTTGTGCACAAGCATGCGGCTGAACTTAAACTGAGAAATCCAATACTGATTACAGGCCTGCCCGGGATAGGCAACACAGGCAAGATTGCAGTGGATTTTTTGGTTGAGGAGCTAAAAGCTGAAAAATATTGCGATTTTTTTTCTTTTAGCTTCCCGCAAACTGTTTTTGTCAATGAGGAAAGCCTTGTAGAGCTTCCGAATATATCCCTTTACTCAAAAAAATTTCCTAAGGCAGACAATGACCTATTGTTTTTGACCGGGGATGTGCAGCCGACCGATGAGGTGAGTTGTTACGAGTTTTGTGACCTGTTGCTGGATATGCTAAAATCCTTTGGGGGCAATGAGGTTATAACTCTCGCAGGCATTGGCCTGCAGGATTTGCCTAAGGAGCCGAAGGTTTATTGTACCGGAAATTCAAAAAAGATAATAGCCCGTTATTGCCGGGATACAAGCATAAACCCAAAATTGTATGGTGTTGTCGGCCCGATAATTGGAGTTTCAGGTGTTCTGGTCGGGCTTGCTGACAGAAAAAACATTGAGGGCATCAGTTTTTTGGTAGAAACACTTGCACATCCAATGTTTTTGGGCGTAAAGGGTGCAAAGGAACTTCTTGGTGTATTAACCCGCAGGTTTAAGCTTAAGCTTGACGTTTCAAAGATGGAACGCGAGGTAGAGGGCCTTGAAAAGGAGGCCATTAAAAAAACCAAAGAAATCATGAAAGCAAGCGGCAAGCTTGCCATAGACAAACTAAAAGGAAAACTCGAAAAGGAAACAAATTATATTGGCTAGCTAAAAAAATGTTCAAACCAAATCTTATATACACCACTTTGAATGGAGAAAGATTGCGTCTATACAGCCTAACAGGTGACCACAAAAATTTGCTTCAGAGAGTTTACCACACATACCAAACTGGTTCATTCTCAGCGTGCCATAATCTGGCTTTTGATTCTGCAACATTAAAGAAGATGGGTGCAAAAATTTGTGTTCAAGAACGTTATTTTGTTGACAGCAGGCTAAGCAAGTCCGCCATATTCAAAGTTGTTAATGATTTAGTTGATAGATTAGCTATACAGACGGGTTTT
>CAZGZA010000062.1:0-3322 GCA_964529655.1 uncultured Methanosarcinales archaeon | reverse complement strand
ATCCAGAAAATAAAACAGGAGCATCATATGGTTATCGCACCGCATCCATTCTTTCCGCACCCTAAATTTATTTCATTAGGAGGGAGGCTGTTAAGAAAATATGCAAACATGATTGATGCGGTGGAGCATACAAGCTATTACACACAAAACCTTAACTTCAATGCTCCTGCGGTTAGATTTGCCAAAGAATACAAAAAACCGCTTGTTGGCAATTCAGACCTGCATAATTTAAGGTATATGGGGACAAACTATTCTCTTATAAAAGCAGGCGCAACAATAGATTCGGTAATTAAAGCCATTAAATCAGGGAATGTTGAGGTTAAAACAAATCCAATTTTAGTCCGTGAGATTATAATCCGGTCATTTCCGATGATGCTTGAGGCCTTTTATAATCTTTACTTAGCTGCGCAGGGGTTGTTTAAAAAGAAAAACTTATAAACTAATTTTGGGTTATTCTATCTGGTTAAAATGCCCCTAATCAAACATAAAGAGACAGATAAAGAATACTTTCCTATTGGAGACCCTATTCTTGGAATTTCAGTGCTCTCAAAGGGGATGTTTTCCCTTTCTTATTTTTATGAAATGACTCATGAGTGGTTTGTGGAAAATGGATGGGCAACGAGGTTGGACAGTGATTTTGGAGAGACATTCTTCTGCCAGCGGGATTCAGGAACCGTATCTGAAATCTGGGTCAGGTGGCAGTTTAAAAAAGCAACTGGCGATAAATTGTTTACCTATGAATTAGACTACCAAATCCATGTTATGGGGCTGTCAAAACAGGAGGCGGTAGTAAAAGGCAAAAAGCTAAAGCTGGATAATGCCGAGATTGAAATCAAATTCTTTCCCAGAATTGTTGTTAACCCCCTCTGGGAGCAAAGCAAGCATTTCAGAGGCTTCCAACAATGGCGTCTTAAGAAAATGATAGAAAAAAAAATCGGCCCTGTGCGAGCCAAGCTTTATGATGAGTCTATAAGGCTTCAGGAAGCTTTGAAATCCTATTTTAATCTCCAAACCTTCCTTGAAATCCCGGAAAGCCAGAGATTTT
Source organism: uncultured Methanosarcinales archaeon (assembly GCA_964529655.1). Lineage (GTDB taxonomy): Archaea > Nanobdellota > Nanobdellia > Woesearchaeales > JAGWAF01 > CAZGZA01. The sequence goes on along the minus strand of CAZGZA010000062.1, from coordinate 2,277 downwards.
ATACAACAACTAAGGAGGATGTGGTATAATGCCAATCGGCAGCTATCCTGGGATTCCCTCAACATTAACTCTTGATATTGGTATCATCAAAAAAAGAGGCAGAATTAATCTGGAACATATGTTCAATGCAGTAAGAAAATGGCTTATTGAGGAGGATTTTGAGTTCCATGAAAAGTCTGCCAAGCGGAAGGAAAAACCAGAGGGGGACAAAATCGAAAATATATGGTGGGCATGGAAATCAATGACTGAATATGTAGCATACCATATTGACATATTTTTTTTGATAACAAATGCGGTGCCTGTAGAAATTGTTAAGGATGGGAAAAAAGAGGTTGTTTATGACTGCAGATGCCAGATAGAGCTAAAGGGAAGAGTTGAACTGGACTGGCAAAAAAGATTTAAAGGCAGCAGGTTTTTGCAGAAACTGCAGGATTTTTTGCACCATTATATCATTAAAAAAGATATCATGTTTATATGGGCTGACCAGCTGGAGTACAGGCTGCTAAAGCTTCACAGATTCATGAAAGAAGTTTTGGATTTCGAGACAAAAACAAACGCCTACGAATCAAAATGGTAGAGCGAGAGGTAATTGTTTCAAAGCAGGAGATTGTGCATGAAGGCCTTTTTTCAGCTACAGAGCTGTATAATCTTATTGACGAATACCTTGAGGGCATACAATATGACAAGCATGAACTCAAAAATATAGAAAGTGTAAGAGAGAGCGGCAAGTATATTGAGATTGAGATGGAGCCGCACAGGAAAATAAATGATTTTGTTGAATACAAAATCCATCTAAAGATGGTTATGGAGGAGCTGAAAGAAATTTTTGTAGAAAAAGGAAAAAGAAAAATCAAAACAAACAAAGGCCGGGTAAGGCTTATATTTGAGGCATTCCTTGAAACAGACTATGAGGGCAGATGGGAGGACAGGCCATCATTCTATATTATAAGAGCGTTGTTTAACAAATTCCTTTATGCCTCTCAGCGAGAAAAGTATGGCGCTGAACTAAAGCAGGATTTAATGCACCTTATAACTAACATAAAAGCATACCTTAATCTCTTTAAACATTAGGCAGCTACTAGTATATAGTTTATATAGTTTGGTGTTATATTTCAACCCAAAATAGGCAATATTATATGGCAGGTTACACGTCGCTGTTTAAGGCAGGCATTTTCAGCATTGCAGCTTTTTTCTATTCAGGATGCTCTACAATGCCGATGCAGATTGCGGATACATTTAGGATAAAAAGAGAGCCTATAGTTTATGATAACATAGACCAGTCCAATCTGAATAATGTTGGTGCGATTGATAAAACCTTAACAAAAGACAATGACCCTAAAAAGGTTGATTTGCAAATACTTGTAGACAGGGCATTTATTGAACGATATGATACAAACACAGAGGGAGCATGGTGGACAAAATTTCAGGATAGCATTAACTTTGTTAATAAACGCTTCAAAAGCGGGTTTGATATTGAATTTGATGTTGATGCTGTTGAATACCTTAAGCTTCCGGCTGATTGCCCTAAAGATTTAGGGTTTGTTGAGGCTTATATCCGCCTGCATTACATCCCCAAACAATTTGATGCCTTTGTTTTTTTGTCAGGAGAGAAGTATAATAAAGGCCAGGGAGCAACTAAGCTGGGTGGCAATCATTCGGTTGCTGCACCTGGCAGCTATACCTTTTTTTTAAAAAGAATAATGCAGCACGAACTAAGCCACTTGTTTAATGCAGAGGATGTTGATAGCTCAAAAACAATAATGTCAAACAGCCTTATAAATTTTTCTTATGACTGGTCGCCCGAGGAGGGCGGGATTATTGCTAAAAATAAAAATCGTGAATGGTTGAATCAGTTTATTACCACCCCCCTCTTTAGGGAAGTGATTGCTTCATTTCCAACTGAGGAGGATAGGGTTGCAGCAGAACAGTTATTCTGCTATGCCCTTGCCTTTAAATTCCACAAAGACGGCCTTGAGCTTGCTGAGGCAATGCGAAAAAAATATTTTTATAGCGGGTTTGTAGACAGCACATACAGGCTTATTCTGGAGCTAAAGGAAAAAGAGGAAAAAGAAAAGCAGCCTTTGGACAGGATATTACAGGATGCTGAAGTTAGGTAAACAACTACACACAAGCGCTTATAATCTTGGATTAAATAGAAGGTTGTAAGCCTCAGGGGGGATTCGAACCCGCCGCAGATTTTTACCGAAAGCACAAAAATCCCGGAGGATTTTTGGCTCCCAAAAAACTTTTGGTTTTTTGTGGAAATCTGGTAAAAAG
>CAZGZA010000061.1:0-3629 GCA_964529655.1 uncultured Methanosarcinales archaeon | reverse complement strand
GATTATTTTTTTCTCCCCTGCGCAAGCGAGGGGAGAAAAAAATAACCAAGCTTTTGCAAAGCTTGGCAGGGGTTGCCAACAATCAGCAGCTTTAAAGCAGAGTAGCGGGGATTGCTTCAGAAACTTGATTATTATACAGACAAAGAGATGGTATTGAACTACATCAACCCACCAAACTTGACTTTAGCTGGCTTTCGAAAGGATTTTAAATTAAAAAGAAGGTATACTTAACTGTAATTATAATTAAATGGGGTGATATTGTGAAAAAAAAGTTAGATTATTCCGGGCTTTTAATTGCTTCGATAGTGGCAATTGTTGTTATTGTTAGCCTGGTAGTTATATTTAACAATACAACCGCTAATATTAGTGGCGCTCAAGCATATGGAAGATATGGTAGTTATTACAGGCCACCCTCATCTTCGTCGTACCAGCAATATCAGCAACAGCAAGCAGCAGCGGCTCAGCAGCGTGCAGCGCAGGAGGCTCAGCGCAGAGCAGCAGAACAACAGAGAATTGCCCAGCAGCGTGCAGAGGCTCAAAGGCAGGCAGCGTATGCAGCACAGCAGCGATATAAGCCCTATTAAGAAGATGCAATTGTTACTATAGTCTAACAAAGGCTAAACCTTTTTGTATTCCTTTCATTTTTGTTTAAAAATTGATGATATAAAAATAGCAAAAAAGCAAAGAAATCACGCAGTAGCTGCTGCAGACAGGTTGTTTAATATCTTCTTAACTTCTTTCTCTATCAATTCCTCATCTCCTTTTTGCGGAATGCCTATAATCTTAACTTTGCCAAGCTTTCCAATCTCCCTGAGCAGCTTAAGGTAAAATCCCAAGTCAATATCATGGGCGTTCTTTGGCGAGGAACAAAACTGTTCAGCATCCTCAAAAAGCCTTGCCTCAGACAGGCCGCTAACAACATCCAGAATAATTAATTGGCCGGTTATGCCAGCAATTTCCAGCGGATTGTTTAGTCTGACAAATTCAATCCCTCTTATATTTAGTTTGCCACTTATTTTAACAGCCAGCGAATCCTCCTCAACAAACTCATTGCCAAAACAGTAGACCTTCATAGCCGCGCTGCCACAACCTCTTTTAGTTTAATAGCATCTCCCCCAACTGCCAAAGGTATTGCCCTGCATATCGGGCATTCAAACAGCACAATATCATGAAGCCGTGCAGTTATTTTTGGCCCTCCAATATACCCGCATGCGCATTTAACTATTGCCTTGGTTTCAACAACTTTAACTTTCCATTTGCTGAGCTGTGCAATAGTTTTTTGCAGTTCTGCAGCAGTTATAGAGCTTAGTTCACCAACTTCAACTGTTATTGATTTAACGTCTCCATGGTGTTTTGCCTCAGAAATAATGTTGGATGCTATTGTTAGCCCGTGCATATATGGCATACAGCCATTGAGGTATATAATTTTATTGAAAATTGCGCAGGAGTTTAAAACTCTACACTTTAGTGCGCAATTTTCAATCCCGAAAACTTGCTAACTCTAATGCGGGCCCGTAAAACCTCGTGCTTTAGCACGAGGATGGAGCGAGCTAATAATCGATTAGCAAGTTTTCGTTATCTTAGCAGATTAGCCGCCTTTGTTGAACAATATCAAGAAATCCTTTTACTTTGTGTTCTTCTAATTTTGTTCTATTATGTTCTACGTCTTTTCTGTAGCTATAAACTTCTCTAAACAATGGGTCTAAACTGTGGAATTCTTCAAATAAAATTATATTCCTGCCGTTTGCCTGAAGTTTAGCTGAGATGTCATAGGTCAAGGTATAGCTAAGATTAGAGATTGCATAAAGCAAATATTCAGACGGTTGTTCTAACCCGTTGAATGCAATAAATGATTTTGCGATTTCTTCAGCAGGGCTGGAGTGTATTACCTTTTCATTGGTTTTGTAAGCGCTCTCTGCAAGATGCAGCTTATGCTTCGCAAACCAAAACATTGCTGAATTAAAAGTTTGAAAACTTCTTTTTAAGGCATGCTGAATTGTTTTTTGAGAGGGCTGAACCTGAGCAAGAGATTTTACCAACTTTTCAAAATCAGCCTCGTTGCCATACAATAAATTTCCTGAAAAGAGGGGACCGATTAGTTCAATATCCAGCAGATTTAGCCTTTCCATAAACTTGTTGGTATTTAATAATAAAATGTCTGCTGCGTTTTGATGAAAAATATGCCCTGCCGGTAATTCTGTTCTGTCATTGTATACTGCAAGCATGTCAATATCCCGACCGCCAGAACCGTACATAATCAGATAGTCCAGCCAATCAAAGCTTTTTATGTTTTCAAGAGCAAATTTAAGAAGGATATCCTTTCTTGAAGATTTTGAAAATCCAAGTTCATACAAAACAGACAGGAAGCCTTTCCTGCAGATATCAGCCATTAAAGAACAAAATGCAGGGTATTCAACTCTGGTTTTTAGATTTTTCTCCCGTTCATCCCACATATTATTATATCCAAGCAATTCAAGAGTGGTCTTCTCCATTATTATGGCAAAGGCCTCCTGAACCGGCTTAGTCTGGCTGATAAAATTCCAGTAATCCCCTCTTACCTCTTTGCTATATGCTTCTTTAAGCTGTGCTTCATAGGCCTTCATCTTTCTTCCAAGAGCGCTCTGCTCACTAAAGAGTGCATGGCCCAGATACTCATGGACTAAAACAGGCAAAGAAACATTTTCAGGAACACATACCAGATTCCTTGAAGAATTATAAAAAGCTTCTAAAGCGTTATTGTCCAACCCGGACTTTTTTGCAGTTTCACGCCATTCTTCAGCGCTGCAAAATTTAATGCCCGCTTTTGGCCTGTCGATACCAAACTCTTTCTTTAGAAATTCGCACGCCTGAGAAAGCATACTTTCAAGATCGTTCATAATCCTTACCTTCCAGATACAATATAAACCTTTTAACATTCTCCTTTGCCCTATCATCATCTACTGCTTCAATTGCTGAAAGTTCTTCGAACACGTACTTTAATTTGCTATCTTTGAATTGATAATTATCATTCCAACCTAGTCGAATTGGAGCTACCATGTATAATTCAGCTAAGCGATCTAAATCCTCTTTTCTTATTTTATTTTCAAGGAATAAATTCATAGCTTCAATTATTAGTTTTCTCATTAATGCTTCGTTTTTTGTCTCGATTGCATTTTCCATACTACTCTCTAAAATTTTATTTGTGCTTATCATTTTTCATAAGGATAATCAAAAATTTTGATTCCTTTACCCCTAAAAGGTTTTAGATCTAATTCTGCTCTTCCATAACCCTTCTCATGATGCGAATAAATATTGAAAAATCCTTCGCCTAAAGGCTCTTTAAAAATGGCGGTGTTTCTACTACCTTTTAAAGTAATCCCGCCTTCAAGTTGCATATTTTTTCTATAAGGATCTATTTGGAAATCTGGCTCAAACTTAGATAAAGGTAATTCAAAAGTAGGTAATTGATGGGGAATGCACGGTTCAAATTTCGGCATGTCAGGTGTTTTGAATTCAGGAAGTTTAGGCATTTCAGCTTTAAACTCCGGGATTTCAGGCATCTTAAAATCAGGTGTTGTATATATCTCCTCTTTTTTCCCTGAAATGCCAAATGAGGATGACGGGCTGTTGAATCCGCTTAAAACATTATT
>CAZGZA010000060.1:3038-3770 GCA_964529655.1 uncultured Methanosarcinales archaeon | reverse complement strand
TCAAAAGCCAAACTCAACCACTCACCATAACTTGCAAGCATATCATCACAAACACCCTTCAACTTGCCAGCTAACTTACCCTCCAAACCATCAATAATTAAGCTAAATGCTTCCTGAGGCATAGCATGACGTTCAAAACCAGCTTTTTGAAGGCGCGCAAAACTAGCATCAAAAGTCAACAATGCCCTGTCTGCCTCTCCTGGCTTGCGATAAGCAACTGACTCAAACACAATATTCTTATAAGAAGAACCAACAGAATTAACTGAATCTGCCTGCGGCTCTTTCAACAACTCCTCAATTATCCTCCTCGCCTCCTCAGGAGTAGGCATACAACTCTCCGGAATTAAACCCATTTTACACCTACCATATTATTTGTAACACCATATTACCTGAAACAGAAGCAACAACAGCCCTTTATAAAGCTTGCGGTTTTTCACTACTAAACGGTGGCGATAGTGGCGTTATTAGCTGGCGCTTTCCATACACTCAAAGATTTAAGATATCCTGATTGTCATATGTTATATCGGTGCATCTTCTGGAGGTGTAGTCATTTATCAACACTTTATAATTGCCGTCACATTTGACATTTGCGCTAAACAGCAGCTGTTTGCTTGAGGCATCCCGGATATCAAGCGCATTAATGCCTGCACAGGAGGAATGAATAAGAAGATTACAGCATGCTCTTTCAGAGGCAACAAAATGATAAAAGTTCTGGTTGTCTTTATCCTGAAC
>CAZGZA010000060.1:0-2984 GCA_964529655.1 uncultured Methanosarcinales archaeon | reverse complement strand
TGGTGCGCCCGGATTCGTGAATGTCAAACGCCTCCTCGATAAGCTCGGACGGCCAGCCAGATTTCTTGAAAGCTGCGCGGATTTCATCCTCAGAAAATCCCTGCCTAGTATGGCGCCTGATGTAGCTTATCGCCTCTTTCATACAGGTTAGTGGTATTTGCATGTTTATATAATTTTTTAATTAGCGGGAAAACCCGCTGAAAAACAAGATTTTTAATATTGCATCCAACAAAGATAATGCTATGAAGCTATTTGCCTTTGCAGATATTCACGGCAGCCTGAAAGCATTGAAAATTATAAGCACCAGAATCAAAAAATTTAATCCTGATGTTGTCGTGTGCGCGGGTGATTTGACCATATTTGAAAAGAACGCTGACAAGCTGCTACAATATGTTAACATGCTGAAAAAGCCAGTATTATTGATTCATGGCAATCATGAGCGAGCTGCGCACCTGAAAAGGCTTTCCTTAAATTTCAAGAATATTTGTTTTGTACATAAACAGATGGTAAATATTAAGGGGGTGCTGTTTATTGGCTGGGGTGGCGGCGGATTTTCATATAAAGACAGGAATTTTGAAAGATGGATTGCGTCCAAAAGAGATACAATAAGAAGAAGCTCTAAGATTATCTTTCTAACTCATGCGCCAGTCTTTGGAACAAAAACAGATTTAGTAAACCAGCAGCACTGCGGAAATAAGTCCTTCAGAAGATTTGTTTTGCGGAACACTGCAAAGATTAAGGCAGTTATCTCAGGGCACATACATGAAACAGCCGGGGTCGTTGATAGAATCGGGACAACAACGATTGTTAATCCTGGCCTGTTTGGAATAGCTATTAAATTTTAGCTAATAATACAACCCTGCTTGCGCTCTGCTCATTAATGAGATGATAGTTGCAGTGGCGGCATATCTTTTTCGCGAACTCCCCTACCTCATTGTGAAGTGGCATATTCCTAATGGCCAGATTTTTTCTTGAGGCACCAACGCACATGTACGCTTTAACCTCAACGAAGTCAGGCAGCGCCAGCTTGATTAATTTTGCATAGCCTTCAGGAGAGTGCATATTCAGCTGCTTGATAAGGGTAATTCTTATAACTGTTCTTGTTCTGGCCTTAAGTTTTTTTAATACAGCCAGGCTTTTCCTAAGCAGAATCCAGCCGTTCCGCATGTCTGGTTTGTTTACCATGCCAAAAGTCTTTTTATCAGGAGCGCCAACAGAAATATAAATCTGCGTTGGGGGCTCTATCTTTTCCAGGCGGCCTGGAAACTGGCCATTTGTAACAATAAAGCTTGTCAGCCCCCTTTTATGCAGCTCTCTGATAAGAGCATTAATTTTTGGATATGAAAGAGGCTCTCCGGAAAGGGACACTGCAAAATGTTTTGGGTTCAGGCTTTCGCTTAATTTTTCTGCCTGAACTTTTGGATTTCCTCCAAAACCATACAATAGCTTTCTGTGCGCAGCAATTGCTGCATCTATTATTTTGCCTGGCCGGTCCAGAATGCCAAATGGTGAGTTGTTCCTCTCTCTCCAGCAGAATATACAGTTCATATTGCAGAAGTTTATTGCCGGCGACATCTGGCAGCACCGATGGCTTTTGATAATCCCATAAAATTTCTCTTTATAGCAAATACCCTCACCCCTTAGGCTTTTTTTTGTCCATTCACATATCTTAACAGCAGAATGCCCGCCACAAAACCCGTAGCTCTGCTTTTCAAGCAGTTTCCTGTAAGCATTGTCCATTTAAGACAGTTAATTTCAAAAGTTATTTAAAAGTTAGTGAAATATCCCCATGCGATGGCACACAGCCTTAAAGTTAACAGGGAAAACGAGTTTTGCCGCCTTATAAACCAACTTGAATCCGCGAAGGAGTTTATTGAATGGCGGGAAAAAAACACAGAAGCCTTCCTTTCCTATATTTTTATGATGTTTGACGAGGCAAACACCGGCAGCTACCAGATTGGATACTACAACACAAACTCGAATGAGATTACAACCTTTATCGTCGATGCAGCGGCAAAAATACTTGGTGTTAATGCAACTGCTGGAGCAGATATCCTCAAGGCAGAGCCGAATATTCTTGAACTGAAGATTAAAAATGTGAAATATGGCTCTCAACAAATTCTTGAGCTTGCAAAGAAATTCCAGCTGGAAAAATACCCTCAATTTAAGGTTCTTAAATCGTTTGTGATTCTGCAAAACCTTAGCGTTGGACAGGTATTTAACTTCACTTTCCTGTCGTTATCTTTTGAAACGCTTAATATAAGGATTTCTTCCGACGAAGGAAAAGTTGTTGCGACCGATTTAAAAACTTTAATGAACATCTTAAAGTGACAACAGTTCTTCTTGAGAATATATGTTCCAGTTCCAAATTATTTAAATACTAGCTTTGGTTGTGTTGTCTTAATGATTTTGAGAATACGCGCCCGCCAGGATTCGTCGTCTTATTCTTTTGTTTTTGGTCGGCAATTCCATTTCACAAACTTTAATGTTCCACTTGATCTTTGGTCAAGGGAAAAGAGTGTGTTAGAAAGCCCAACCATTAATTTTCGGTAGGTTTGCAGGTTATCTGTAAACCTACTGACATTTTAAAAGAGGTGATACTATTGATTAGCTATGCAACCATTAAAAAAAATAAGACACTTGGAGGATTTCTTTTAGCTCCTGAAATTATTAATCCGCCTATTGATAAAAGAAAAGCGGCAAACCCTGAGGGTTAGGCGCTTTAAGTTAAGTTGGAATTAACATATGTGTAAAGCTCGTTCGCGAATGTTTAACTTTTTAGGATAATAAAGAAGAAAAAGAGGCAATTTAAAAAATCTTCCACCTTCATTTCTTATAAAAAAAATTTGCGCGACTAACGACGACGTACCCCACAGGAGGCCCTGAAGTTGTAGTAGTAGCTGATGACATAGAACCCGTAGTAGAAGTTGCCACGAGCCACAGGCCGCACAACACCATCAAGAGGCAAATAAACTTGTGCTCTT
>CAZGZA010000059.1:0-4216 GCA_964529655.1 uncultured Methanosarcinales archaeon | reverse complement strand
GGCCTTTTGCTTAGATACTGATTTAAGGGTAGCGGCTCAAAAGGCATATCATTTGTTTTTTTCTTTATTTCATCTATTAAATCCTGTTTTTTATAGGTTTTTTCAGCGCCGACCTCTCTTACCCTAACCATAAGCTGGCCTTTGCTTTTAATCTCATTATCGCCAACAACCAGAATATAAGGTATCCATTCCATTTCAGCTCCTCTTATTCTTTTGCTGACGCTTTCCTCCCTGTCATCAATGTCTGCACGCACATTCGCTGCAGACAGCTCATTGCAAAGCTCGTCTGAAAATTTCATGTGATTCAAAACAGATACTGGAATTATACGGATTTGGGTTGGGTTCAGCCACAATGGAAGCGATGGGACTTTTTTGGCCTGTTCCATAAAACCAGCTTTTTCAAGAAGGGCATACATCACCCTTTCAATTGCTCCAGAGGGAGAACAGTGCAGGATAAATGGCGATTTTTTATTGCCATCTTTATCTGTGTAGGTTATGCCGTAGCGTTCTGCATTTTCAATATCTATCTGGTCTGTTGTAAGCGCAGACGCTTTATTTAATGTGTCAACAAAGTTAAGCTCGTATTTTGTCACAAAATAAAAGAATCGCTCATCCCACATTTCAATCAAGGCAGGCTTGCCCCATGTTTTAACAAGCAGCAGGATAAACTCCTTATTCTTTTCATAAAAATCCTTTGTGAGCCTAATAGCAAGCTCCATATCATCCGGAAGCTTTAATCCTGCATCCTGAAGAATATTTCTGCTCATTTCAAATCGTATAAGCATCTCTTTTTTTGCAGCATCAAGATCTGCACACAAGGCATGGGTATCAGGCATTGTAAACGCCCTTAATCTTCTCAGGCCTGTTAATTCTCCATGCTGCTCAACCCTGAATGAATACCTTGTAAGCTCATATATTCTTAGCGGGAGATTTCTATAAGACAGCTGGCTGTCCTTTAACATGAGAAACTGGCCAAAGCATGCTGCAAATCTTAAAAAGACCTTTTTATTTGGAGTTTGTATTGAATATTGCCGTGCCGGAAACCTGTTTAGGTAGGATTTTAGCGCCGGATGGTCATAATCATACATTATCGGCGATTCAATTTCCATAGCTCCATACTTTTTTACTCTGGAGGTTACAAACCTCTCCAGCAGGCCCTTTATCAACCTGCCTTTGGGATAGTATCTTAAATTGCCAGGGTCTGATGCAGGCTCATAGTCCACCAGCTCAAGCTTTTTCATGTATTTAACATGAGGCGGCTCCTGATTTACAGCCCTTACCTTTACCATTTCATACTGGCTGAAGATTTTGAGTTTAGGGTGCTGCTTGAAGTCAAACCCGTTTATCTCATTGTTTGCAAGCTCAAGCTTGGAGAGCTTTCCAGCTGTATCTAAAACATGCCAATAGGACTGCAGTTTTTTTTCAGAGGCAAGCGCCTTTGACTCCTCCTGCGGCTTATCCTCTGCTCCAAACTGCCTTGAGAGCTCTGATAATGGATGCCCCTTGCATTTTATATCAAAGGTTTTATACCATCCAAACGGCGCTCTTGTTACATTAAATTGTTTCTTCAGCTTTGCCTCTGCATCTTTAAGAATCTTTAATGCAGTTGTTGGCGATGCCGGTGTTGAGGACAGATGCACATAAGGATAAAGCACCACTGTTTTGGTCTTGACCTGCGATGCAATATCCTGAATGTTATCCACCAGCTTCTGAACAACAGCATCCGGATTTTTTTCGTCATCCTTTTCTACAGATGATAAAACAACAAGGCATTCCTCTACCCTATGAGGCTTATTGTCTGTCTCCTCTGGCTGACTTATTGCTTTCTTAAGCGCCTGAAATTCAATAAAATCCGAATGTAACGCTATAATTCGCATATTTCTATTGCTTAGCAACAAAATGTATTTAAAGGTTTTGCCGCTAACGCCAAATCTGAGAAATCTTTTTATAATCCGGTTTATTTCTTGGTCTTAATGGTTATTATCAGCGAGAAATCCGTTGAGAAAATAATTATTGATGTTACGCCAAAGGTTGAGAAGCTAACAGGATGGAGCTGCCACCTAGAAAGCCTTGTTCTTAAGCTGGTTAATCACAGCCAGGTTTTTGAACAGGCGATAGAGCCAACTTATGCCTCTATAGGAATTGACACTAAACCAAGAACCAGGGGCGAGCGCATATCTTACCATCTGCTTAAGTATGTAGTTTCAGCTTTTCCGTTAGGCATCTACGAACCTGCAACAGGAACCATAATTATTGTTCCAGACAATTTTGCTGCAAAGACAAATGAAAGCGGATTGGCAACCGTAATAGGCCATGAACTAATGCACAGGTGCCAGTATATTAATAACCCGGGATTTGCAGAAAATTTCTTTAAACTTATGAAAAAAATGATTGGCTCAAGACTTTTTTCCAACGATAAACCTGATGCTAATTTTGGCGGGTATATTCGCGCTTACATGACTCTTGAGGAGGGAGATGCCTCTTTTGTACAGGAACAGCTGGAAAAAACTTACTATCAAAATGCGCAGGCATCAACACACCAGACAAACATGATTTTGGGCGGAATAGCCTCCTTATTTGTTATGGAGTTGAGGAAAAAGCTGTGCCAGTATACAGTAGGAAAAGCCTTTGTAGAGAAAATAGCCAAAAAAAGCGGCAGAGAGGGGATAAACAAATTGTATAGCCTGCATCCCAAAAAATTAAGAAAAAAAATTTACGCAACCAACAACAATCCATAAAATGGCAAAAGTTCAGGACTTAAGAGGAGTAGTGGCGGCGAAGGAGGCCAACGCACATACTAAAAACTTAGAGGAGATAGTAAAATCCTCTAGCCCCTCATTTTTTAAAAAAACCATCAACCAACTTTTTAGTTTTACCGCAACAGCAGGAGCTGGCTGCATTGCTGGTTATGCCATAAGCGGCGGAAAGATTGATTCTGCAGTGTATACCGCTGAATATGCCGCCCTGGCATGGGCTGGATGGAAGCTCCCTGTTGATGCGCAGATAGCGGGAATACACTTTCTTTATCGCAATGTACTCAAAAAGCACATAGACAAAATCAAGAGAAAAATAACACAAGAGTACATCAAAGCAAAAAAAATTGAAAAAAGATTAGTATCAGATACATACACCCCAAAATATGGGGTTGAATTTACAAACAGCCCATTTAATATCCGGGCAGTGTTTGAAAACCAGCTAAAAGAATCTTACTGCAAAAATATTGAGACTGCCCGCAAACCAATACGCTCAGTTGCTGCAGCAATAGTTGGCAGCTCTTTAGCTCTTTTTTTCGGCACATTCGCGGCAGACGTTAGTATGAATATGCTGCATTACATTACCGGGCTTAACCCTCTGGAGTTTGGCATCAGTGTAATACATTACACCACTCAAAACCTCCAAGCGCTTATTGGCTATGTTCCAACAGCGGAATACAATTATAGAGGCGACTTCCCTCAGGGGCTGATGCTCTTAACTGGCGCAACTCTTGGCGCAATGAAAACAACAAAAGAATTCTTTATAGGAAATTATTACAGAGCAAAGGCACTATTGTCACGCAATGCCAAATAAGCTGCAAAACTCCTGTTTCTTACTTTCCTATTTCCTGCTCAGCATTCACTCTCGGCATTGGAATACAGGGCGGCAGATTAATCTCTCTGCTTAATAGAATAGCCTCAATATTTGCCTTGCCAAGAATATTATTTAAAAGAAGCGTCATTAAGCTCTGGTCAAGCTTCTTTTCCTTATCCCATTTTTTGGAGATTTCAGCAATCTTTTTCTCTGCCTCAAGATAGATTAATTCGCCCAATAAGCTGATATCCCCTGCGTTTGGCTCGTATTTCGCGGTAAACTCAAATATAAATTTAAGCGCATTCTGGGTTGATGCTCCCAGAGGCAATTTAACCTTCTCAACACTTTTAATAGCAACATTATTATTAATGTTAATCTTGCCCATAACATTATCTCTTCTTTCTGCACTCATTTTTGTAAAGCTGAATCCAACAATTGTCATTGATATCACCTTTAGCTAAAATGCGGGCAGGAGTATTTAAATTTTACCACAAACTGGTTAAGTCAACTTAAGTGCCAAAAGCAACTGCTCTGCTTCATCCTCTGCTTCTTTGGCAACCCTGGCCAAGCTTTTGCAAAGCTTGGTTATTTTTTTCTCCCCTCGCTTGCGCAGGGGAGAAAAAAATAATCTTGAGTGAAACTCAAGACA
>CAZGZA010000058.1:0-4531 GCA_964529655.1 uncultured Methanosarcinales archaeon | reverse complement strand
ATGAAATTAAAATTACAGCTGCTGCCAATTTTGAATTAAACAGACAGTTTTTCATTGGAAGTATTTTTGGGGCTGAGAATATTTAAACCTTGCTGAAAGAGAGAATTAAGCGAAACTTTAAAAAACGCAACTGGGAAAAAGCTTTTAAACTCTTTTTTGCTATGTGCTCTTAACAAAGGAGGTAAAAAATGGTAGAGCACTCAAAAGTTTGGGAAAGCCTTCTGATAGCAGGGGGAATTGTCCTTGCTTTCGGAATTATCTGGGGAGCTTTCCTTCTGGCAAAGAGGTTCACCGAGGCACAGGGTGCAGTTATCCTGGTAGTTATCGGCGTATTGCTGCTGGTAATTGCAGAATCGGTATTGCTCACAGTAAGCGGAAAGAGGAAATAAATTAAGGATTCGAGATAAGAGACACGGGACAGGAGACTCTTGTGTAAATCCGTCAAGAGGAAATTATGCCTGAGTCCAGAATCACGAATCCCGCATCTAGTGTCTTAATAAATTTCACCAAAATTATGGAAAACCAGCGCCCACGCAGGGCTCCTGCGCTTGAAAGGCTGATTGCGGAGATTGGGAAAGACGATATCCGCGTAAAAGTTTTTGGGAAAATTTCTGATTTAAAGGATGGGTTACTTATTCTTGAGGATGAAACAGGAAAAATAAAAGTTGACACAACAGAAAAAGCTGAAAAAGGCAAAAAAGTCCTTGTTATTGGAAGGCCGATAGAGGCTTCAGGCGGGCTTGAGCTTCAGGCGGAAATAATAAAGGACGCCCAAACATTGAACGAAAACCTATATAAAAAGGCGCACTTACTAATATCAAAAGGAGGCCATAAATGAATTCAAAAATCTTGGCGCTGGCATTTGTGCTGATGCTTGGCTTGACTTCCTTTGTCGCGTTTGCAGCAGCAACAACAAGCGGCAGGGGAGATCAGCAGCAGGCATGCGTACCGCAGCCATCACAGGAACTTGGTGTCGCGGCACTCAGCGAAGGTGTCGGCTTCATCATGGCAGGCGGACTTGGCCCGATTCTGATGCTGGTAATAGCATTTGTAATTGGAATTATTGTCAGCCACGTATTCTGGACAAGTTTTTAAGTAGTCCCCTTGGATAGGAGAATTTATAAAAGGGGGCTATCTATTTTAGAACCGCGTATCAGGCGGGAGTGGATTGAATCTTAAAAAGCTGTGCAATTGGAGAAGCTTTTTAAGCTCTTCACCTCAAAAATTGAAAATTTTTGAGGGTAGCAAAATCCTTCGGATTTTGCCTGAAATCTCCCGCTGGGAAATAATATAGGTCGATTTGAAGATGGAAAAATTTAAGCTAGTAATTGACGACTCAAGTTTGCTAAAAAACAGCATAAACGCGGTTTCTGCATTATTGAGCGAGGCAGTTTTCAAAATAACTAAAGCAGGGATTGAGCTGCGCGCAATGGACACTGCAAATGTAGCGATGGTTGACATGAAAATCCTTGCAAGCGCGTTCAGGACTTTTGATGTTGCTAATGACACTGAACTTGCAGTAAATGTTGCTGATTTGACTTCTGTGCTCAAAAGGGCAAAGGCAACTGACAGCGTTTCCCTTGAATTAAAGGATAACCAGCTTGTTGTTGAGCTTTCAGGCGGCGCAAAGCGCTCGTTTAATATTCCGCTTTTGGACATAAAGCAGGAGCAGAAAGTCCCTGCTTTGGAGTTTCCTGTTTCAATAAAAATAAAGACAGAAACAATTGAGGACGGGATATGCGATGCTGAAATTGTAGGGGACGCGATAATTTTTGAGGCAGACCCTGATACCTTCATAATAAGGGCGAGCGGAAACAACAGGAAGGCTGAATTAAAGATTGAAAAGGGAAATGACGCAATCATTGAGCTGAAGGCAAAGGACCATGTAAAATCAGTTTTCCCTCTTGACTATCTCAAAAAATTCATAAAAGCAGGGAGCCTCAGCAATGAAGCGACTTTGCAGCTCGGAAATGAATATCCAATGAGGCTTGATTTCAAGGTTTTGGACAAGATACAGCTTGGGTTTATTCTTGCGCCGAGGATTGAGAGCGAATAAAGAGAGTTTTGATGGAAGCAAAGAAAAAGGTGATAATACCTGTTCTTGGCATACATACGGCAGGAAAAAGTACGGTTGCGAATTACTTAAAAAAATGTGGTTATAGGGTTTATTTTGAAATTGCACAGGAATTGCTTAACCGGGGGGAAAGAGTTGGGACAGAGACAACTGAAAGAATATATGAGCTCATAACACAAAGGGAATTGGAAAGAGATTGGGATATTTTAAAGTCAAACGATGAAATTGTAATAATTGAAACGTGGCATATAGGAAATCTTGCCCATGCAAGAGTTAGGGGCTTAAAAGAAGCAAAACGTATTGAAACATTAATAAAACGCCATATTTTAGAAATTATGAAGAAAGTTGAAGTTGTGCCGATTTTTTTAGAAATTCCAATTGGCAAAATTTTTGAGAGAACAAAATACTATAAAGAAAAGGAGAAAAACAAAAGAAAAAATGTGCTGAAGTTTTATAAATCCCTTGAAAAGTGCTATAAAGATATTTTAAAGGAATTCTGCTTAAAGTATTACAGCGTAGATGCAACAAAAAGCCCAAAAATTGTGAAGGAACAAGTAATACATCTAGTAAAAAACATAGAAAAGGGGATTAATCAGTAAAAACATGTAGTATGTGGCATGAACAAGACTGTTTGTATTGCTTTTGAAGGAATAGACGGTTGCGGCAAAACGACACAAAGTGAATTGCTACTTGAATACTTACAAAAATTAGGCAAAAAATGCGTGCTTGTGCAGCAAGGGAACAAAGAGCAGGCAACAGGCAAATTGCTCAAAAAATACCTGAAGCAGAAGAAATTGAGGACGACACCTTTTATTACTGCCCCGATTTTGGTTTTGGACACGGCAATAACAAGGATGAAAAAACTTAAGGGGGATGAGGATTACATAATCAGCGACAGGAGTGGCCTGTCAAATATAGTTTATTCAATAACCTTTACAAATGACTCAAGGGCAGTAAGAGGGTTTGTTGAAAAGATGTGGGCAACTGTAAATGCCCCTGATGTCATATTGTTCTTGGATATAAAGCCAGAAACTGCTATGGAAAGGATTAGAAAAGGCCGCGTAGGGGGCCTTCAGGCGCATGAAGAATTAAATAGGTTAAAGAAAGTGAGGGAAATGTATTTAAAAATTATGAAAAGCAGGGCACTAAAAAAATTCAGAAACACGAAATATGTAATTCTTGAAGCTGATGACCTAAATCCATTAGCAGTTCATAAAATAATCCTGAGTGAATTGAAAAAACTGCAAGTAATATAAATGTTTAAATAAGAGCCAAACTACAAACAAACAATATGGCTGCAAAAAAACCTTTTGATGTAGTAGTAAAGGAGGCGGTTGAGCGCCTGAAAAAAGATCCCTCTTTTTTTAGACTGTTAAGGAAGGAGATACGAAGGGAAGCGCTTTTGAACCCTGAAGTTTTGGAATCTTTAAAAAATGCAGGAGAAGTGCCAAAAAATTTTGAGCCAACTGAAGAAAACATAAACAAGTTGGACAAGCTTATAGAAGAGGAAAAAATAAAAGGCACTGGCATTGGCGCCCTTTATAATGCTGAAATGGTTTGCCCAAAATGCGGCCATAAAGGAATGAACATCAGGCTCCATTCAGTGGCTGCAGACGAGCCAGAGCAGGAGATTCCGCAGTGCCCAAGATGTAAATATACTGGAAGGCGGGACCTAGGAGTTTATTAGTACAATATTTTAAATGATAATTTTTGATAGGCTTTATAAAATTAGGCAAAAAGTATCAGAAACTGAGAAATTAATTATTGAATCAGCGCCGCTTAAACGATTGAAATACATACACCACAAAGGCATCGCCTATTTAGGTGATAATAGTGATTATTCGAGATATGAACACACCTTGGGCGTCTATCTTTTAACAAAAAAATTTTTAAAGTCAGAGGAATTGGCTATAGCAGCTCTACTGCATGACATTGGGCATACTGTTTTCTCGCATACGACAGAGCCATTGTTTGGGAACAACATACACCATAAAATTAATAGGCATTTAATTTTTCACACTGATTTAAAAAGTATAATACAAGAGGGCGGTTTCGGCCCAAATAGGTTGTTAAAAATAATGGAAGGCAAATTAAAATCTTTAATAAAAAACCAAGATCTATCATTAGACCATCTGGACTCATTTCTTAGGGATTCTTATTACGGTGGATATGCTACTAAGCCACCGTTTGAAATAATAAATAGGTTGTTAAAGAATAAAAATTCAGTTCAAACTGATTTGCAAATGCTTCATTATTTAATTAGGATTGTTTATAAAGACCATTTACAGATTATGAAAAAGGCGCTTCCTCTTGACGTGTTTGCTTGTGCCATATTCAGGAAAGCGATGGAATCCCATACTATTGAAGAACATGATTTTCTTAAAACAGAACCTGAGTTTATTGCTAAATTGCTAGAAGCAGAGGACATTAACATTCAACAGTTAACGCACTATTTAT
>CAZGZA010000057.1:0-4680 GCA_964529655.1 uncultured Methanosarcinales archaeon | reverse complement strand
AACAAAGGCAAAGAGACGCGGACGTTAGGAATCTTAACCGCATAAGATTTAAATATTAGGATAACAATTTTTTTTTATGCAAAAAAGATGGGCAGCTTTTATTTTCTTTATAGTCCTGTTTAGCGCCAGTTCATTTAATGCCCTTGCGGTTAAAAAAGAGGGCAAAACCGTGCTATTAGCGGTAAGCGAGAACCCTGCTGGCATGGAGGGAGCGCTTGCCGAGCTCAGGCTTGAGCTGATAAAAGGCAATGGAAGGGTTTTCCTTGAAACATACCCACTAACCAAGACAGACACCCAAATCTCAATGAGGTTTGCAAAACAAATTGCCTGCAACACATTCAACCTTGACTGTGACGACTATGATTTTATTTTTACAATAATGGCACCTACGGGAATCATCGGCGGACCAAGCGCCGGCGCGTCCGCAGCCGCCCTTATAGTGAGCCTCTTTAAAGACCTCCCAACAAAACAGGATGTAGCAGTAACAGGAACAATAAACTCCGGAGCTCTTATTGGAGGTGTCGGGGGGCTGGACAAAAAGATAGAGGCAGCTGATGCAAGCAATATTAAAAAAATTCTAATCCCAAAAGGCAAAAGATTGCTTAAGAACAATGAAAATGAGACCGACCTTGTAGAGCTGGGAAAAAAAGAGGGAATTGAGGTTATAGAGGTAGCGACGTTGCATGAAGCACTAACAGAACTTACCGGCGTTGCATTTAAGGATAAACCTGATGAGATACACATTAATAAAGAGTATATAACAATAATGAGCGGGATAGCTGACGGGTTGTGCAAGCGGAGCGCTCAACTCAGGGAATCATACACAAAAAAAGGTGCGGTTGTAGGGGCAAACTTAAAAGATATCCCGGAAAACGCGAATAAGCTGCTTGAAAAGGCTGCAAAACTTATAGAGGAAGAGCAATATTATAGTGCAGCTTCATTCTGTTTTCGGGCAAATGTTGATTATGGCTTTCTAAACTTTGAGGCAGGAAAACTATCTGAAGAAAATACACGCTTAAAGGTAAACCAGATAAAAGAGGGCATAAACAGGCTAAATGCAGAGCTTGAAAAAAAACATACAGTAACCATAACAGAACTGCAAACCACTATTATTATAAAAGAAAGGGTGGGTGAGGCAGATGATTATCTGGAGGAGGCTGGCTTGAAGACAAATACCACAGAAAGAAATTACATGCTGTCGCTTGCAAACGAAAGGCTGCATAGCGCAATCGCATGGAGCAGGTTTTTTATGGTTGACGGCAAAAAGTTTGACATAGACAAGGAATCACTCAGGGAATCATGCGAAGATAAAATCAGGGAGGCAGAGGAGCGGCTCCAATATACAAGGCTGTATATCCCTATTGAGCTTGCGGGAGTAAAAAAAGAAATAGAAAGAGCGTATGACAACAAGGCAGGAGAGGACTACGGACAGTGCCTATTCAGGGCGAGTAAGGCAAAGGCAGAGGCAAATATTATAATAAACCTATTGGGAACTGATGAAGAAACAGCCAAGGCGATTCTTGACCAAAAGCTGGAGATTGCCGGAGCTGCGATTGCTGGAAGCCAATCAAAAAATGTTTTCCCTATCCTAGGCTACAGTTACTATGAATACGCGAAATCGCTAAAAAATGAGTCAGTTAACTCTGCTCTGTTATTTACAGAATATGTTCTTGAGCTAAGCCATTTTGATATGTATTTTAAGGAAAAAAAGCTGCAACTGAGCTGGGAGGCGGCAATCGTTGCAATCCCTGTCGCAACAGCTTTGCTAATTCTGGTTAGTGCAATAATTATTAAGAAACTGCGAAAAAAATAGGGGTATTAGGAAAGCTCGTTCGCAGCAGATTTACCCCTGCTTTGAATCGCTAGCTATCCCTCCAACCCATCCAAAACAGCCGAAAGGTCTTTGTCAAGCGCATCCAAATCACTGACATCCAGCGCTTTGCCTATATCTGCAACATCGCTTATGTCACTGCCAACATTGGAGACTGTTTCATCAACTGGCAGGAGAGGGGCTTTTGCACATCCCGCCAATAATAAAACCAAAAACAGCGCTAAGAATATTTTTTTCATTTTGCACCTCACTCCTCAGTTTCCTGAAGCTCAGACTCAACCTCTGACTCAACCTCAGCTTCTGGCGTTGCTTCAAGTTCATTTTCCAATCCAAGAGAACGAAGTTTTGCCACAATATTCTTCAATAAAATATGTACTGTCTGAAGCTTTTTATGCGAGTCCTTCATAGCATCCTGTGCCTCCTGAACTTTGCCCTCCTTAAAAAGAGCAAGCGCAGAGTTGTAGGATTGGCTAGAGTCTGCCAGAGTTGCCGCAAACTGGTCAATTAATGGAGCTACACTATCGGTGTTTATACCCCTCTCAGCCGCCTTAGCAACTATCCTTTCAAGCTTTAGCTCAAGATGCTTTGACTTAACAATAATCCCTCCAATTCTGGCGTTGGCAAGCTTTAGTGTTGCCTTTTTTGCAATTGTGGTTGTTTTCTTTAAGGCAGATTTTAATGCTAAAGTTGCCTCCTTAAGCTCTTCCTTTGACAGCTCTGCTTTTGATGAAAGTGTTGATTTTATCGCATCTAGTTGTAAGAGAGCCTCATCAACCCAGGAAGCCGCCTCTTTATCTTCATCAGCAGTCAGCATTTCTGATTCAGCAAGTTTGTCCTTGATCTGCGCAAGCTTGTTTTCAGCAATTTCAACTGTCTGCAAAAGGGAGTCTTTAATATTACTTTGTATAGTTGCTCTTAGAGCCCCGCACTCCTCACCCTCGCAGCTTTTTAGACTGTCTTTTGCCTGTTCAAATCCTTTTTTGGCAATATCATATTTTTCTTTTGCGCGTTCAAGCTTGGCTCTTGCATTCTCAAAGTTCTCCTCTGCTTTGGCCAATTTTTCCCTTGAAACTGTTCTCGCGCTGAATTCACGTTTTTCATCGAATTTGGCGAATGCAGGCATTTTTTTTATTCTTGCCAATTCGTTTAGTGTTTCCTGTTTTTTCAGCTCAAGTTTTTTTAGCCTTTCAAGGTCTTTTTCCTCAAGCTTTTTTACCAGTTCAACCCTTTTCTCAAACTTTTCTTTGCATAACTCCTCATCCAATCCTTTTTCACGGCATTTTTCTACGGCAAGCATAAGCTTTTCCTCCTGATGCTGCCTTATCTGCTCCATATTTAATGTCAGATTCAATGCCTTTGCGGTGAGTATCCTTTTCGCAACTTTTGGAACAACCTGTGTTTTTTTATCTTTATCACCCTTTAGTTCATCTGTTTCATCCTGGTCGTCAGTTTCATTGTCGTTATCATCTTCTTTATCTAACTCAAGTTCATCCTGAATATCTTCATCGGTTTCATTATCTGCTCCATCCAGCTCATCTTCATCATCTATTTCTTCATCCTCTTCCAGTTCCTGCTGTGCTCTCTGCAGCCGCTGAAGATTATCAGCAGGCCTGTCAGCCCAGACAGACGGAACCAGACTTAAAAGCAGAAACGCCATTACAATCATTGCCATTAGTTTTTGCATTGTTTCAACCTCGGTTTATTTTTGATAGTGATTTGGTGCAATAATCTGCACGCAATATTCCAGTTTAATTGTGTTTTATTTAAAAAGATGCTTATTTTAGCAAATAAAATAAGTTCTAAACAAGCTTTAAAATACTAATACAGTGTTATTTAAGCTTTTAAAGCTTTACCTAAACTTAATATCCCCCATTTACTAGAATGCTAAATGCTGAGGCTCACAACCTTTATAAATTCTATAGCTCAATAGCTAAAAATGAGATTTAAGATAGTCTTACTCTTATCGGTATTATTAATTTACAGCCCGGAATTTGCAGCCGGAGCTGATATCCATGGCATTGTTTATGACATTGGGCTTAACCGCGTCAGGGAGGCACAACTCACCATAAACACAACACCTATGCAACGGCAGATAACAAATAACAGCACATACACTTTTACATTGCCGATAGGGATTTATTCTATTACAGCCGAACACTCAGAGGGCGGGATATTAAAGGCCTCTACGCAGGATAAAATAACCATAAAAGAGACGGGTTCATATGTCTATGACTTAGTGCTTTTTCCGGTTGTCTCTGAAGACATCAGCGAGGAAATTGAAGTTAGCACTACCTTTTTGGGCGAAAGCAAAAGAAGATGGACCGACTTTGTTGTTATTATCCTGTTTCTGTGTGTTCTTGGTATAGCTGTTTATCTCTTTCAAAAAAGAAAAACCAGCATGCTAGTAGAGATAAAAGACCATAGCCTTGCAGAATTGATTGGTTTTATTCAAAAAGCAGGGGGAAGAACCACCCAAAAAGAGATAAGAAAAGCCCTTCCGCAGTCAGAGGCAAAGATATCATTGATGATCGCAGAGCTTGAGGAAAAACAGCTTATTAAAAAGATTAAAAGAGGCAGGGGCAATATAATCGTATTGGTACATGGAAGGAAAAAGTAGCCAGAATCTTTTTAAAGAAGCTAATCTTTTTCTCTGTAAATGATTGGCAATATTGAACGCAGGGTAAAGAAGGATATCAGAATAAATAACCCTTTTTCAAAAGGGGAAAAAATTCTTGTGCTGGATAACCGGACAAAGGAGGCGTTCTTAACAATCTATCTGCTTAAGCGGCTGGCAAAAGAACTGGCTTTGGATATTACTATACAACCACAAAAATTTTTAAAAATTTTTG
>CAZGZA010000056.1:0-5141 GCA_964529655.1 uncultured Methanosarcinales archaeon | reverse complement strand
TCTCCCCTCGCTTGCGCAGGGGAGAAAAAAATAATCTTGAGTGAAACTCAAGACAGGGGTTGCATGCACTAATCTGGCATGGAGGTGGCTGGAACAGATTTTTCACATTTAAATTAGCTTAACCCGAAAGCCACTTTGACTACTTTACCTTTTATCCCAT
Organism: uncultured Methanosarcinales archaeon; assembly: GCA_964529655.1. Classification (GTDB taxonomy): domain Archaea; phylum Nanobdellota; class Nanobdellia; order Woesearchaeales; family JAGWAF01; genus CAZGZA01. The sequence continues at coordinate 4,981 of CAZGZA010000056.1, read as the reverse complement.
TTAATCCTCAGAAAGTGCGTTGAGCAGGAAATGCATGGGTCATATGCCCGTATCAGCTTTTCAATATCCTTTTGTATGTTTTTTTCGTCTTTGTAAAGCAGGGTTGGAAGAATCGCCCTAATATCGAGTTCAATGCTTTTAAGGTTCTGGGATGTTGGTGTTGTTATATTGGCATATTTGCAATACCCTTTATGGTCAAATGTGTATTTGTGAAACAGCATTCCTCGTGGAGCCTCGCTGACTGCAATTCCTGTAGTGGCTTTTGGGACAGCAGAAACAGGCTTTTCATCCCTCAGCTTTAAGGTTCCCATTATTTCTATGCATCTGTCAATGCAGGCAATTAATTCAAACGCCTGCGCAATATTATTTGCAAAAGGCGAATAGTTTGGAAGCTCTAGCTTTTTTAATAACTGGAGATATTCTGGCTTAAAACCGCTATAATTAATATTAAGCCGCGCCAATGCCCCAACAGTATAAGCCTTTTTGCCCATAAGAACAAATTCTGATGTTGAGCCACTCTGGAAATACTCCTGCATATGCTGGCCATAGTCCCTTAACGGGAAACAGGAAAGGCCTTTGCAGCTAAGGCAGGCAATGTCCCCTTCATACAGATTTTCCTTTAGCGCAAAATAATCAGAGCATCTGGAATATTTCGGATATTTTAGCGACAGGAACAGCTGCAGTGCTTCAACTGCATCTTTCCTTCCACGCTTCAGCTTTTCCATCAGCTCGCACCATCTTTCCTCTTCGGGAAGCCTTGAAAAGCCTCCGACAACTGCGGTAAATGGATGCACATCCCTTCCGCCTATTTCATTTACAATACGGTTTCCAAGCTGCTTCAGCCTTAAAGCTTTAATTATTTTATCACGATGTTTTGAGGCCATCTCTATTGCGCTTGAAAATCCATAATAATCAGGCAGCGCCAGGAAATACAGATGCAGCACATGGCTTTGAATAATTCCCCCAAGATGCAGCATCTCCCTCAAAAGCCTTGTCTGCTCCGAGACCTTAATTTGAAACGCATCCTCCACTGCCTTTAATGCAGTTAAACCGTGCGCAACAGAACAAACCCCGCAGATTCTTGAGGCAACAGGGCTTAAATCATCATAATGCTTCCCTTTGAGGATTCCCTCAAAAAACCTTGAGCCCTCAAACATCTTAAGCCTAACATCCTTAACCTCCTTGTTGCGGATTTTAATAAAGAGCCTGGCATGGCCCTCTATCTTTGTGATGTAATCCATCTTTATTGTTTTTGCAGCCGCCATTTTAGTTGGAAAACCTGTGTATTTTGTTGATGATATCTTTTTCCTCCAACCCCCATTCTTTGAACAGTTTTATTTCTGCTGCAACGCCCTCCTTTGATAAAGGGCCCCTGCACAAAGTGCATGGAATATTCTCCCGGATGCAAAGCGCATTGCAGCCTTTGTGAGTGAGCGCGCCAAGACAACTAATTTTTTCCAGTAAAAAACAATTTTGCCCTCTTCTTGGGCATTCATCGCAAACATTTCCAGCCTGCTCTTTCCTAATCCTGCCTTTTATAAAATCGTTAATAAATCCTATAAATTCCTCTTTGATTATCGGGCACCCATACATATAATAATCCACTTTGATATGCCCGCCAATGCCGCACGCCTTGGTTGAATCAACTAACATTTCCTGGTTATAGACATACTTTTCAAGAGCATCATTCTCAATAAAATTGCGCATTGCGGGAATGCCACCATGGCAGGCACAGGCCCCCATTGCAACAACAAATTTTGATTTTGCCCTTATCTGCTTTAATTTTTCAATCTCTTTTTTTGAGGTGATTGCTCCCTCAATAAATGCCAGGTCAAACTTTGCCTTGCGGTCCTTTTCCTTAAGAAGATTAAAGTATTTCACATTTACCTTGTTTAGGATGTCCAGAATTCTGTCAATAAAAAGGATTGTGAAGCCACAGCCCTCGCAACAGGTAAAACAGAAAAAACCAACATTCAATTTTCTCATATTTTTTCTTTTTTAAGCTTTTAATGTATATAAACCTTTTTAATCAGAAAGTTTTGAAAAATATTTTGGCCTGAAACTTTGGCAAAATTTAAAAGGCAGGCTTCATTGCTATTCATTTGGGTGATAGATAATGAAAACTGGAATTGCAGTTGGTGATGCCATGACACATCAGCCAGTTTATGTTTCTCCGCAAACTAATCTCAAGAAATGTGCTGAGATAATGAAACAGCATCAGGTAGGCTCACTGCTTGTAAAGGAAAACCGCGGGCTTGTTGGAATCTTTACAGAGGGAGATATGGTAAGAAAGGCATTGGTCTTAAATAAAAAACCTGAGGATATAACCGCGCGGGACATCATGGCAGAGGAGGTTGTAACCATCTCTCCTGACAGGGACATATTTGAGGCGCTTCAAAAAATGAAGGAGTACGATGTCCGGCATTTGCCTGTTGTTGACTCAACAAACAACTTTGTTGGGATTCTTACTGATAAGGATATTATCAGAATCCAACCGCAATTATTTGATATACTTGTTGATATGATGCATCTAAGGGCAAAGGCAAGAAAAACTCCAAGAGAGGACTCAAAAGAGGGAAACTGCCATGGCTGCGGGGAATACAGCGACAATCTGGAGAGGGTTGAAAACCACCTACTTTGCCCAAGCTGCCTTGAGGATGCTGAATAGTGGGGTGTTATAAAATCGTAGGCAGAATGCCTCCTAAATTCAATAAAAATCGAAGATGTTTAAGCGCCTGACACCTATGATTTCTGAGCATATTTGTAGTATGAATGCCGTGCCTCTTTTTGGCATATTAGGCGGGGAGTTAAAGAAGAATCTGAGTTATTTGATTTAAGGCGTGAAGATGGAAAACAATAAGATGGTTAAAGTTGAAGGAATATATATAGGAATTAAAGAGATAGATTCTCAAAAATACATTTCTTTGACGGATATTGCTAAAAAAAAGAATTCTGAAGAACCCAGATTTGTTATTATAAATTGGCTTAGAAACAGGAATACTGTTGAATTTTTAGGTATTTGGGAAAAAATATATAATCCTAATTTTAACCGTGTCGGATTCGATACGGTTAGATCAAATAGATTTAAGAGGCTGGAGAAAAGATGAAAAGATTAACTGCCGAATTATCTTCACAGATGAAAGAAAAGCGGAAATTAGATAGTGAGATAAAGAAGAATCTGGAATATTTGGTTTAAGGTATAAAAATGCAAGAAATAATCTCAAAAGGAAAGTGCAGAATCTGTAAAAAAGAATTTTCTCAATCTGAAATAAAAAAACATACTCTACTATGCAACAAAGATAATGGAAAAGAAAAAGTTTTCCTGATTAAGGCAGAAGCAGGGCCTTTCTGGGTTTATTTTGAAATAGAAGCAAAAAAGACTCTTAAACGATTAGACCAATTCTTAAGAGATTTATGGCTGGAGTGCTGCTGGCATTTAAGCGCCTTTACGATAAATAAGCAAAGATACTCAATTTATGAGCAGGAATTGGATTATGATGAAAAAAGCATGAATATTAAATTAAAAGAAATTCTAAAGCCAAAAATAAAATTCAATTATGAATATGATTTTGGCACAACAACTGAATTAAGCTTAGAATGCCTAAAAGAAAAAGTTGGGAATAAAGGAATAAATATAATTGCAAGAAATGAACCAATTGATTTCAAATGTGAAAAATGCAAAAAACCGGCAAAACTCGTCTGCGTTCAATGCGTTCGGAATGGTAAAGGATTTGTATGCAACAAATGCTCAAAATCGCATAAATGTGTTGAGCCTTATTTCCTGCCGATAGTGAACTCTCCAAGAATTGGCATGTGCGGATTTACTGGGGAGGAATGTAAATTATTAAATGGTTGAATAGACTTTTATTACAAATTTCAAAAATAATAACTGAAGAACACGTGGAAGAGAATGTCCTAGAAATCCTCAAATCTCTAGATTACAATTAAATTTTAACCCATCTTCTGTTTCAGCCAGAAACTGATAATCTCCTTTGCATCCACATTTTTGTTTAGTATCTCCACGCCATGCTCTTTTCCAGGGTATGCTTTTAGTTCAACAAACCCAGATATTTTGCTTAGTGCATTGCCTGATTCATAGCTGTAGCTGTCTTCCTCTGCTGTAAAAACAAGCATTGGCTTTTGGCAATCCAATATTGACTTTTTAATTGAAACACCTTTATAGTCAAGCCCGGGAGACAATAAAATAACAGCTTTAACTTCAGAATCATTTACTGCATAGTTCAGGGCAATATTAGCGCCAATGCTTGCGCCGATAATAGCAATCTTTTTTACGCCCAGCTCATCTTTTGCAGCCGCAACATCCAGCTCAATATCATTAAAATCCTCTTCACTGAAATCCCGCCAATCAAGGTCGCTTTCTCCATGGCCTCTTAAATCAATTGAGATAACCTTATAGTTTTTCTGCAGTTCAGATGCCAGTTTATTCCATACATTTCTATCCTTGCCAAGCTCATGGAGCAGTATAATCCCCATGCCAGACGGATTATCGTAAAGAGTTGCTTTAATATTCACTCCATCAACTGTTTTAAGCGTAATATCTGAGGTGTATTCGTCATCAGAGGGAATGGAACAGCCAGCGAGCAGCATAAAAAGAATAAATGGCAGTATAAGCTTCATATAAAGGATAGACGCATTCAACTATAAAAAGATTGTTTGTCTGTGGTTGCTTTGAAAGATTACAGTATCATTCTAGTTTATGCGTGTTCTGCCCGCTCTGGTCTTATAGACTGATTTCTTTCTCCCCTCACCTGTGCGGGGAGAAAGAAATCATTCAAGCATGGCTTGAGCAGAGCGGGCGAGATAGCTGAACTCCATAAAAGCACAAAACCACAAAAATTTTAAAGAAATTTTTGGGTCCCAAAAGCACAAAAATCTAAAAAGATTTTTGGCTCCCAAAAAACAAAAGTTTTTTGTGGAAAACAAAAGTTTTTTTGTGGAATTACAAAGTAATTTTTGGCTC
>CAZGZA010000055.1:0-5196 GCA_964529655.1 uncultured Methanosarcinales archaeon | reverse complement strand
CTCAAGCGTTGCATTCTGCGATTGCGTTGTGTAGAAGGTGTTTATAGCGCTGGCGGATTGTGAAAACAGAATTAATAAACTTGCAGCTATTAAAATCAATGCGCTTCTTTTAAACTCTATCACTCTCATTTTTTATTTCACTATTTCGGTCTTTTTAAGGAACCACTCTTTTCCAATTGCTATTAATCTTTGTGACGGCTCTGTTATTGCTGCTATTGCTGGCTCTTTTATTTGCAGCGCTCTTTCAAATTCCTTTTCATTAAACAGCAAAGTGTTTATTTCTTTGTTCAAAAGCGTTGATAGCTGTGATACTTTCCTGTTAATCCCCTGTTCTTTTTTCTTTGCAACGAATAATAGGTCTATGTCTGATTTTTCGTTAAAGGCTTTTCGCGCATACGAGCCAAAAACAAGGCAGCATATAACATTTCCATCATCAAACTGTTCGGGTATTATCTTAAGCAGAGTCTTTAGTGTTTTGTTTTCTGTTTTTAGCCTGTAATCTTCTATAATTGCTGTTAAATCATAGTATCCTGTTATTTTTCTGTCAAGCTTGAGCAGTATTGTTTTGCCGGCTTCTCTTTCATCAAGCACTAGCTTTAATGATTTAAGTGTTTTTTGCAGGGAATATGGATGAATCTTTAAGTTTTCAGCTATTTGCAATAAATGCGTTTCTTTTTTCTCATAAATAAATGTAAGTATTCTAAGCTTGTTTTCTGTGAGTGGCAATATTTTTTGTATCATTCTATCTCACTTAATATCTGTATTATTTCTTTGACTTCTTTAATTCTTTCTTTTGGGGATTCTTTTAGTTTTCTTTGGGTTTTTGGTATATAGAGATATTTGTTTCTTGCTATTCTGATATTGTCTATTTCCATAAACAAGTTGCCGTTTAGTTCTTTAAAGAGGCTCTTTTTTTGTTCAAGCATCTTGTTTATTTTGTTCAAAATCTCTTTTGAGACTATGCTGTTCTTAAGCAGCCCAATTATCACGCATCCATGGTCTTTGGAATAAAAGCCGGTTTTTTTTACAAGCAGACCATTGCAGTAAAGGAATAGTGCCTGATATGCCTTTGTTATTGCCCATTTATCATTCTCTTCATGGTCTGCTGAATCAAGGTCCGAGTATGCTTCCTCGAAATAGTCTTTATAGCTTTCTTCGCCAACCTTTACAAAGTGCTTTTGGCATCGCGCATACGCATTTTCCATCTTTTTGTCGGTTTTTGGCATCATATTCGCACCACAAGTTGTATATATATACAATTAAGGTTGTATATAAAAATATTGGCTATATTTAATAATTTAACCAATGAATATATCTTAAATTTTCCCGCCATATTCATTTGGCGCCCCCATCAAACCCTGCCCCTCTTCCCTTCACTCCAGAAGTAATAGTCACCCCACCGCTCTGCGTCCCATGATTATTCAATCCGCTTGAATCGTTGAAGTTGCCCTCGAATGACCATTTACCAACTAATCCAGCGTCATTTGCCTGTGAATACCCGCTTGTTTCTAGTGTTACATTCCCTGATTGGGTGGTGTAGAAGGTGTTTTTGGCTGATGCTGGTTGTGCGAACAGAATTAATAAGCTTGCAGCTATCAAAATTAATGCCGCTCTTTTAAGCTCTATCACTCTCATTTTTTATTTGTTTTCTCTATTTTGCCGCTAGCTCTTCCCTGATCTTGACGCAACCTCTTTGATGTGCGTTAAAAACTTCTTGGTGTGTAACAGGGATTCTTTTGCCGGCTCAATATTTGCTTGGGCAATGGTATGATAGGTAAAATGGCCTCTTTTCCATTTTTCCTGTGCAAGGATGTGCAAAAGCTCATCTGCCCTGACAATCATTTTTTTATAAATTTGCAATAATTCCATATCCAGCTTTCCGCTGTCCACAAAAATCTCTTTAAATTTTTCAAAGGTTTTTTTATGCACATCAGGGGTTGAAGTTTTGATTGCTTTGGTTAATAGGATTGCTTTTGCGCAATAAAAAATTGAGTAATAGCAATGCGCGATAACTGACGAATAAAAGGTGTCGTTTGGGTTGGCTTCCAGCATTGTTTTTATGTCATCTTTTTGTGATAAATTAAAGATGGCTTTGGCTAATCTGAACTCATTTTCTGCCCTTTCAAGGTAAAGCTTAATCTCTGAAGCCATTTTTAATCGCTTCTTTTATGATTAAATAATAGTTTTCTGCGCCAAATATTATAAGCTTATTTTTAACTATAAACTTCCCGTAATTTTCCTCTTTGCTTAATAGCATTTGTAAAAATTCTGATTTGGTAAAAACGTATGGGTGCGCCTCAGGAATCATCAGCTCACCCTTGTTTTTTAGGATGGTTAAGAGTTTTTTTGTGTCTGTGCCATTTTCAGCTAAAATAACAATGTCCAAATCAGATTTTTCTGTTGCATTTCCGCTGGCGTAAGATCCTGTCACAATAAAGGTGAAATAAGAGAGGGGGATTGTGTTGAGGAGTTTGTAAATATTTTCCCGCGGCAATTTTCTTGTGTGTATTCTACTTTCTTCAAGCAGGGATAAATAAATCAAGGTGAGATTATTGTCAAGATTTATTGAACACATCTTTGATCTGCCCTTTTCTGTTATGGCTATTATCTCTAGTTTAGCCAGTTTCTTTACTGTTTTGTGTGTCCAGGTGTAGGAGTTCTTAGAAATTTTTTTCATTAATCCCCTTATAGAGTAGTCTCTGCATAAGCCTGATTCAAAGATTTTAATTATTTTGATTTCCTCTTTTGTCAGCATCTTTACCCTTTTTTTAGTATAATATTATACTTTTTTTAGTATTTAAAGCTTGCCAGCTGAATGTTTACAGGCGTATCAGCTACATTTAATAATTTAACCAAGGGATATATCTTAAATTTTCTCCCTATGCTCATCCAGCGCCCCCATCAAACCCGCACTTTTTATTCATCCCCCCACTATTTTTATACAATAACACATCACCCAAACCCAATCTCAACATAAAGCGGTTTTGCCGGTTCAATGTTTATCCAGTAGCTTAATAATGGGTCAAGGTAATAACCGCCATTTATTGTTGTGCTGTTTGTTATGTTATTCCCTGCATCAAAGCTGTTGATTGTAATCTGGCTTTGGTTGATATTTCTTAGCGGAATTCCATCTTTGAGGAAAATATCCCGCTCATTGCCTGAAAGGCTTCTTCTAAAGGCTTTAATCCCATCATCATTAAGCGCAGGGCATATTATTATGCTTTCATTAATATAGCAGGGATACAATAAATCCTTTTCACTTTGCACAAGGCAGTTTCCATCGGAAGTGCAGTATCTGCTTATCTCTGTTGCGGGTGGAGAAATATTCTGCAGGCTGGCTAATAAATCAATGCGTGTATAGTTTCCAATTTGCTTGCCTGTTGTAAAGAATGTTGCCTTGATGGCTGCTGTGTTTAGGCTGTTGTTTAGTGATTTAAGCATTGCAGCCCCGCCAGCAACAAATGCAGTTGAAAATGATGTTCCGCTTACGAGCTGCCCTGAAACATTCAGGTTTTCTCCAGGAGCAAGAAGCAGGCTGTCAACTAAATTGCTAAACAAAGCAATCCCATCTCTTTTGTCAGATGCTCCGGCTGCAATAACATTAATGTCGCATGCCGGGAAATTAACTCCATTCCGGTAAGCGTCATTTCCAGCTGCAAAAACAGAGGCAATGTTGTTTAAATCCAGAACATCAAACGTATCTCCAAAGTCAGAGGGGCAGTTTAAATTAGTGTATTCTCCATGGTCTCCAAAGCTTCCTGAAACAGCTGAAATATTGTAAAGCGCCTTGTTTTCAAGGCAGTAGTTTAGCCCGGCAAGAACATTCGAGCTTAGGCATTCCCCTTTTTCATTGCAGACTTTAACCGGAATGATATTAACATTCGGCGCAGTTTCTTTCAGAATTGTTGCAACCAGAGTTCCGTGGCCGTTGTCGTCTGAAACATTAGCGCTTTTATTGACAAAATTATAGCCGAAGCTGAAATTTCCATTAACTCCTGTGTCAAGCAGGCATACCCCAACATTGCCGGATGACAGCTGTGAAGCTTCAGGCGCTTTAATAATCGCTAAAGCATCGCTAATTGATATGTTCAGCTTTTTGTCAGTGAATATTCCAAGAACATCCTTGTTTTTCTTTAATTTTTCCAGCCCGCTGCGCGTAATCTTTACAGCCATAACATTTAGCTGTGAATAATTTTCCAGCTCGCTATAGTCGTATCCTGAAATTGCAAATTCATCCTCTTTTGGTGTTAATCCAATTTGTTTGTTTCTTACAGGTATAATAATCCTGACTTCATCGCTGAATTCCAGCCCCTCAACAACCTCTCTTTCCAGTGAAACAGGCGAGTTTGCAACTTCCTGCTCTATCGCGTCTATAAAATCACTTTGAATTCTTACAGTTTTTCTCAGGCTGTCCCTCATGTCTGTTGCTATAAGGGTAATGTCCTCGCCGCTGCTTTCATTGGAAATAGGCTTTATTGTCATTAAAGAGCCGCTTATTGTAATCTCAAACTTTGTTGAGGCAGTAGCTAAATAAGTCAGTGTATCATTATCAAAATCGCTGAAATAGTCATTCAGGTCTATTGTAAGATTGCTGTTTATCATTACAGTAAACCTCTCAATATTTGAACTCCAGTTTGGAATATTGTTCACAGCTTTAATTCTGGAGTTTAGCCCCTCAAGATACAGGCTTCCGTTAATGATTTCTATTGTGAGGTTTATCTCTCCAGAGCTTGAGCAATTCCCAAGGCAGTAATCTGTAAAGCTTTCATTCAAAAGAAGCGAGCTATCCAGCACAAGCTCATTATTAGCATACACCTTAACATTGCCGTTGGCAATCCCGTTTAATCCAAAAGAGGCCGGAACATTTGTTAAGCTTATATTTGTGCTTGAGTTGTATGTTGCATTAATAAAGACAAAGTTGTCATAAACAACCAGCCCGGTAATTGTGTAATACCCTCCAATGCCGGCAAGGACAGCTAAAACAAGAACAACAGCCCCAAAAATCAGGTATGGCTTTAGCTCCTTTAATCGCCTGTAGCTATCATTCCTCTTTCTGTGCAAATCTACCCCCTCTTTAAAATTGAATATAGCTGGTTGCTTTTTATAGTATCCTTTTTGTATTTAAATGTTTTGTGCTGGAAGGCTCTGTCCTAAATCTCAGAAAATATTAAATAACCCGCTTGCCATTGTTTATGG
>CAZGZA010000054.1:5106-5419 GCA_964529655.1 uncultured Methanosarcinales archaeon | reverse complement strand
AATCTGAGGTTCATGAACTTCTTAAGAATGAGGTTGAGGCAAAGGAAAGGCTTAACCAGGCAGTTAGCCTTCTTGACAGGTTTAATCAGTTCACTGAGACTGTTGCAGGAAGAATTGCTAATCTTAAGCAGTATTTCACCCAGGCAAAAGCGCAGAATCTGCCGTGGCAGGAAAAGGGCATTATTGATAGGGTGAGGGCTGAGCTTGATAAGGTTGTTGGTGTATTATTAAACAATGAAAAGGAGATGCTTTCCAAGGTTGGTGATTTTGAGAAATCCTTTAGTTTGGTTGTTGAACGATGGTATAAAACAAG
>CAZGZA010000054.1:0-5096 GCA_964529655.1 uncultured Methanosarcinales archaeon | reverse complement strand
GCCAAAGGCATTTTACAAAAATACGATTGCAGCAATTGCCCAGTCATCCTCTGATGAGCAGCATAATTTTAATCAGCTTGTTCACAACTATAAAAGAGCAGTCTCCCAGCTAAACGCCTCTCTTAATCATATTAAAGGCACATTGTTGGCTCAAAAAGTGGATGTTGGCAGGATTAGCTCATTGGTTAATATGATTATTGGAGAGTTTGATTCGTCGTTAGTTTTGCTTGCAAAAATTAATAATGAACTAACCCCTAACCTAATTAAGCGTATGCGTGAGTTGGCTGCTGTAATGGAGCGCGCTACTAAAACCCTTAACAAGCTTGAGAGCTATTTAATCCCGCAGGAGCTGATTAAGTTAGAGGTTGCAAAGCCCTCCCGCCCCTTCAAAGTGTCTGATGCAAACAGGATGCTTTATAAGAGGATTACGGCAAATGCTGATAAAATTGAGTTTATGAAAAAGATGCATTATTTAATGTTAAGGATTGAGGCTTGCGAGAATGGCAGAAAGGTTTTTGAGTATATTGAGAGATTTTATAAATCTTTTAAGCGCGCTGTGAGTGAGGGGCATGAATCCCATATTAAGCATTTTCAGGAAATGGAAAAGAAGCTTCATCAGCATATTGAGTTTGTCAACAGGATTTTAGCGCAGCTGTCAGGCGCGCCCTATAAAGAGGGAGGCAGCGAGTACGAGGACATGAGGAGGTTTGTTGAGGATTCACGCCGCAGGGCGAAAAATAATTATTTCAGCGATATATTTATAAGTGCATAATCAAATAAAAACTACTATTAAGGGTGATAAAATGGCGTTTGTAAGAAGATTATTAAGGCGAAGATTAAGAAGGCCTCACAGGCTTGCAAGGCGCTTAAGGCGTGATATTAATCATATCCTTCATTTATCAAGGGAGATTAGTTCCTTAAAGCAGGGGCTGCTTAAGCTGGCGAAAACAGCTGAAACAAAGGAATCGTTAAAAAAATTAAGACTGCTTTCCGCTAATCTTATCAGCCGGGCACGCGAGGAGATGGACTATCATATCAAGGTTTTTGTTGATGCCGAGGTGCTTGTCTACGATATGTATTATAATGTGTTTAAGAATCTTAGAGAAACTATTGAAAGGCTTGAGCGTCAGGGATTTGACAGGCCGGCAATTACCTCTTTTAAATCAAAATTTGCAGAGCTTACAGCGACTCTTGAGGGGACGATGAAGCGCATCAGGCAGCTTGTTGTCAGAACAGAGCTTGACACAATAGGGGGAGTTTCTGTTGCCTCAACAGTTCATCTTGGGAGGGAAATCAAGAGGCTTAGCAAGGATATTTATGGACTGCGAAGCTCTGTAATGGACTTATTTAACGATCTTGCTAAAAAAGAGGCAGAGCTTGACCCTATTGGCGTGCAGAGCGACATTAACCTAATGTTTCATGACATTGCAATGGAAATTGATGCTGTGCTGCTTGTTGCCAGAAATAATAGGATTCTTGTTAAGCGGTTTAAAGATATTTTCAGGTATCTATGCTCAACAATAAGGTCAACATCTGCATCTAATGAAATTAAGGATGTGCTGTGCAGGGCTGCTGAGAATATTGAGCGCTATGAGGACAGGGTTTTGCGGCAGGCAAGGCGTGCTGCATACAAGGAGTATAGGGTAGTTAGCTAGGCATTTTGATTGTTTAGCGGCTATCTTTTGAAGAAGTCATCGTGATGCCCTAGCTTTGCAAAGAGAATGAAATTTTTGTTTTTGTCTGCTTTGAACAGGAGGACAAAGCTTTTGTCAATGTGTACATGCTTGTATTCCTTTAGGTTATAGCTGCAGTTGTAGTATCTGTCAATTGTATTTGAATTGTTGTTAACTATTTCTTTTATTTTTTTGTTGATGATTTCCGCTCTTTTTTTGTCCTTTTTTGCTAATTTCTCGATGATGAATCTGAGCTCATCTGCAAGGTCAAAATCAAACATTTTACATGCCGCAGAGCCTGTCCAGCTCTTTTAATGACATTTTTCTGGCGCCGTGCTTCTTAAAATGCGCATCGCAGGTTTTTATCAGCTCCCTTAGCGCTTCGTCTTTCATCTCCTGCTCAACAAATTCCTCGCCGAACATCTCTACAAATCTGTTTATCGCCTCTGATTTGTCTTTCAGGCCGTATTTCTCCTTAACAACGCCCAGTACGTGGCTGGCGTATTCCGAAATCTCTGCTCTTATATTAATTGCCATTTTGTCACCTTTAGTGATTTTAAGTGACTTTAAATCACTTTATGTATTTAAGCTTTTCGGCCAAGAATCCTTACTGTTGCATGCCCTCTTCATCAAAAAGTTTTTAAACCACCAGCTTTATTATAGCTAAAATGAAAGGCACTATCGCTAGCTTTAGAAGAGGGCGTCATACTCAAACCTCTAATCAGATGATAATTCTGCCTGATGCTAAGGATTCCAAATTGCTGGTTGGCAAAACCGTGGTGTGGAAATCCTCCTCTGGTAAGGAGATTGTTGGCAAAATTACAGCTTTGCACGGCAGAAATGGCTGTGTAAGAGCCTTTTTTAAGAGAGGCATGCCTGGACAGTCATTAGGCCAGGAAGTGGAGATACAAAGCTAACAAAACCGAAGCTTAATTATTCTAAACAAAATAACTTGCTTAATTGAATATAGTTTCTAGGTTAAATATAGCTTATTTTTTGTTAACCCAGTTCCATACCGCAGTAAAGAACCATCCAACAATGTAGCCGCATACTAATCCTGTTGCTACAAGGCCAACTGCTCTGCCAAGGCTGAATTCTTTTACAATCCATACTGCCTGCAGGAAGTGCATTGAAAATAGCCAGTTTATTGCGCTTTGCCCTGCTCCAAAGCCGACGATAACTGCCCACAGCGCATGTAATGTTGCTGCAAAAATGCCTACAGCCAATCCTGTTTTATGCCTGCTTAATCTCGCCATCTGAACACCTCTTTTTTTTTAGTTAAGATTAGTTAAGTATTCTTGTTATTTTGCTTAGCTCGTTTTTTAGGGCTGCCTGTTTTTCTTTGAGGAATTTCTGCTCTTTTTCCTGCATGCTTTTTTGCAGTGCCAGCTTTTCTCTTTCCAGCTCCTCTCTTGCCTGCTTTTTTATTAATATTTCCCTATTTGCCATAAGAGCGTTGAGTTTTGTTGTTAGCTGTTTTTCTTTTTCAGCTACCCGCGCATTAACTTCTGCGCCTATTCTTTGTGAGGTTTCCTCAATTTCAGCTGTTTTTTGTGCGAGCTTTTGTTTATAGCGGTTCATCTCTGTTTCGTGCCCTTTTGTTAGGGTTTTCAGGTTGTCAAGCTCTTTTGTAAGATTGGTGGTGTGCTGTTTTTGTTTGGTAAACTCCCTGTTTGTTTTAGCTAACATTACATTTTTCAATTTTAGCTGGTGTTTAAGCGTGATTTCCTGTTTCTGGAGCTGCTTATAGCTGTTAGCCAGAAGAGTGTTTGGTTTTTGTTTTGTTGTTTCCCTGAGTTTTCTGGCAATAGCGCTTTTTTCCAAAATTAGTTTTTGAAGTTTTCCGCCAGTTTCTGCCTGTGCGTTTTTTAGCATGGTTCTTTCCGCTTCAAGGGCGGCCACCTGGCTTTTTATTTCGTTTATTTTATTGTTTAATGCAATGGCCTGGCTTTTGAGCAGCTGCTTTTCAGCCTCGGCTTTTTGCAGTTTTGTTTTGGATTCTTTTGTGTATTGCTGCATCTTTAGTGCAATTTCCTTATGCTGTTTTTCCTGCTTTTGCTTAAGCTGGTTTTGTTTTAGCTGCTTAGTTGCAGTCGCTTTTAATTTGTTGTTTGCCTCGCTTATGTTCTCTTGTAGCTGTAATATTTGCTTTTTTAGCTTTAGAATGTGGTCTGCTGCTTCTATTTTCCTATCTGTTGCGCTTTTTAGCTGTTTCTCTGCAAGCTGCTTTTCCCTCTTGGATTTTAGTACGCTCTCTTTCAGGCTTCTGGCCAGCAGATTTTCTTTTTCTCTGCCTGCATTCCTTAATTTTTGTTTTTCCAGCATTAATTTCTGTATTCTCTCATTAAATGATTTTGATAGCAGATCCATGTTTGTCTGGAGTTCCCTTTCTTTTTTGAGGAGCTGTTTTCTTTTTTGTTGGCTCTCTCTTTCGAGCTTTGCCGCGAGCATTAATCCCTTATTTTTGATTTGCCTGTTGAGCAGCTCTTTTTCTCTTTTTGCCTTTTTTGCAAGCTCCTTTTTTTGCATGTCCAGCTGTGTTTCAATAGTTTTGAGAAGCTGTTTTTTCCTTCCGCTGTATTTCTGGTTTACAAGGGTGTTGAGTTTTTGATGTATGGCTGTATTAAGCTCTGTCCTGAACTTGTTATTATAGCGCTCTTCAAGCTCCTGCCTTTGTTTTTCCAGCTGTGCCTCTCTTTCGCTGAAGTGCTTTTTTATTCTTTCGGTGAGCAGCCTATCCTTTGAGGCATATCTCTCTTTTAGGTCGCTCTCAAGCTCTTTTAGAAGTGAGTGCAGTTTATGCTCTGTTGTTTTGAGCTTTTGTTCTGGCTCGGCTTTTCTGCCTATCTTGTTTTTTAGCGCAGCTATCTGCCGCTCTATTTGGGGGATTTCAGTTACATTATGGAGCTCTAACCGTATTTGTTCTGCATCCTTTTCATAGCCGTTTATGTTTAGCTGCTTGAGTTCCTGTTCAAGCTCCTGCAGCCTTTCAACTCCTCTGCTGAATATCTCAAAGTTCTTTTCAAGGCTTTTTAGGTCTGCCATTGCATTTAGGGGTCTAAATAGAACTGTTTCATCCCCTTTTTTTCACAGCTATAAACATGGTTTTCGGATTTATATAGTTTTCTATGGTTTAATTTGCGGTTTAGGATGTATTGTATAATACGCGGTTTAGAATCCTAGATACCTTCTTTTTCGGTCGTAATACTTGTGCTTGTCCAAAAACAGTTCAATAACGAAAATCGCACTAATCCTTTGGCTTCAGCCAGAGATATTTAATCGTGCGATTCCACAAAAACCTAGAGGTTCCACAAAAAGCAAAGCTTACGGTGACTTCGTCGCCTAGTTCATTCGCTTTGCTTATGAACTTTTTTGAGCCAAAAATTACAAAATAATTTTTGTGCTTTTAGGAGCCAAAAATCT
>CAZGZA010000053.1:0-5451 GCA_964529655.1 uncultured Methanosarcinales archaeon | reverse complement strand
TGTTCCATTTAAGGGACTTAAACTCGTTCCATTTAAGGTACTTGCACTGTTCTGTATTGGGGACTTAAAATGTTCTATTTAAGGAACTTGAAGCCACATTCGGAGCACAATCCGAATAAAAACAGAAAGATTTAAATATTAGTATACTTTAGAGTAGTATACTTTGGAGTATACAAAATGTTTTTAGACAGAACAAAAGAACTAAAGCTGCTTGAACAGCTCTATGCAGAAAAAAAGCCAAAACTAATCATACTCTACGGCAAAAGAAGAGTAGGCAAAACAGAACTGCTCAATGAGTTCGCCGAAAGGCACAAAGCACTATACCTAAGCGCAAGGCAGGAATCAGAAAAAGACCAACTGAAAAAAATCAGCGAAGAAACCGCAGAATTCTTCAAGGACGAAGTCCTGAAGCTCAGCCCATTCCAGAACTACGACGCATTATTCACATATTTAGAGCAAAAAGAAACACCAATACTATTCGACGAATTCCCTTTTCTCGCAGAATCAAACAAAGCCCTGCCATCGATCCTGCAAGAGCACTGGGATAAAAAATTCAGCAAAAAAAACACATTCCTCCTATTATGCGGCTCATCAATACGAATGATGGAATCCCTACTAGGCTACCAATCACCCCTATACGGCAGAAGAACAGAACAAATACTTCTAGAACCGATGAAATTCAAAGATGCAATAAACTTCTTTCCAGAACTAACACAAGAACAAAAAATAATAAATTACGCAATCCTGGGTGGAACTCCCGCCTACCTAAAAGAATTCAATTATAAAAAAACAGCATTAACAAACATAAAAGAAAAAATACTGCAAAAAAACACATTCCTCAGCCAGGACACATTATTTGTTATCAGGCAGGAACTCAATGAGCCAAGCACATACTACTCAATAATAAAATCCATCGCCAAAGGCAACACGCAAATAAGCGAAATAATGAATGACACAGGATTAGACAAAGGAACAATAACAAAATACCTCCAAGTGCTACAAAGCCTGCAATTAATCGAGAGAAAAGTCCCAATAACCGAAAAAAACCCGGAAAAATCAAGAAAAGGAATATATCTCCTAAAAGACAATTACTTCAAGTTCTGGTTCAAATTCGTTTTTGAAAACACAGAATACATAGAACAAAACAGGCAGGAAAAGCTAATCGAAGAAAAAATAAAGCCAGAACTCCCGGCATTCATAGGAAAGGCATACGAAGAAATCGCGCTGGATTGGCTAAAAGAACAAAAACAATTCAACAACTACCTAATAGGCCAGTGGTGGGACAAAAACAATGAGATAGACATCACAGGAATCGACAAAGAAAAAAACCAAATACTATTCGGAGAAGTAAAATGGAAAACTCTTTCAAAAGAACAAGCAATGCAAATCATCAACAAACTAAAAGAAAAAGCCCGCAGCGTAACCTGGGGAGAAAACCCTGCAAGAAAATACATGCTAATCGCCAAAAAAATCGAAGCAAAAGAAACGCTCGCAAAGCAAGATTACATATTTGACGTAAACGACCTTGCGGAAAAGGGATAACGGCTCCATTGACGAAGTCCGCATCTACAACCGCAGTCTTACCGCCAGTGAGGTTGCTGGCTTGTATAACGGCACAAAAAGCACGCATGTTAAGCTGTTTAGTACTGTTGGGTGAGGAGTGCACTGCGGTTAGTGGTTTAGCTACGGAAGGTGAAAATCTGCTGCGAACGAGCTTTCCATATAGTGAACGAGCACAGTGCTTTGAATAAGTTCAGATACATCTTAAAAATTCATCACGGGCAATTCTTAAATCTTTTTTCAGAATTTTATTAAGAAGTCCCCTATCCAGTTCCTCGCCAGGATGATTAGGAACAACTGTTGTTCTTCCATCTGCGTGCCTCAAAAACACATGGCTGCCTTCCTGCCTAATCTTTTCAAAACCCATTTTCTGGAGAACCCGAATAAATTCATTTGCCGAAAGAAGCGGCAACCTGCTCATGCAACTACTACCTTTTGAATGCCTATAAAGGTATCCTCAATCCGAACCGGCTCATTTTGGCATTTAAGATATCATAAAAACCGCCTGCGGCGGGTTTTTAGGATGCCAAAAATTCGCTCAAATTTTTGTGCACAAAGAAATCGCCTCTTTAGTCCTTTTAATTAATTCATCCATTGATTTAGCCTGAGTATGGCAGCCTGCAAGCTCAACCACTTCAGAAATCAGATATCCATCTTCACCTTTCTCAATTATCAAGGTAAATTCTTTTGCCATAGTTTAACCCAAAGGGGAATATGTATATAAAGATAGCGATTTTGCACCGGCAGCGAATAAGCTTGCTTCGAAAGCTCCATTGACGAAGTCCGCATCTACAACCGCTCGCTTTCTGCGGCGGAAGTTGCTGGTTTGTATAATGGGACGAAGAGTACGCATTTTAAGCTGTTTAGTACGGTTGGGTGAGGATTAGATGTCAGTTGTCGGTGGTTAGTAGTTTACCTAAGGCGGAAATAAGCTGTAAAACGCCTTAAAAAGTGAAAAGAAGCGGGAAACGCCCTTTGTTTCAGAGTAATTCGTTCCGAATTAGGGACTCGCACAACTGTTCAATAACGTTCCATTTAAGGGACTCGGAACTGTTCTGTATTAGGGGCTTGAAATGTTCCATTTAAGGGGCTTAAAAATCCGAAAATATTTAAACAAGACAATAATTCAGGAAAGTTATGCAGCGGGAAACAAAGTGCAAATACTGCAATAATAAAGCTATCAAGAAAGGAATAAGAAAAAACAAGCTAACAGCCATCCAAAACTACTACTGCAAGAAATGCAAAAGAAAATTCTCTGAAGCGACAAACAAAACATACCCGATAAAAATAATGCTAACTGCCATCTCTTTCTACAACCGAGGATACTCATTAGACCAGACAAAAGGCATCATAAACCGCATGCATAAAATAAAGCTCTCAAAAACAACAATCCACAGGTGGATAAAAGAAACAAAACAATACTGCACAATCAACAGAAAAAAAGCAATAAAAATCTGCAAACCAAAAGAAATGCTCCAAAAACAACAGCTAAATCACCAGCAGGCCTATATATTCCAATGCCACAACGCAAAAATAGAGTTGCTAAAAGAGCTAACCTCGCTAGAAAACAATGCGTACGAAAAAATAAAGCAATACTTCAATCAAATCCAGAGCAAAGAATACCCCCACCATTATTTCGGAACAAGCCAAAGAGGCTCACAAATACAACTAGCGCTAATGAACCCGGAAACAAAAACAGACACCAACAACGCAAACCTTCTAGCCCTAAAAGCGCTTACACAAATAACAAACAACTATCACCGCCATAAAGCAATACAAGATTTCATGCTAAGCAACGACACAAGCACGATAGCAACAGAAATCCCAGTCTACCTGACAGAACAAGACATCCAAGAATACCAAAACCGCCAATTCAAAATAAACGCGCTACAAACACCGATCACCGGACACATAGACTTCATACAAATAAGAAACAACCTTATCTACATCCTTGACTACAAACCAGAAGCAGACAAAACAAAACCAACACAACAACTAACAATCTACGCCCTAGCGCTAGCAGCACGCCTAAAACTGCCAGTAAAACAATTCAGGTGCGCCTGGTTTGACGAAAACAATTATTATGAATTCATGCCGTTGGCATGTGTAAGAGAAAAAACGAACCTGGCGCAACAGAACAAAATCGAATAAGCTCAACCTAAAGAGCATACCTGCATGAATTCTTTCCCTTTAAAAAGGAAACATTTATATATAAGCTTCCGTATCATAAGGAAAGATGAAAGAAGCAATAAAAGCAATAATAAAAGACTTCCATAACCGCGGAGCGCCGCAAACAATTGAAAGAAACACACGCCTGCCCCTAAACTCCGGAAAAATCATCACAATAATCGGCGCAAGAAGAGCAGGAAAAACGTATATTCTATACCAAACCATGCCAAAAATAACAGACATAACCAACATAATCTACATAAATTTTGAAGACGAACGGCTGGAAATAAGCTCAAAAGAACTCAATCAAATAATCGAAGCATACTTTGAAATGTATCCCAACAAAACAGAGGAAGAGCTATTCTTCTTTTTCGATGAAATACAGGAAATCAACGGCTGGGAAAAATTCATAAGAAGAGTATATGACACTATCAGCAAAAACATATTCATAACCGGATCATCATCAAAACTGCTAAGCAAAGAAATAGCAACTAGCCTGCGAGGAAGAACAATATCCTATGAAGTTTTTCCATTATCATTTAAGGAATACTTAAGATTCACGAAAACAGAAGAGGATATACATTCAACAAAAGGCAAAGCAAAAATGCTTGCGAGTTTCGATGAATACCTGCAGAAAGGGGGCTTTCCTGAACTAGCTAATATGGACAGGGAAATCTATGAAAAAAGCCTAAGAAATTATTTTGAAGTAATGATATACCGGGACATAATAGAAAGGTACGGCATTAGTGACCCAATACCATTAAAACTCTTTGCAAAAAAGCTAATCAGCAACACTGCAAAAGAATTCTCAGTAAACAGGATATTCAACAGCCTAAAATCTGAAGGCATCAAAATAAGCAAGGACACATTATACAAATTCCTTGACTACTGCAATGACGCATACCTAATTATGCCAATCGCTAATTTTTCTGAAACCCCGACCAAACAAACTATTAAAAAAGCATACTGCATCGATACAGGGCTAAGCTCCTTGTTATCATTTGCATTAAGCAAAGACAAAGGCCGGCTTTTCGAAAATATCATTTTTCTTGAATTAAAAAGAAAAGAAAAAGAAATCTATTATTATAAAGACAAGTTCGAGTGCGATTTCATACTAAAAAGCAAAGATAAAATAACACAAGCAATACAAGCCTGCTACGAACTAAATGAAGACAATCAACAGAGAGAAATAAATGGAATTAAAGAAGCAATGAAACGATTCAAACTAAAAAAAGGGCTGATTCTGACACTCAGCCAGGAAAAAACAATTGACGGCATACAAGTACTTCCTGCATACAAATGGCTGTTGGATGCGAAAACATGAATTTCAACCCTCCATCGACGAATTCCGCATCTATGCACAAAAAATGCCTTGCATTTCCACAAAAAGCATTGCTTTTTGAGACCCAAAAATTTTAAAAAAATTTTTGTGGTTTTGGCACCAATCGAAGCAGAGCTTCTCATGACAACCGTTCCATAACTGCTTCTGAGATAAAAAACTTGTTATAACGGCAGACATAAATTGTTATACAAATAGATTATGTCTGCCAAATATAGTAACGGCACATTATGTACAAAAATTAATGTCCGTTACTATAGAACATTCATAACCCAGAATCCGCCAACAGAAAGATTTATTTAACCGCAAAGCCATTAAAATAAGCGGAAAAAAAGGCTGAAAAAATAAATGCTTTGAGAAGCTAATAAACAAAAAGGAGGCAA
>CAZGZA010000052.1:0-5588 GCA_964529655.1 uncultured Methanosarcinales archaeon | reverse complement strand
ATGCATAGATGCAACAGATTTTCCGATTCTGCAGATTTTTTCAAAAAATATGTCAGTTAACTTATTTCTGACAGGAACTCCAATATAAACCTTTCCCCCGGATTTTAATACCCTATGAACCTGTTCTATTGCACTATCCAGTTTGGATATATGCTCAAGCACGCTCACTAAAACAATGCAGTCAAAAGATTTATCTGCATAAGGGAGATGCAAAATATCACCTGATGTCAGCGTGCAATCAACCCCCGCCAGCTTCATAGAATTCATGACTTCCATATTCATTTTATGGATGTCCAGTCCTGCAAGATTAGCGGAAATTTTGGATAGTGCTGGCAAAAATATGCCAGAGCCATATCCAATTTCCAGAAGATTATCAAATTTTCTTCCGCCAACAGCTTTTAAGCACATGCTTAACCTTTTCCTATAGATATAGCTGAAAAAAGGCTTGTAATAATACCTAATTGGATCGTCATCATCGCCGCTGCTTGTATCAACCAAGTATTCCTGATTTAACGGTTCGAATAAAGGGGCTTGAATTAAGGCAAGATGAGGCCGAACAAACCGCTTAAGGCTATCCAATAAAGTCATTTTATGAACTTCTTACCAATAAGCATCTCTTTGATAAGAAAAAGAAAAAAGTTTTTTGCCAGCGTGGGAGTATCAGCTGTCAATTTTCTTCTCCCGCCCAATCTTTCAAGCTCATGCGTTGGAATTTCCCTGATATTCAAGCCAAGCTTTGCAGCCCTGATAGTGCTTTGATATTCAATTTCATGTTTTGGAGCATTCAAATTCATCCTTGTCATTGCATCTCTTTTAAATCCCCGAAAGCCGTTAATTGCATCCTTAACATTGGTTTTCCATATTGCATGCGCCAGCCAGCTAAGGAAGATGTTACCATACTTTCTGATTAAGAGAGGGTCATCACTATCATCACTTTTGGCATCTGGAAGAAGAAACCTTCCGGCAGTAACCATCTCATAGCCCTGATTAAGCTCACTGAATATTTTAGGGATATCCTTTGGGTCTTCATTGCCATCTCCTGAAAAGAAAACAATATTCTCGCCATTGGTATGGTTTAATCCCTCAAGAAATGCCCTGCCTCTTCCACGAAGCTGCTGAACATAAACATTTTGGTGCTGCGATTTTAAGAAATCTATAGTCCCATCTGTTGAGCCGCCATCAACAAACAAAACCTCATCAGCACAATCAAATGGAATTTGCGGATAGAGAGCTTTAATTGCCTCAATCTCATCCCAAACCAAAATAACCAATGAGTTTCTAATCTTTTTTTCAGCCATTTTTATTTTTCAGCCCCTAACTTGTGTTTATACCATTCAATTGTATTTTTCAAACCAATATCAAAGGGTGTTTCAGCCCTAAAACCAAACAATTTGGCTGCTTTTGAAACATCCAGGCAACGTCTTGGCTGGCCATTTGGCTTGGACTTATCCCAGACAATAGCGCCCTCAAAACCCGTAAACTCTTTTATTTTCTCAACAAGCTCCCGAATAGTAATTTCCATGCCACTTCCTAAATTAACCGGCTCTGGCTGGTCATAATGCTCAGCAGCCAAAACAATGGCCTTAGCCGCATCCTCAACATATAAAAACTCTCTGGATGCAGAACCATCACCCCAGCAGATAACACTATCCAGGCCCGCGTTCTTTGCCTCAAGGCACTTTTTTATTAAGGCAGGAATAACATGAGACCTTTGAGGGTCAAAGTTATCTCCTGGGCCATAAAGATTAACTGGAAGAAGAAAAATAGAATTAAAATTATACTGTTTCCTGTAAGCGACAGACTGCACATACTGCATCTTCTTAGCCAGGCCATAGGCGGCATTTGTCTCCTCAGGATAACCATCCCACAAATATTCCTCTTTAAACGGAACATGAGTAAACTTTGGATAGGCACAGATTGTGCCGAGAGCAACAAACTTCTTAACATTGGAAATTCTTGCAGCCTCAATCAGCTGAACCCCCATTATAAGGTTGTCATAAAAAAGCTCTCCTGGTTTTTCCATATTCCAGCCAATTCCCCCAACATTAGCAGCCAGGTGTATGACCATATCTGCATCTTTTACAACAGCATCGCAGGCTGGCCTTTGCCGCAAATCAAATTCGCGT
Source organism: uncultured Methanosarcinales archaeon (assembly GCA_964529655.1). Lineage (GTDB taxonomy): Archaea > Nanobdellota > Nanobdellia > Woesearchaeales > JAGWAF01 > CAZGZA01. Next base: position 3,462 of record CAZGZA010000052.1, on the reverse strand, counting down.
GATGCAGGAGCAAAAACATCAGCATCAAGCTCTTTTAACAATTTAACAACATGATTACCGAGAAATCCGTGGCCGCCTGTTACAATAACCTTCTTAGCTTTCCAAAAGCTCATATTAATCGATACTATACCTATTTTTTTGAAGCGCAGCAATATCCGCATCCACCATTAAATGAACTATCTCCTTAAACCTCAGTTTTGGCTCCCAACCAAGCTTACTTTTTGCCTTTGTAAAATCCCCTCTCAACAAATCAACCTCTGTTGGCCTGTAATAAAGTGGGTCAACCTTTACATATTTCTCCCAGTCAAGGCCGGCGTGGCTGAAAGCCTCCTCAGCAAATTCCTTAACAGAATGAACCTCACCTGTTGCAATAACATAATCCTCAGGATGTTCCTGCTGAAGCATCAGCCACATTGCCTCAACATAGTCTTTTGCATAACCCCAATCCCGCTTAGCCTCAAGATTTCCTAAATAGAGTTTATTAGCCATTCCAAGCTTTATTTCAGCAACACTCCTGGAAATTTTTCGTGTAACAAAAGTCCTGCCTCTTCTTGGAGATTCATGATTAAAAAGTATGCCAGAACAGGCAAACATGTTGTATGCCTCACGATAGTTGACTGTAATCCAATGGCCAAAAAGCTTTGAGATGCCATACGGGCTTCTTGGATAAAAAGGGGTTTCCTCATTCTGAGGATCATTATGAACCTTCCCAAACATCTCGCTGCTTGATGCCTGGTAAAATTTTGTATGAGGAGAAAACTCTTTCAATGCCTCTAAAAGCCTTAATGTTCCTATGGCAACGGTGTCAGCGGTATATTCAGGAGCATCAAAGCTAATCTTAACATGGCTTTGAGCGCCTAAGTTATAGACCTCATCAGGCTTAACAATCCTTATAACCTTGTTAACAGAGCTTGCATCAGTTAAATCTCCGTAAATCAGCTTAAGGCGCTCATTAGGGGTATGCGGGTCAGAATAAATGTTTTGAAGCCTTGAAGTTGTGATGGTACTGCTCCTTCTAATAATACCATAGACCTCATAACCTTTTTCTAGCAATAGCTCTGCAAGATAAGAACCATCCTGGCCGGTTATACCCGTGATTAAGGCTCGTTTCATAAAATCCCCCAAGCTAACCCATAAGATTTAAGAGGGTTATATAAAATTTTCTAGTTCCCTTAAAATATCCTTATACGAAATCCATTCCATGCACTTATTCTTATTTATATTTAATTTGCAAAAACCCTCATCGCAAAAGCTGCAGTCCAATTTTCTGAATATGGACTTCTGGAGTTTTATGTTATATCCCCAGATGGCCGGTTCAGTCGGCCCGTATAACCCAATAGATGGAACAGAGCATGCATTAGCGATGTGTATTATCGCGCTATCCGGGGCAATTACCAGACTGCAGTGGCTAACAAGGGCAAAGAGCTCCTGAAGAGAGGTTTTGCCGCAAAAATTCAGGATTTTTTTTGAGGATGTTCCGGCCAAAGCAATAATCTCCTCAACAATCTTTGCCTCTGGCAGTGTTCCTGCAAAAATAATAAAAACATTCTTTTTCTTTAACAGCGCAAGAAGAAGTTTTGCCCAGCTGTCATTAAACCAAAGCTTATTCACCCTGCCTGCTCCAGGGCTTATACAAACAAGATGGTGCTTGGGAGAGGCAATATCAAATCCCATACCCGCCAGCTTCTTCCTAACTAATAAAACTGCATTATCCTGAAGAGGCAGCTCTAAAACAGGGGAGGTATCAGCGCCAAGAAGCCTAACAACATCCAGGCACTGTTCAATAATATGCTTGTTTGAGTGTTTTGCCTTTTTATTTAATAAGAATCCCAAACCGCGATAGCCATAACCAATACAATACTTTCCAACAAGCGAGGCAAGAATTATACTCCTTGGGTCGGTATGAAGCTCAATAACCAAATCAAAAGACTCCCTGCGCAACCGCTTAATCAATTTTAAAAAAGAAAAGAACGAAGCTTTAGGAGCCGCCCATGAGCCAAGCCAGGAATCTGCCAGAATAATTCTATCAATATTTTTATTGTTTTCATAAACCTCTCTGGTAAGCGGCTTTATTAAAGCACAGATTTCAGCTGACGGAAAATGCTGCCTTAAGGCCCGGAAAACAGGGGTTGAAAGAATAGCATCGCCAATCTCATCAACTCTGATAACCAATATTTTTTGAATGTATGGAAGATTTTTCCTTAAAAAAGGCTTAATGAATATGTAACCAAAAAGGTCAACAAAAGCAATAAAAGGAATATATTTCCAATTTAATTTATACATTTTAGCACAGCGTTGAAAACCTCATCAACCTTAATATTTTTCATGCACTCATGGGTTTTACATGTTTTTAGAGTCCCATAAGTGAAAATAGAGTAGCAATTGTGGCAGCCTTCTGTATGGTAAAGAACAGCTGCGTTCTTAGGCGCAAACCGCTGTGGAGAGGTGGGGCCGAAGAGCGCTATAATCGGGGTTTTAGTTGAAGCAGCCATATGCAACGGGCCTGAATCAGGGGTAACAACGCAATGGCATTTTTCCATAAGAGCAGTTGACTGCGCAATGGTTAAATTTTTATCAGCGGCATTTATTGTTTCAGGAACTGCCTTCACAAGATTGTTTATAACAGATTCATCCTCCCTGCTTCCAATCCATATCACCTTAATTCCAGCCAGCTCAAGCTTTTTTGCAAGCTTAACAAAATGTTCCAGCAGCCATCGCTTAACATGCATTTGATGGGCCGGGTTATTGGCGCCGCCAGCCACCAGAGCAACCCTTTTCTTTGATACAATGCGGAATTTTCTAATAAAATTATTGGCAAAAGCCCTGTCATCATCTGAGAGATAGAACTCAATGGAATTATATCTGATTGGGAGGTCCCTATCCAGTTTTCCAAGAAGCTCCAGATAGTATTCTAGCTCATAGTTTGAACCATCAAACTGAATTTTATGGGTACACGCAAAGCCCTCACCGCACCTGTCAAAACCTATTCTAACCGGAATGCCCGCCAGCCATGCCAAAATCCCCCAATGCCATGATTTATCCAAAACAAAACAGCTATCAAATTTCTGCTTCCGAAGCCTTAAAATAAGCTTCAGCGTTGGAAAAAGATGTTTATGATAGATATGCCTGTCATCAAAAGATAGCACATCATCAACATTGGGATTATTGGTTAAGGCACATTTTGACCACTCTCCGACAAGATAGGAAATGTGGATGTTTGCATAGCTTTCCTTAAGATTATGAAGCAGGGGAGTTGACATAAGCACATCACCAATAGCCCCGCTTCTGATAACAAGAACTTTTTTTGGAGGCTGAATTGGAATGCCCCTCCTAAAAAGCACATCGCATATTTTTGAAAGCAGTAAATTCATGATACACTAGAAAAAGAGGCTGTTTTTAAAGATAGTGAATGTATAACTCAAAAAAGATTAAACAGAAACTCAAAATCGCTTAAGCTTAAGA
>CAZGZA010000051.1:1714-6029 GCA_964529655.1 uncultured Methanosarcinales archaeon | reverse complement strand
CCCACTTTCTATCAAATCTTTTGTAAAGATTTGGTGAATATCCGGGCCCGGCGTTAGGGGGACTAAAACTGTAACAACAGTTTTATGTCGCCCACTTTCTATCAAATCTTTTGTAAAGATTTGGTGAATATCCGGGCCCGGCGTTTACCCGTTTTTTGTGACTATTGAGGCGTTAGAAGAGTGCAAAAAAATGGATGATATGGGGGTTGCAAAAGAGGAGATGAGCCATCCCCTGAAACATATTATAATCACAAAAAATTTAAAGCCGGTGCTGGTTGACTTTGAAAGAGTGCATAAAACCCAAAAAAGCATAACGTCACCCAATTCTGCCAGTTTGTTATTTCAGGCTTCATGCCAACCCTGTTAAGGAAAAAACAATTTAATATCAACAAAAATAAAATCATTCAAATAAAGAACTCAAGACAGCACGAACAAAAATAGAAAACGGCTTCGAAAACTGGTTCACATGCATAATACATCCAGAAGTAGAACCAACAAACAACAGAGCAGAAAGAGCCTTAAGAGAACAAGTAGCCATAGAAAAAATCACGGGAACACTCAGAAATCAAAAAGGAACAACAGCAAACGAAGTAATAATGACACTCTTAACAACATGGAAACAACAAAACAAAAACCCATTCTTAGAGCTTAGAGCACTCCTCTAAGCTTTCCACGTACCAAATTTAAAAAAGTTTAAATAAAATAACATTATTAACCCTTTATGGAAAAAAGAATCTTAATTGTCCTCACTATTCTTTTAATTATTCCTATTTCTTGTAAAAAAGAAGAAATACCCCCACCAGAAATTGAAAAACCAGAATGCCTCACTAATGCTGATTGTGATGATCAAAATGAACTAACCCAGGACCTTTGCCAAGAACAAAAATGCACCCACATATTTTTAAAAAAAACCTGCCAAACAGATAAAGACTGCGACGATAACAATCCTCAAACCCTTGATATCTGCATGCCTGAAATTAAAACTTGTAGTTATCAAATCCTGCCCAAAGAAGAAATAGAAAAATTTGAATGTTTAACCGATGCTGATTGCGATGACCAGAACCTCAATACCATAGATATCTGTGATCCTGCCCTCCATGTTTGTTTCCATAAAACCATTGAAATAACTCCAACACCAGCCCCTCCTCAACCAATACCAGCTCCAGCACCAACCCTTATTTGTTCTTCTAATTCAGAATGCCATGACAACAACCCTAACACCAATGATAATTGTATAGCTGCGGGCACTGTCAATTCTCGCTGCACTAATCCACCCATTTATTGCTCAACTCCCCCATGTAATTACAATGTCGCTATTATTTATCTCACCACACCAAATTACCCAGTCCAACAATCCCATTTAAACACCTTAAATCAATTTGAATCAGACTTTGATAGAATCTATGCTGCAGCCACCAATAACAAAATCATCTTAAATTCAAATATAATCCAACTTCAGCTTCCTTCAACCAGTGATTATGAATACCAAGCTCTTAAACAATTTTATCAAACTAATCCAGACAATTACGATTTCATCATTCTTTTTAACAGCTGGATAACTTCTTTTATCCCTAATCAATTTAATCACCAGTCTACTTGGATTGTTAGCTCTCCCACTTATTCGGATGTTAATACCACCAGACTTAAAAGCCACGTTAACATGGCTTATGGTGTTGCCATGGCTTTTACACAAGCAAACCTTATGCAGGCTGTTATGCATGAATTCTCTCATTTTTGGCTTACTTGTCTTGGCCAGCACTTAAATATTGAAAAATACGGCCCCCATTATGCTCAAGAAGTTAACATATCCTATGACCCACTTGCTGCTCAAGGCATCAATGTCTGGAATTTCAATGGTTCACATTACCTTTTCAACCACCCGTCCTTAACCCAAACACAACAAGACCAGATTAAACTTTCTAATAATCAATTCCTAGACCTCTCCCTTTTTTGTATAGGAGCCAAAGACAGAACTCAAGTCAATCCAGTCACTTTAGTTACTGATTCAGTTTACACCACCGGCCCATTTTATGCTACTCAAATCGCTGCCTACACCATTGACCAAATTGCCCCTTTAAACAATTTCAATATTGGCCGCGATTCAGATAATGATGGTCTGCCTGATTGGCTGGAAATCCAGCAGTACCAAACCAACTTCATCAATCCAGATACAGATGGTGATGGAATAAATGATTATCAAGAAATCATCAACAATAAAGACCCATTAGACCCAAATAATTAATTACTTTCTCACCCACAGCACCTTCTTCTTCTCCCCATACATGCCCATCGCTGACATCTGGTTATACTGCAGGGAGGTCAACGGCAGATAAGAAATTGAAAAATTTAAATACTATAAACACTAAAAGGATAAGCGGTGATAGGTGATGGCTAATAAAGAATTAAAAGAATTTCTCAAGGAATCAAAGAAAGAATTAGATGAAAATACAAAAGAATTCTTTAAAACAGCCAAAGCCATGGAAGAGGGATTGTAAGCAAATTTGCAGCCCATTTCACAACTTTAATAAATTCCAAAATCTAAAAAGAGTATTATGTTCATTAAGCGCCTTGAGTGTTTTCATTGCGGCAAACGATTTAAAAGAAGTCGGCTTCTGTATCGTTGTAGCCGATGCAATGGCAGTCTTGAGATTGTTTATGACTATGCACGGCTTAAAGAGCTGAACTGGCGCAGGCTGAGGAAACGCCCCTTCAATCATTGGCGATACAAAGAGTTTTATCCTCACTGCCAGAGTATTATCACTTTGGATGAGGGTGGAACACAGCTTGTTAAATCCAGGTTTGACCATGCTGTTTTTTATAAATTGGAGCTGCAGAATCCAACAGGCAGTTTTAAGGACCGGGGCTCTACAATTGAAGTTTCGCATGCACGGGATTTAAAAGCAAGGCTGATTATCTGCGCCTCTACCGGCAACATGGGAACTAGCATTGCCGCTTATTCTGCCAGAGCCGGACTGCCCTGTGAGATTGTTTTGCCAACTGTTACAACAAAGGAGAAGATGAGGCAGATTCGCAATTTTGGAGCAAAAATTTCCAGAGTAAAGGGCGATTATGCACTAGCCGCCAAAACAGCATATAAAAAATTCCAGCATCATCAGGGTTTTTTGGTTGGCGACTACAGCTTCAGGGGCGAGGGGGAAAAAAGCGTTGGGTTCGAGATTATAGACCAGCTTATGGAACGCAAATTAGCTTCTAGCCCTGTCTATATTATTTGTCCTATTGGAAACGGCACTTTAATATCAGCCATCTGGAAAGGCTTTAAGGAGTTCAAAAAGGCAGGTTTAGTTCAAACCCTTCCGATTCTTGTTGGAGTCCAGGCAGGGGGCTGCAATCCTGTATCAAAATCATTTAACACAAATATGCCAATAAAAAAGCTGATTCCAAAAACTATTGCAGGTGCAATCGCCTGCGGAGATCCGCTGGATGGTGAAAAAGCAGTTCGCGCCCTAAAGGAATCAAACGGGAGGGTTATTGAGGTTTCTGATAAAGAGATGCTTATAGCGAGAAAGGAGATGGCAACCACTGAGGGTATTGACTCAGAGCCATCCGGAGCTGCGGCGTATGCTGCTTTTAAAAAGTTAAATCTTCCGAAAAATACAATTAAAGTTTTGGTTATCACCGGCCATGGCTTAAAAGATTTAAAGCATGTAAAATGATATACTCACCAGGAGAGGACTCGTTTCTGCTGCAAAAATATGTTAAAAAATATGCAAAAGGCAGTGTTCTCGACATTGGCACGGGTTCGGGCATACAGGCATTAACCGCTGCAAAAACAAAAACAGCAAAACAGGTTCTGGGGGTTGACATAACTGCAGAGGCAATTTGTTACTGCAAGAGAAATGTTCATCGCAGGAAAATAAGCTTTAAGGTTTCTAACTTATTCTCTAAAGTGCATGGCTTGTTTGATACGATAATTTTTAATCCGCCCTACCTGCCTACTGAGCCAAAGCTTAAGGATTTAACAGTTGAGGGCGGGAAAAAAGGATTTGAGCTAACACAAAGATTTCTGGAGATGTCTGAAAGATTTTTGAAATCGGACGGCATTATTCTCTTGCTTATATCCTCTTTAACAAACAGGCAGCATATTGAAGAGGTTATACATCAAAATCTTTTTGAGTTCAAGGTTTTAGAGGTTCAGCATATCTTTTTTGAGGATTTGATTGTTTACAAAATTGTTAAATCAAAACTGTTAAGAGGGCTAATCAAACATGGTATTTCCGGCATCAGCTACTTTTCGCATGGGAAAAGGGGATTAATTTATACAGCGCTGTACAAAAACATAAAGGTTGCGATAAAG
>CAZGZA010000051.1:0-1704 GCA_964529655.1 uncultured Methanosarcinales archaeon | reverse complement strand
CCCAAATCAGAGGCGGTAAAGCGCATGGAAAACGAGGCCAACTGGCTTAAAATTCTAAACAAGCATAATGTTGGGCCGGAATTTTTATTTGCCGGAAAAAACTATATTGTTTACAGGTTTGTTAAGGGCGATTTTATTCTTGAAGCATTGCTAGGATTAACAAAAAACCGGATTAAGGGGGTGATTAAAAACATTTTTGAGCAGTGCTTTACTCTTGATAACCTTAAGGTTGCGAAGGAGGAGATGAGCCACCCTCCAAAACATGTTGTAATCACAAAAAGCCTAAAGCCAGTTTTAATTGATTTTGAAAGAGCCCATAAAACCGCCAACCCCCATAATGTCACTCAATTCTGCCAGTTTATTATTTCAGGCCATCCTTATGGCTTGCTTAAAAAAAAAGGGTTTGCTTTGAATAAAAATGCTGTAATCAGGCTGGCTAAATTGTACAAGTCAGAGTCATGCAAAGTAAACTTTCAGCTATTGCTGGATGAGGTTTTAAGATGAATCAACTGTCAAGATATTGCTGAAACAGAAAGAAAGTTATTTGATGTTTTGCGGGTTAATTCTGAAGAATAATTATTTCTTAGAGTATTTTTCTAATTCTTTAACGAGCTTAGGAATTTCTACTATTGCCTCCTTTGCTGTTTCAATGTCAATATCTTCTCCATAGTAGTTTATCCCGTTTCTCAATTTTCTGTATCTATCAAATTTTACAAAAACAGAAGATTCTTTTAAGATATCCCTCAAAAAATAACCGATTGATTCATGGTCAAGAAATTTATACCCACACAAATATCCAATAGCCTCGCAATATTCTCTTAGCCCTTCATAAAGCTCTCTCAATATGGTTTTTAATGTATTTGGATTTAACTGTATGACTTTTGCGGTTTCAATTGCTTGTATCGAAGACTTAAACAAGCTTGAAGCCCTTATGCTATTAGGCATAACCTTTTTCGCTTTTCCTTCTTTTAAGCCATTTTCAAAATTCATAAAATCTCCAATTCTCCAGACAAAACAATCCCATTACAGATATTGTTTATTAGGTTAGGATTTGATTTTTTTGATATATCCCACGAATTTTTATTGAATTTATGCAAGCTTATCTTTCTATTTAAAATTCTTTCATATTTTTCAATTGAAAACTCTTTTTCAACATTAGATATTACACAAACATCTATATCGCTACTCGCATCATCTCTGGCAGAAGCATAACTGCCAAATATAATAATAACTGGCAGGTCATATGCCTTTTCTAAATCCGCAAGGATATTGGAGTTCCTAATCTTTTCCAGATTGTAATATAGCTTTAAATTAAGTGTTTTTTTTGATAAAATCAATTGGTAAAAAGAATACAATCCTTCTTTTTTTGAAGATAGAAAATCTTCTTTAACCAGTTTATTAAGATATTGCCTAACAGTTGTATGGTTTATTTTTAAGATTCTGGAAAGTTCTCTGATGCTAAACTTTCTGTTTGGATCTTCAAAAAATGGATTTAATATGGTTAATTTTCTTTCCATTTGGAAACATATGTTTCCACTTGTTTATAAATCTTTCCATTTTCTAACTTTGAAAAGAATGCCTCTAACGATGAAATTAACTAATTTTTGCGCAACACATTTTTACTATCCTCTAAAGCTTAATACTACAAAGGCTCTGTCCTAAAAGTCTTGAAATTAAATAAAAAATGTTGTGGCAGGTTAGTCT
>CAZGZA010000050.1:0-6214 GCA_964529655.1 uncultured Methanosarcinales archaeon | reverse complement strand
ATCGAAGATAATATCCTTAGGCCACTGCCTGAACTTTCTTGGATTCCGTATTTTTTATTATCACAAATTGCTTAAGGAGTCAAACTTGAGAAAGATGCGCTCAAAATTTGCAGTGTTCAAGAGAAACTATTGCAATAGCCGTGTTCAATATGATGGGGTATATAATTTTCTTGAAGGATGGCTGGCATACGCTAGAATTGCAAACACATATACTTTAAGAAAAAAGGTTGCAGCAGATTTTGAAAACGCATTTCTTGGAGAAATATCAACCAAAGAGATTAACCAATATTATAAAGAAATTTAATAGGCGAACTACCCGTTTGCGCAAACACCTAACAAAAGAGAGGCATTCATTCCGCAAATAAATTCGCAATTATTCTGCCTACAGTTTTATAATCACCCTGTCGGCAAGCATTTAAAGCTAAACTGCTCATGCCGTCCAGGGATGGATATGGCAACAATATCCGACAGCTTAAACAATGCGCTCTCATCAAGTACATTGCTTTGTTTTGCCAGCACAAACTGGGCATCTGCTTTTATGCAGTCAACAACCTGGCCTGAAGCAATAACATCAGTGCACTGCAGCTCAAGCAGCTTGCCATTAAGGTAAACAATCAAAGCGCCCTTAATTCTGGGAAGAACATTGCGGTACATTGGAAGGCCCTTTGCCATGTCATTTGCCAGCTTTAGCCTCAAAAGCTTTTTCTCAAAATCGCATCCGATTCCACGAACAATTCCAGATGTATACTCACTTAAAAAAGGAATGGATGAAACATTAAAATTGCTGACATTCTTTTCAATTAATTTGGCAACCTCTGCCTTCACACCCTCAACCGCCGCTATCGAATATGGCTTGTTGTCAAAGAAAACAAATCCCCGGATTTCCTTTGGCTTTTTATTCCATTCTTTGGCGATATCAAAGACAATAGCATCCTTATCAGCATATGGTGCGCTGAACTGCTTTGCTATACCAGCTATTGTTCCGGAAATCTCTGCAGATGCAGCGCCCAGGGTAACATCAACCCTATTTAGTTGGGTATTAGCGTCCGGCGCATTCCCACTGACTTTATCAACATCGTTGATATCTTTAATCAGTCCGTCTGCAATCTCTCTTGCCTCTTTGCTAATAGCTGTAGAAACATCTTTTGCGCTATTAAGCTGTGCCTCATCAATCTTTACCCACTTAACCTGGCAGCCGGCAATAAAGCTAATAACACACACGAGCATAACGGCAATCAAGACTCTCTTCATGCTTTATTTTCACTCCTTTTTTGTTTAAATCACTTTCTCTTTTAAAGATAAAACTTATTTTGTTTTGAGAGCTTTCTTACTGCAACCTCAAACAGGAAAATAACAATGGCAAACACAACAAACGGCCATCTTAAGTCAATCTTTTTTGTTACAGACCTTACAGAGCGGGATTTAATATCATTAACCAGCTTATCCATTTCCTCAATCTTGTAGAGTTTTCCGCCAGTTGCTTTGGTGATATCTTCAAGCGCATCAGAAAAACCAAGGTTTTCATACTCCTCTTTGTAGTTTACCCCAAATACAGCATCAGCAACTTTATGAAAGCCGCTTTCTGTCGGCACAATAGAGGTTCTGTAAAGGTCATCGGCAATTTTAAAGAATGTTGTCCCCTCTGCTTTTGGCGGAACAGGGCTTTTAACTATAAGTTTGGTCGGCTCGTTGATTCTTGTGTCATCAACATCAACATAATATTCGTCCTTTCGTGACGGATCACCAATAACCCAGTTCATTGCCCTTGCCAGCAGAATGGAGTTGTCCTTTCCAAGCAGCGCACCGGCATGCTTGCTTCCATCATCTGTTGCCAGCACTCCTACCCTGCCAAGCCCATACCTCCAGCTTAGCAGGATTGGGTCAGCTACATCAGTTGTTACCAAAAGGTTGGCGGTTGATTTTGGAACAACATAGTTAAAACCTGTAATGCTAGCCCGTAGATTAAGATTGCTTGTGATAAAGTGGCTGGCATCAAGAATTGTAAGGCCGAATTCAGAGCGGTCGCCCTCCTCTGGCTCGCCAAACAATATCTTCAGCTTTTTTGATTGGTCTGCATCAAAATAAATGCCATTCCCGATTGCAGCAAGCTTTTGCATAATCTGCCTGTTTGTTTTTGCGCCTATTCCAACGCTATAAATTTTTATGCCCATCTTCTGCGCAAGGCTGGCAATTGCCTCTGCTGCGCTAAAAAGCTGGGTAACACCATCAGATATAAGTATAATATTCTTGCTTCCTTCAGCAACCTTTAGCATTTCAACAGCTTCCTGCAACCCAGCGCTAATAAGCGTGCCTCCGCCATCCTTAAGCTTGGATATTTTTTCTACAAGTCCGGTTTTTTCATAAATAAAACCCAGAGGCTCTATAACAAACGATTTGGCATTGAATGCGACCACTCCAACTTTATTAGTGGGCTTAAGGTCGCTTAAGATACTGATTGCCTGAGATTTCTCAACATCTACTGCTTTAACAACCCCCATTTGCGTGCCAGTACTTCCTGAGATGTCTATAACCAAAACAATATTTACATCACCCTCCTCTTTTGCAGCAGCCCCGACATAGGCCGGGAGCAGGGTTTCAAAGCTTGACTCCTTGTATCCTCCCTTGTCAAAAGCATCATCCCCGCCAATAACAAAAAGGCCGTTTCCATCAGCAACAAACTCACTAAGCTTGTCAACAGCATCCTCTGAAATAATATCCCGATTAAGGTTATCAATAACAACAGCGTGATAGCCGTTAAGGTCTGATGGCAGCTGGCCTATGCTATCAACCTTGTACATCTGCTCAAAAAGAACCAGTGCAGGGGAGTCTGATTTGCTCCAGAACAAGACACTGGGTTTTTTTACAACACGAACTGATTTATAATACATATTATTTTCCTCAAAAATGTCATTAACGTCAATTACCGCTTTTATTGTGTGATAGCCGCTTTTGAAGACCCTGCGAAATAGTGTATTCTTTTCTGAGGTTGTGGTATCCACAATTTTTTCGCCATCAACCTCAATTACTAAATGATAATCTGAAACAGTTTTTGTAGCACTCTCAACATTTGCGGTAAAAACACTTTCAATCCCCTCAAGAATTTTGGATGGACCATTTATGACCACTCTAAACTCCTGCCGAAGAGGAGCGAGGCGAATGGCATTAATTGTTGTATTAAGTTTTGCTGCGTACAGCGCCACATCTCCAAGATCTGCGCCAACATTATTATTCCCGTCTGTAACCAGCAAAAGACCGCTGTCCTTCTGCAGGCTTGATAGTATTCCATCCCCAAGCGCAGACCTTTCGCCTGTGCTAATAGTAGCAGATTCAATACGCAGACTCTGTGCAACTGCATTTTTTACCCTACTGGCTGTTGCGGCATCAAACAGGCTGAATGATGTTGAGTTATCGCTTAAAAGGCTCAAAAAGGCATCTCCCCTGATGATGACCTCCTTTTCAATAAATGGCGAAGCAACTGCGATTAGCACCGCCAAGAAAATCAGTATTCTAGACACGAAAATGAAATAACGGAGAAAAACTCTTTTTCTAATTGCCCCGGGCTCAAGATCCTCCTTTTTAAGCAGTGTAAACTCCTTCCTTAATAGGACAAATATAAAAACCGCAATTGGAACAATCGCAAACAGCGCAAGAGGATTTTTTAGGTATTGGTACGGCGCTTTCATTAAATACCACATAAGCTCGTTTAGCATTAGATATCCCCCCTTATTTTGGTATACATTAGCTCGAGCAGAAGCACTATCACCACAATCAGGAGAAGCGGAACCTCAAAGCTAAATTCACGCTCCTCTCTCACAGACTTAAGTTTGATATTCCTGCCAGCTACGGCCTCCTGCCTCTCTTTCTGGTTGATATCTGATTCAAAAGCATTCAACAGGTTTGAGGCAACCTCCCGCTCATTATATTTGTAGACGCCCTGCTCCTCAAACAAAACCGCATTCTGCTTTAAAACCCTTGTTGGGGTTTTAATTGCTGTAATCTCGTTTAGTATTGTAGTTTGGCCGGTCTTAACATTAAGATTTTGTATATTTTCCTGCTCAGCCAGGAACTCAATAAGCCGAACCCAAAATACCGGATAGTCTGGAGCGAGCTTAAATCCGCTTGCCTTTTCCAGCATGCCATAATACACTATTTTGCCTGAGCCAAACTGCATAAGGGAAATTATTGGCGATTTTGATGCTGAGGCAATAACAACCGATGTAGGCTTTGGTTCGGCAAGGAAAAACTTTTCGACAACGCCAAACTGGACATCCTTTGTGAACCGGTTTGTCTGCTCTACCTGAACAAAAGCAGAGTTAGCCATTTCGCCAAGCTTAACTGGCAGCAAATCCTGATAGTTAAGCGACTTTGCATTCTCCTGCGCATGTATAACCAGGTTTGCTCCGCCCCTTACCTTTTCTTTTATCCCCTCAAATGTTCCGGGCAGCACCTGGTTCGGGTCTGCATCATGGATAATATAAATATCATAGTCCTCCTTTGAAACAATGGGAGGGATTGATATCTGCAACTCAACCTCAAGGCTGGAGGTTAATGCATTTGACAGGAATATTGAGGCATTGTTTGTTATCAGCAGAATCCTGATTTTGTTTTTTTCAGGGGAGCTTACATAAACCGTGTTATCCAGAGGAAAATCATCCAATGGCGTTAACGTGATCTGCCCACTACCTTTTTGGGGTGTTCTTAGCGTAAGCGTTTCAGTGCTCTGTGGCTGGATGTTAAGGCTATAGCTGTCATCCCCAAGCTTCACATCTATGGCCTTGCTTGCATCATTATAATTTCTTATAAACACAACAATATTTTCGTTATCTATCTCTACATCAACAATTCCAATATTATCCCTGTTGTACTCTCCAACCCTTATAAAATCAGCAACAACACCTTTTGACTCAAGAATAACCTTTGCTGTCTGCGGGTCAACACCATCGGTGTTAATAAAATCACTAAGCACAATAACTCTGCCCTCCTCACCAGAAAGTATCTCGCCTGCTAAAATAACTGCCTCTCCTATAGCTGAGGGGGTTGCCATTGGCTTTAGCTGTTTTAAAACATCCTTTGCCTCACCAGAGGAGCCTGACTGGAGCAAAATCTGCGGAGTGCTCTTGGCAAGGATTACTGTATTTTTCCTGCCTAATAATCCATAAGCTTTTGAGACTGCATTTTCAAATCTTGTTTTTGCCCCCTCTCTTACCTGCATTGAGGCTGAAACATCAATAACCAAAACAGTATTATCAGAAGTTATATCATGCATATATTTGGTTAGTGGCTGGAACAGCTGGAATATCAGCCCCAGCAGAATAACCAGCTGTATCAAAAAAAGCCAGTCCCTGATTATGCGCCTTAGAAATGAGCTTTGTTTTGATATCCTGCGCGCAGTAAGAAAAAACATTAATGAGGGCACCTCAATCTTTTTCGGCTTTGGCCGTATAAGATACAGAATTATAAACGGCAGCAAAGCCAACAGCCCAAAAAGGCCGGTAGAGTTGATAATTATAGGGCCTATTTGCATATTATCCATTACGAGAAGTTAGCTTTATTAATATTGCGAATTCCCGTATATAGAAAGTTCGTTCGTGCAGTTTCTTCAGTGCAGAATTTTTAAAAATAGAAATTGTCCCCCTTCTGTTCGTAGCCCCTGAAATTATTGAATAGAGCCCTTGTTATACGCCCCGACGAGTGAAACAAGGAGAGCGCAGCGTGGCACGGAGCGAAGCGGAGTGAGTTTTTCGTCTCCGAAAATTATCCTGCTGCTGTAGTTTTTACTTTTTTTAATATCAATTACTGCGAAGTAGACAATAGTTCGGGGTGTGGTTTAGTAATTTTTTTCGTTCGTTTGTAAACAGGGTTGCCGCAGAAAATGGAAACATTTATACAATAAAAATCAAAGATTTTTAAGTATAAATGTCCCGAAAATGCAAGACATTTTCGATACATTTATATACTAAAGTGAATAATGCTATTCATTAAGTGAATAACATGAGACGTGAAACTGTATTGAAAATAGTGGGCCTGATGAGAAAAAGTTTAGGTAAAGGATTTACTATTCTGGAAATCTCAAAACTGCTTAAAATAGGGTATCGCCCCGCATATAACCATGTCGCTGAACTTGAAAAAATAAAAGCAATAACCATAAAAAAAGTGGGAAGTGCAAAACAGTGTTCCCTCAATCTTGAAAATGCACAATCACTTCATTTTCTTC
>CAZGZA010000049.1:3034-6277 GCA_964529655.1 uncultured Methanosarcinales archaeon | reverse complement strand
AGTCCATATATGGGCGATTTTTAAACTTAGTCAAATAAAAATTTTCAGAAAATGGATACTTCTTATTTTTAGTGGTATAATTTTAGGATACATACTTATGTATGCTTCTTTTTATACCCGACCAATTTTCCCAACAGATTTTATGGTAAATTACGAAAAACAACAAAAACTTGATTTTTGGAATGCATTATATTTTTCGATCATGACTTTCACAACGTCTGCATATGGGGATATTACTCCCACAGGGTATTATAGATTTGTTACAGCACTTGAAGCTTTTACCGGACTGATATTTCTCGGTATTTTTATGTATCTCTTAACAAAATATGACCCTCACAAAAGTTAAGATATCAACATTTTATCAACTACTAACAACAAAATATCCAGCCATCACGCCGTCATTCCTCGTCTTTATAAATAGGAAAGCGGAAAGTATTTATATTTGGAATTCCTAGATTTTTTAATAAAAGAAAACATTTAATTTGCATCTTCTCGACTTCGAGAGGGGCGATCTAGGAATGCTAGACCACGACCCCATCTCGTGAGAGAAGAGGGGCTTGGGATTTAAATATTGTGCTTGCGAGCTGGAATGTTTTCTTGATAGCTGAACTTCAGCTTAAATATCACTAAAGAGAATAAACATAGTATGATCGCCTGTTTCATTAGGACAAATCGTGGTCGTAGAACAGCTCCTAGAGAGCTAGGTCAAAAAGCTAGATTAGATAAGATTTTAAGATTTTCGCTCTTCTGGACCACGGTAATATCCTATACCCATATTTTCTTTTCAAATCCTTCTCTCTTTTTCAACCTTTCCTCAGAAACCTACTCTCTTCCTTCTTATCAGAAACAGCGTTGCCGTTAGAAGTCCTTATATATCCCAATCTCAAAATACGGCTGCCGGGATTCGGACCCGGGCAACGACCTTGGGAGGGTCGTATCATACCACTAGATCACAGCCGTACAAAGCGCCAGCGGCAGGACATTCAATAAAGCAATTCTGGCTGCTTTAACTTTGAACCTGCAAGCCCTTACGGACAGCAGTTGTCTCCCTGTAAATTCGAGACTGCCGCAATACCGGATTATGCGACGCTGGCGTAGTGCAACGAAACCAAGTCGCGACCATGAACTTGTTCATGCGTATGCGACGCTGGCAAACTAATCAAATTAAAACTATAGATTTATTTTTAGCTTAAAAACCTTTCTAAAAAATGAAATTCGGGATTATCGTCGGAGAGCTTCCGAAATTTCCTAAAGATTAATAAACAAAAAGAGTTCAATAAGCATTGCAGTGGGGAGGAAAAGATACGTCCATATTCATGAAAAAGAGAGAAATATTTCGCTAATCCATTTTTCAGAAATAAGGGACGCTATAATTACAACTATGATACGCCAGCACATCCCTAAGAATAACACAAAAGACAATACAATCAACAAAACCCTAAGCTCTTTAGAATACTGGTAGTTCTCCAGCCGGATGAAATAACTAGATAGTGTGGTTTTTTAAAAATGTTGTCTGCAAGAATATCCTTATAGCTATATGAGTGATGAACCGGTGGTAAATTTTTTTCATTGACAAGCTTGAAGAATGCACCCAGCTCTTTTTGCTGAAACCAGCCCTTGCTTTTGTTAACATCCATAAAAATACTGAAAAGCTGAAATAAAGAATCAGCCCCTTTCATGCAATTCGTGGCACCCGCTATAAAATCATTGACGAGCATATCAATATAATATCCCCTTGCGAGGTATGGAATAAGATTAACCCTGCATATTGTCGATGAAATAGGTTCTATCACCGGCAATCTAATACTGGTAACCTTTGGTAACCTTAAACCATTTGCCTCTCTAAAAATTGTCTCTGTTACGCAGTTAGCATCACGCATCAAGTGTTCTGCACCATAGCTGGCCTGATACAAAAGTTTGTAGATATCCTGAACAGCTATGCCTTTATGAAAATAAAATTGCCTTGCAATTAAAGAACAGATAGTCTCCTCAAGTTTATCTTTATGCATTTTTTAGCCTTTCCTTTTTCTTAAACTATTAGTGTTGCTTTTTGATATTTGTAAATATCCCAATTTAAATGCCCCGGCCGAGACTTTCATTGCATTAATGCAAATTTGAACTCGGGTCATTGCCTTTCCCTGCAATAGCACGAGAGGGCAATATGATTGGCCGGACTACACCACCGGGGCATGAGAAAAACAAATATCAAGCGAATTTAAAAAGATTGCGAACTCAAACCAGTTTCATTACCAATCTTCCTATAATATAACACACCAAAGGCACTGCAATTCCCATCAAAGTGTATTCCGCAATATGCCAATACCCTCTTTTGGTTTTGCATTTTGCGCCAACATAAACGCCAGTCAACGCCAGCAGCAGTAGACCGAAAACACCGTCAATAATCATTGCAAGCGAAATTGGAAATACCAGCAGGGGAATTATAAAAAGCGCCACTGGCACGGCTGTCCCGAAAAAGCACATTAAAGTCGATTTCCACACCTCAAGATGGGAGTGCATTGCCTCTGCCTCCTCAGAGATGTGAAATGCTGCTGAGTTTGCAAGGGCATCGGCAACACCGCTCGCCAAAATTCCTAAAATAACAATTTGCCTGTCTCCGGTTACAATTAAGGCATACATAACCCCCATCATCATAATCACCGCTTCAGTAACTCCAAAAGCAGCTCCCTGTAATCCCTCATCAATATGCGATCTCTTCTGAGGTTTTAGCATCAAAATAAGCTACTAAACCGTATATAAAAAACTTATTCTTCTGCGGCAAAATCAATCAAAGCAGCAAATTAAAAAGGTATGCAACAACAAGAACTTGAGGCACTGTTATAATAGGCAGCCACAAAGCAGCCCTCCGCCCGATATTTGCCCAGATTAAGCCTATTTCTGTATAGTCAGTAACAACACCCCCCATCAGAAAAATAAATGAGTTTCCAAAAGCGCCTGTCTGCCTGAAAATCTCAAAAGCGATTGGAGCGCTGCCCTCACTGCAAACCTCTATTATAATAGCCAAAACAAGCACAACAAACATGCCAAATAAGGTTGGGCCAAGATACGATGTAAAGATGGATGTTGGAATAAATACGCTCGCAGCTGCTGCAAAAAACATTCCAATTATCATCCACCAGACAACCATCTCAGCAAGCCTCCAGCTCCCCCTTCCAAGCCCATAGAGTATATGTGCAATGTTTTGCCGGCTAAGCTTCCAGCCAAATAAGCGTTTTTTAATATCCC
>CAZGZA010000049.1:0-3024 GCA_964529655.1 uncultured Methanosarcinales archaeon | reverse complement strand
GCATTGAGAAACCATCCGGTATTTGTAGCGTATACGGATTGTGTTCAACCAGATTGTGATTGTCCAAAAACTTGTAAATAAAACCAGTGACAAGTGCGATAATAAGCGCAAAGCCCACAAAGAAAAGCGCCTGCCAGCCAAAAAAACTAAACAAAAGAAGGGTAATAACAATATTAGCCCAGGGGCTTGCAAGCAGGAAGGCAATCACAGACGCTGTTGAGGCACCCTTTTTATAAAGTTCAATAGCAATCGCCAGAATGCCATGAGAGCAGGCGCTCATCAAAAAGCCAAGAACAACAGCTTTGACAATGCTTGAATGGTGGTTTCTCCCAAGATGTTTTGAGATATACTCTATTGGGACAAAATAGTCTATAACACCGCCTAAAAGCAGGCCTATAAGGATAAGCCACCAGCTGATTGCAAGATAGCCCCAAAAAGCAACAAAGACCTTATCCAACGAGATTATCCCAAAAAAAAGCAGCAAGCGGTTCAGCCCGTAAAGAATAACTACCGCTAATAAAACAATAAAAAGGCTATGTTTATACCAGCACCTGCGTTTAACACACTGCATTTCGCATAGGTCAGCCATATCATCTTAAATAAGAATTAAACTATATAAAGAGTTAGGTTTCAGGGACAAAACTTTAATAAATTCATTAAATAAAGGACAGAATATGTGCTTGGCAATGCCTGGAAAAATAATCAGCATCAAAAAGGATAATGCTACAATACAATATCCCGGACAGACCAAAACTGCAAAAATGATAACTACAACTTACCGGGTAGGCGACTATGTATTTGTATCCGCGGGCATCATTGTCCAGAAAATACCAAAAAAGGAGGCGCGAGAAAGCCTGGCGGGATGGAAGGATGTTAGCTGAGGTTTATTTTTTACGCTATGCCTTTCCGTGCGCAAGGGTTCTTGTTGATATCAGAAAAAAGATTACAGAACAAGAATGGCTTGATTTGAAAAACGCGGTTGAAACCAACACTCCAGTAAACCGAAGCTATCTTGAAAGAACATTTACAAAAGCAATAGCCGGCCTTAAAAAAATAAATCCGACTAATTACTGGGATATAAAGGTTATACGAGAATACTTTTGGCATCAGCATGAAAAACAGATAAGCAACGATCTCCCGCCAATGATAAGGAGGCTTTGCCAAATTAAAAAAGGCAGGCTGGTAAAACAGTTTGGCAACATCTTTCAGGCAGACCTTGGTGAGGGAGATATAAGAAATGTCATGGCGCTTTATCCAGATGCTAAAATTGGAGAGTTTGCAATGATTCACTATGGGTATGCTGTAGAAAAGGTTAATTTCTAGATGGAAAAAATTTCCTCAATGCCAGCATTATAAAGGACGAGCCGAACGCAGCAATAACACCTGCAAGAATAAAGAAGACAGCAAGCATATCCCCAACATTGAAAATGCCTGAATAACCAAATGATAAAACTGTGGTTACTGCACTGCCGAAAACAAGCAAGGCTGCCGCAAGAGAGGCAGGCATATAGCTTAAACCCGCATACCATGTTACAACATAAAGCAACAGCAGAACAGAGGTAAACAAAATCCAGCCAACCTGGGGCAGAGACAAATAAAACATGCCGGCAATATTACCTGACATAACCAAAAAAACCAGAATAAAAACAGCTCCGAAAAACATTCTTCCGAAAGCAACAACTCTGGAGGGAATCTCGTTAAGCACATGTTTGGAGATGATAATTTCAACAGACCATAATAAAACAGCCAGAATAACAAGCAGGTCAGCAATGCCAAAGCTAAATGAAGCGGATTTTAGCAGAATTAAATTCCCGGCAAACAGCAGCAGCGCAGCGGCAATAAATCCCTTATGCAGCTTTTCTCTCAAAAAGATTACAGCAAGAATCGTGACAGGAATAAACATTGACTTGTGCAACAAAGCAGAAACTGCACCAGAGGACATTGAGAGCCCCTTAAAGAACAGCAAAAAAGGAATTGAACCGCCGAAAAAGCCGATAAGAACAAGCTTAAGCCAGTGCATTTTAGTTAACTCCCTAAAAACTTTAAAATCCCTGAACGCAAGCAGGAGCGAAAAAAGAAATAAAACAACTACAGCATTCTTTGAAAAAGTAAAAACATACGGGTTAATGCCAGCTACGGCAAACTTATTGAGAAAAATAGATACCCCGCTGACCAAAGCAGTTAGTAAAACAAACAAACAGCCCTTTTGCAGATTCATAACCTCAAAAGGAATAAAGGAGGTATAAATATTTTGCTCTCTCCTGAATGCCGGGTTATATGCCGAACCTAGGCACAAGATGTATGCTATGCAACCTTTTGAATTTGGGGACAACTAATAAAAAAAGAAACAACTTAAAAAGTTTTCCACCTTCATTTCCTAAGGAAAAAAATTTTGCGCGACTAACGACGACGTACCCCACGCGAAGCCCAATTGTAGTAGACGTAGCAATTGACATCGAACCTGTTGACGAAGTAGCCACGAGCCACAGGCCGCACAATCCCCTCAGGAGGCAAATAAACCCGCGCCCTCTTATTCCCTTTCTGTATTACATTAGGCAATTGATTAAAAGAACAACCATACATAAACTTAACAAACTTATCATCAAACTCCCTCAAATCAATGAGCGTCTGTGATTGCTTTCCAGCTATGTTAAAAGTTTCTTTACTCACACAATCAACCTGGCCACGAACAACATAATTACTCTTATTCTTATCCCAAACTAAATTTTTAGGGACAACATACGCAATCAAAACATCACCCTCACGCTTAACCGCCAAACTCAACCACTCACCATAACTTACAAGCATATCATCACACACTCCCTTCAACTTGCCAGCTAACTTACCCTCCAAACCATCAATGATTAAACCAAAAACTTCCTGAGGCCTAGCATGGCGCTCAAAACCAGCACTCTTCAAACGAGAAAGACTCTCATCAAAACAAAAAAGCTGTTTATCTACCTCTCCAGGCTTGTGATAAGCAACTGACTCAAACACAACATCACGATAAGAAGAACCAATAGA
>CAZGZA010000048.1:0-6302 GCA_964529655.1 uncultured Methanosarcinales archaeon | reverse complement strand
CCATAAACAATGGCAAGCGGGTTATTTAATATTTTCTGAGATTTAGGACAGAGCCGCTCAGCTATATCCTAAAAAACTCTCACCTGTAAAACCTTTCCCTGAGAAAATCAGCTACCCTATCTCTAAGGCTCTCTTTTGAGAGCTTTTTAGCTGCTGAAACCAAAAACTCAATATAGCCATATGCGCTTTTTTTGTCAGTGGGAATATAATAAATAACCCCCTCATTCAGCCTTCCAATCTCATAATATCCAAGACAGTTGCGTGAGCCTGCATTCCCCCTTATTTTATCTGCTAATTCCTGATTGGGTATTCTAAGCCTGAAATTTGTGTAGTTCACTTTACAAAACTCCCGAGAGTGCTTTGTTTTTGCC
The DNA here is from genome assembly GCA_964529655.1 of uncultured Methanosarcinales archaeon. Classification (GTDB taxonomy): domain Archaea; phylum Nanobdellota; class Nanobdellia; order Woesearchaeales; family JAGWAF01; genus CAZGZA01. The sequence continues at coordinate 5,931 of CAZGZA010000048.1, read as the reverse complement.
CAACTAAATCCTCTTTTGTGCGGCCGAGAATAGAAAATAACCGCTCTATAGACGGCACTATCTGGTTGTCAATATAATACTCTGAGTCATAGTCACTTTGCTGCGCATCCTCCGGAAGTTTTACTTTTTCCCTTATTTTTCCGCCTCCTTTGCATACAACAAACCTGACAAGGGTTCCTGGCCCGACATCAATACCCTTTTCCTGCATCAGCTTTGCGGCGGCAACATGCGGAGCAATTGTTTCATATTCTCCAATTGATTTTTGGAGTTGGGTGTTAATGGTTACCGCAGCAATGGAAACTTTATTCTCTTTCAGGCCGCGGATAACGCCGCGCACGTATTCCAACGCCCTCTCACAATCCCCTGTTTTAAGAATTATCTCAATAACTGTTCTTTGGGTTTCCTTTGCTATCGGGCTCCAGTTTCTTCGTATCGTCTCAAAACCCTTGATGATTAGCTCGCCATTCTCTCCCAAAAGCGCATATTTTTTCTTTGCGCCATAGCTGCCAAGCTTTGCGCTGACAAACAGCCCTGTTGGATAAAAACCCTGCAACTCCAACTCCATCAGGTTCGGAAGCTGCGCATTTACCTCATTAAGGAATGCCTCGGCGGTATCCTTTGATTTATCCCCCATCAGAAGGAAAACACTGTCGGTATCACCATAGAGCACCTCAAAGCCTTTTGCTTTTGCTTTTGATATTACATCATTAATATGATAACGCCCCCATGCTGTTACGGATTCAATGCATTCAATTGAGTACCATCTTGCTGCGTGAAATCCAAGATAGCCTGAAAAGGCGTTACTTAACACCTTTAGCGCCTCGCTTCGCGCTATTAGCAATGCATCTTTTCCTGCCTGCTTAATAATCTCCTTGACCCGCATCCTCCTCGTGACAAGGTCCTCAAGTATTGCCGGAAGAAAACCCTTTTTTCTGGTGCAGAACCAGATATTTTTTTCGAGCGGCGCTTTTTGTTTTTCCTCGCAGCATTTACAGTTCATAGTGTCGGGAGAAACATTGTAGGACACAATAATCGTCGGGTAAAGGCTTCTGAAATCAAAGAGCGCAATATTATTGTACAACCCGGGTTTTGGCTCATAGACAAAAGCCGCTTTATAAGTTCTTTTGAGCCGTTCCTCTGTCTGGGAAAAGTGCGGCCGGTTTAGAATAATTTCATTAAATTGTTTTGCCTGCTTTATTATATACCATTCCACCAGCTGTGAGAAGCTCATGCGCGTTAAATCATATATTGGCAGGCCAACAATCTTAACCAACTCTATAATGTTAGGCATTAGCTTAATCGCAAGCTGGTAGGTAATCTGCGCGTCCCGAAGGTTGTAGCTGCAAAAATTCTCAAGCTCGTGGCCCCCTGAATCCCATATATAAGCAAGCTTGTCCATATCAACATGCTTTTTTTGTTCCCCAATTAATTCTCCTGCAACAGCATCCAGTGTTAAAACATCGGTCTTAAGGCTGCGCGAAACAACTCTGCGTATGAACTGAAATATATCAAGGTGCACAATTCCCCTTATTTCACTTTCAGCTGCATACCTGCCCTTAACCTGCAGCTCTGAAAAGTCAAGGCCAATATCCAGATTAATCTTGTATTTATGCGCACGCGTTTTCAGGTATGGGAAATCAAACCCGTCAGAAAAATAGCCGGTGATGATATCAGGCTTAAAGCTCTCCACAACCTCCTTGAAACGCTCTAAAAGCTCTGCTTCACTCTTAACAAACTCAATAAAACCCTCTTTTGTTGCAAACTCCCTCCATGTAATAACCTTTTCAAAATTCTCCGAGTAAAACCCTATCATCACAATAGGGTCCTTTTCGGGGTTGCTTCTCTTTTCAGAGGGATTATAGGTTTCAATATCCACAGCAAGCATTCTTGGATTTTTGGCGGTTTCATCGCTCATCTCTGGCACTCCCATTGCCTCAAAAACAGGAACTCTGGATTTTGATGCAGCTGGCTCAACTTCAATAGTTATCAAAGAAAGCGGGATAATGCCCCTGTCAATCAGGTAGCGCCGCTCAAACCTGATATCATACTCATATACTGCGTTAATGCCCTCCCAATCCTTTAAAATATCCTTAATCAAAGGCACTCCCTTCGGGAGATTAACATAAACTTTTAGCATCTGGGTTTTTTTTCCCAGCACATTTTTTGTCTCGGATTCTACAGATGTGACAAAAAACTTCTCATTACTATAATCAATCTCTATTTGTTTTATCTTGTCTGTAATCTGCACCCCCTGTTTTGGCACGGCATAAAAATAAGGTTTGAATGTGCGGTCAAAAACGCAAACCTGCCGCCCGTCATAAGTTTTGCCATAGAGATAGACTACCGGCTTTTCATCAACAATCTTATAGCTAATATCAAATAGATAAAACTGTAGTTTAGTCATGGGAAATGTGCTGAGCCAACCATTCTATATATAGAAACCCATAGGTTTTTGTTCTTTTTTAATCTATCGGTTCCGGGATGATTCCATAACAGCCCAGTGCTTTTTTCGGAAGCGCAATTTTGAGCGAGAGTGCTACTTTCCCGTAGTTCTATCCTCGAGAAAGGTTTATATATTAGCCGCTCATCCGGAAAATTAACGATGTATGATACGATTATTGTTGGGGCCGGAGCCGCTGGTTTGGGTGCCGCTGTTTATTCTACACGATTCAAGCTTAAGACATTAGTTATGTCAAAAGATATTGGCGGAACTGGCTTAATAGCCCACAAAGTTGAGAACTGGCTGGGAGAAACCAGCATTAATGGCGCTACATTAATGGAGAAATTTGAAAGGCACGCACACTACCTTAATGTTGAAATTGAGCAGGCTATGGTGGCTGAGATTAAAAAAACCGGCAGCCATTTTAATGTTGATGACAGGGAAACAAAATCTGTTATCTTTGCAACAGGCGCGGCCAGGAGAGAGCTGGCTGTTGACGGAGCGGAAAAATTTAGGGGAAAGGGAATCAGTTATTGTGCTGCCTGCGACGCCCCATTCTATAAAAATAAAGTGGTCTGTGTTGTTGGAAGCGGGGATGCGGCTACAACAGCCGCGGCACTGCTCGCCAGCTACGCAACCAAGGTTTATCTTCTTGCCAGAGGAAAACAAATGCGCGCTGAGCCTGTTAATCAGGAGCGGGTTATAACAAACAAAAAGATAGAGATAATATTTGATGCAGAAATTGCAAAGATAGCGGGAAAAAAAACTGTTGAGGCGGTTATCCTGCAGGACGGGAGGGAGCTGCCCTTAAATGGAATTTTTGTTGAGATAGGCGCAATACCATCAATAGAGCTTGCCCACAAAATTCATGTTGATTTTAATGCCCGCGGCGAGATAGTTGTTGACAGGATGCAGCGAACCAATGTTGAGCGTGTTTATGCTGCCGGTGATTGCACTGACTTTCCGTTTAAACAGTTTATCACAGCCGCCAGCCAGGGCGCTGTTGCCGGGCTAAGCTGCTTTCAGGACCTTAAGAATATAAACTAAACAGAATAACATACAATATTTATAGTATCCCTAAAACATAAAAAAAAGGCGGTGATAGACAGATGCTACAAAAAGAGAGAGTGGAAAAGCTAGGCGAAAATCTTTCGCATGCTGCGCATGAACTAATGCATGGCCAGACTCATGATAGAGCTGCACTACAATCAGTTAATACAGAAAAACACCATCCGGATAGTGTGCGGCCTGTTCATCCCCAAAAAGGCAGGGGCTTTATTAACCCAGAGGGGGCCAAAGTTTTAAGGGACCAGCGCGTTGGCATTTTTGTAGATGTGCAAAATCTTTACTATTCTGCTAAATATATGTACAACTCAAAGGTGAATTTTGCCGCTGTTCTCAGGGATGGCGTAAGAAATCGCAAGCCTATCCGGGCAATTGCATATGTAATCAAGACAGAGCAGATGACTGAAAAAATCTTTTTTGAGGCGCTGCAAAAAATTGGGTTTGAAATCAAGGCAAAAGAGCTGCAGATATTCTTTGGCGGAGCTAAAAAAGGCGACTGGGATATTGGGCTTGCAATGGACACAATTGAGATGGCTCCAAAGCTTGATGTAATTGTATTAGTAAGCGGGGATGGCGATTTTGTCCCACTGGTTCAACACCTAAAAAGAGCTATGGGATGCTTTGTGGAGGTCATGAGTTTTGGCAAATCCGCATCAGCAAAACTTAAGGAGGAGGCGGATTGCTTTATTGACATGGACAAAAAAACAAAAAAATACCTGATTAATGGCTAATAGCGCTATGCATAAAAGAGAGGGATAGATGGCAAAACTTTTAAAAAAACAAAAACTTTCAGCTGACAGCGTTCTTTTCAGATTTAGCAAGCCGGCAAACTGCGAGCCAAAACCAGGGCAGTTTATTGCTTTAGAGCTAGAACAGGGAGGTGAAAAGGTTTCATCCCTCATATCCGATTATGACAAAAAGTCAGTTTCAATAATAGCTCCAGCAGCATCATACGAGGCCGGAATTCTCTCACAGCTAAAACAGAATACAGACATTCAGGTATTTGGCCCGCTTGGAAGGCCTATTGAAATAAAGGAATACGGCAATGTCTGCTTTATATGCGAGGGCACCGGGCTTGGGCCGTTTTACCTCTTAAGCAGGGCTTTTAAAAAAGCCGGAAACAAAGTTGTCATCATCGCCAGCTTCCAAAACCGTAAGGAAAAATTCTGGGAGAAACGGCTTGCAAAATCCTGCGACAAGCTTATCACAATAATTGACAAAAAAAATAATATCACCCACGGGGTTGTAACTGAATTGCATAATCTAATGAGAAAAAAACATTTTGGCTTTGTTTTAGCCAACTGCGACCCGATTGTAATGCGTGAGATTGCAAAAATCACAAACCTAAGGGCAAAGACATATGTTCTTCTGACACCAAAGATACGCGACGGTGTTGGAATGTGCGGCGCATGCAGGGTCACCTATAAAAATGAGGTAAGATTTGCCTGCATTGACGGGCCGGCATTTAACGCTCATAAACTTGACTGGGATGATGTGCTAAACAAACACAAAACCTGGCGGGGGGTTTGCTAAAACATGGCGGCTCGCATGCAGAGTAGCGGAAGCATTGTTATTCAGGATAGTGCAATCCCTCAACTTGCCGGAGCTGTTCATAAGCATATCCAGTCCTGCAAAAAATGCAAAAAAGAATGTTCCTGCCCGTTAGGCATAGAGCTGCCTAATGTGCTTAAGCTGACCAAAGAAAAAAAATTTAGTGAGGCCAAGGCACAGATAGTGGAGGTAACACCCTTTCTTAGCGTCTGTTCAATGCTTTGTTCTGCGCCATGCCAGGGAAGCTGCCAAAAACAGGCAAGAATCCAGGACATCATAAAATTTATTGCGAGCTCGACAGATGAACCGGCGGGACAAAAAGCTGCAAAACAAAACCCAAAAGCACAAAACCACAAAAATCTAAAAAGATTTTTGGGTCCCAAAAGCACAAAAATCCCGGGGGATTTTTGGCTCCCAAAAACAAAGTTTTTGCGGAAACAAAATTTTTTTGAGGAATCCAAAACCGTTGCAGTTATTGGCGGAGGGCCTAGCGGGTTGACTGGCGCATACAACCTCGCCAGAATGGGCTATAATATAACCCTGTTTGATGCACTGCCTGAACTTGGAGGCTTTCTGAACTTTAAAATCCCTGAATTCCGGCTGCCAAGGCACGCCCTAAAAAAGGACATTGCAAATATCATAGCGCTGCCAAACATTGAAGTTAACTCCAAAACCATAATTGGCCATGCTTTTGGAATTCCGGCTCTCTCAAAAAAATTTGATGCAGTCCTTGTTTGCACTGGCGCAAACAAACCCGCGTTTATGCAGCTTCCTGGAGAGTCCCTTTTGAATGTGTACACAGCAAACGAATTTCTTTCTGGAAACGACAACTCAACCGGAGGCGAAACAATTGTGATTGGCGGCGGAAATACCGC
>CAZGZA010000047.1:0-6339 GCA_964529655.1 uncultured Methanosarcinales archaeon | reverse complement strand
ATCTGGGCATAACAGAACAAATTACTTTGTGGAACTATGGATTCCCTTAAAATCTTAAGCTCAAGCGCATTATCTCCCCAGTTTTCCCCATCAGAATACTGGAAGCAATAAACATTCCACTCAGCCGGATTAAACCTTTTTTCAATAATCCTGCTAGCCAGGTCATAGGCGCTTGCTATGCGCGTGCCTCCCGATGTTTGTGTGTGGTAAAAAGTGTGCTCATCAACCTCTTTTGCGTCATAATCATGGATAACATAAACAGATTCAATACCTTTATACTGCGTCCTTAAAAACAAATCAATCCAAAATGATACCTTTCTTGCAATGGCCTTGTGCTCATCGCTCATGCTTCCTGAAACATCCATCATATATACAATAACTGCATCGCTTTCTGGTTTTGCCTGTGTTTTCCATGACCTAAATCTTTTGTCATCATGGATAATGTCAATAATAGGATTTGTTTTATCATAAGTTCCAGAGGCAAGCTGGCGTTTCAAAGCTTCAAAAAACGAGGGGGTAAACCGCAGCAAAGATTCCGGGCCAACACGCCTTAAGCCATGATACCTGTCAAAGATTGTGTAAATCCTTTTTTTTCCTTTTGGCTTAATATTCGGAAGTTCTAGTTCCTCCTGCAGAATTTTAGCCAGCTCCTCTAATGTTACATCAAGCTCAATTTCATGCTCTCCACTATCCTCGCCAGCCTTTCTTCCCTCCTCTCCCTCTTTATCGCGCTTTCTGAGAATGTCCCCCTCTTTGCCGTCGCCCTGGCCTACATCATTGCTGCTGTCACTGCCGTGCTTAAATCGTGGAATGTCAATATGGTGAATGGGAATACTTACCTTGTCCTTGCCTTTTTTTCCGATAAGATGATCGCTTTTAATAAACTCTTTGAGGTCTTTTCTAATCTTGCCCTTAATGATATCCTTAAACCTTTTTTCGCTCTCCGGAATGTTTGACATTTTCTTTTGGTAATCAGTTAGGATGCGTAAAACTGTGGTGCAACCTGTATAGCAAAGTAATATTTATAATAATACTACCCGGTTATTTCCGTTTGGATTCCCCTCTTGCAAAAATGCTTGAAGCATACACCAAAATGTCATTGGCGCATACATTACAATAGCCAAAATCCTTGACAAGCCTTGTCTTGATTATGTCAATCTTTTCCTGGTCGTCAGAGGTTGATATACGCTCATTTATTGACCTGAAATTAATCATATCCTTCTTGTCATCAAACAACTTCTGCACCAGCGCCTTGTATAACTTAGGATCTGCTTTGTAGTCCATCTGCCTTTTTTCCACAGCTAAAGCACCAATATGGTTCATAATCTCAACCCTAAAAGCTCTTTTGTTTTGGTCTGTCACCCCAATTTTTGCCTCAATCTCTCTCATTATGTTTTCATCCGGATCAACATTATGCCCGGTAAACATATCGCTTAGCTTTTCTCCCTTGACATATGCCTTAACATTGCTTACATAATTTTTAAACAAGTCCTCAATTTCATGTTCATCCGCTGCAATCGCCCGCTGGACTTCGTCTCTAATAATATCATCAAACTCACCCTGTACAATATCCAAAAGGGCGTTATACTTTGTTCGTTCCTCATCCTTACTAATAAGGATAGATGTCTTTAGTTTTTCCCTTATTTTCTTTAAAACCATAAACACATTAACACATTGGAGATTATCCTCCCCAGCTAATGTGTCAGCAATCGCATCCTGAATAAATCTTGGTGAAATACCATAAAGACCCTCCCGTTGGCCATCCTCCCTGAGCTTGCGCACAATGTCCTCGCTGACATCGGCAATTGATTGGCCGTCATACAGCTTAAGTTTTTGCATCAGGCTTATCTTTTGCTCCTTTGGCTCATCCATCCTTGTCAGGAGCGCCCATATTGCCGCAATCTCAATAGTATGAGGGGAGACATGCTTAAATGCGCCAAGTTTTTTCTGGCCATAATCCTTTTCATAAATTCTCTGTTCGTACCTTAGTCTAAGGTTATAGGGCACCTTAAGCCTTTTGGTTCTGTCCCTGAAAGCCTCCATAAGCTCGTTTCCCTCAAGTTTTTTAAGTTCCGGCTCGTTTGTATGTGCCAGAATTAATTCGTCTATTGCTGTTTGAGCATGCTTTTTTGGCTTAACTAATCTTTCCTGCGTTGCTCCTAAAAGGTCATATAAAAACGCAGTTTCAAGCTTTAAAACCTCAATAAACTCAATCATACCCCTGTTAGCAACATGAAATTCTCCATTAAAATTAAAGGCTCGCGGGTCATCATCCGAACCTAATATTGCAATCTTTCTATAGTCAATATTGCCTGTTAATTCAGTTGAGTCCTGATTTTTTTCATCTTTTGGAGCAAATGTTGCGATACCCACTCTATCCGCTTCTGATATGAAGAACCTGAAAATCTTAATATGCTCCATCACTTTATTCCAATCACCTTTATAGTGCTCCATCAGCTTGTCAAAATTGAAATTGCAGTGAGGGCATAATTCATCATTGCCGCTAAGCTCCAGTTCATATCGCATCAGGCTTTTGCCTTTGTTTTCTAAATTAATCTGGCTGATTATGCTATCCTGCAACCTTGGGTCTAGTAACCTTAAAGGCTCTTCATGCAGTTGGCAGCTGTGGTCGTATAATCTAACACCATTTACAGTAACAGCGCTGTTTCCCCCAAAATCCTCTCCCAAGCCTACCCATCTTAGAGTGTAGAGGGGGTTTTTTAACGATTCATCCTCAAGACCTCTTTTTATGAGCCTTGCAATAGTGCTTTTTGCACTTCCAACAGGGCCCTCCAGCAGGAGCAGCCTTCTTTCACCGCCCAGCTTGAATGCGCCATTCTTGATATGCTCAACAAGCCGCATGATGCTTAAATCCAGCCCAAACAAGGAGTCTTTTGTTGGGTTGCCGTTAGCATCAAAGCTTTCAAAAAATTTGTATCGCTTAAGCTTTTGCTTAAATTCAGTATAGTTTTCAGTGCCTTTGTCAAGAATCATATCATAAATCCTTTGAAAAGCGCTTCTTGCAGGCCGTGCGTCCCTGCAGAGCCGGTCTATGTACTCAAAGATTGTCAGTTCCTCATGTTGCTTTTGGAACTCCCTTTCTTTTAATAAAGAATTTATTCTTGTTTTTAAATCTCCTCTGGACTCCATAGTATTCCCCCCAACTTTTAAGTCAATAAAAACTAGATATGATAAACTCATATATATTAATAAATCTTTGCGTTTTAAGTTATTCCAGGTCGGTGATAAAAACTAATACACTGGTCACTGGACATTCTGGTGTGAGATATATAAACAAACTGTGGGATTATAGGAAATAGAGTTTTGGGCATCGTTTACAATGTCCAATGCCATGAAATTGAAACAAAATGCGAATAGCAAGGAGGAAACAAACATGCAGGAAAAAAACAGACCAATAAAAGAGTTCCGGGCTGGCGCTGTCTCTGCCTCAATCTGGGAAAACAAGACAGACAAAGGAGACTACAAAACAGTTTCGTTTAGGAGAGGCTACAAAGACAAGCAGGGAAACTGGCAGGATACAAACTCCTTAAGAATAATGGACCTGCCAAAAGCGGCGCTTGTGCTGACAAAAGCTTATGAGTTTTTGACAATACAAAAAGATGAGCCAGCTTATTCGTAAACTTTTGCAGGCTATAATAAACTAAAAATGCAAAAGTTAAGTATTCGTAAAATTTATAACAACAGGTGATATTTATGAAACAAGAACTAGAACAGCCAAAATTTATCAAAAAAGCCAGATCAAAAATGGAAGAACCAACTGGAGAGATTGAGCTTGAGGAGGAGACTCTATTAAAAGAAACTGCAAAAGATGCAGCTGAGGTAATAACAGAAACAAAAAAGGAGCTAACCCTGCAGGATCTGCCTGGCGTAGGGCCTGCAACAGTAGAAAAACTTAATACAGTTGGCTTTCACGACCTTATGTCTGTTGCCGTAGCAACACCAGGAGAAATTATTGATGCAACTGGAATAGGTGAGGCTGCTGCAAAAAAACTAATCGCTACGGCACGCGCCTGCATGAATATGGGTTTTACCACAGGAGAGGAAATAATGAAAAAAAGACAAAACATGCATAAACTTATAGTGGGCCTTCCATGCTTTGACACACTTTTGGGGGGCGGCTTTGAGACAGGAGGTATTACTGAAATTTTCTCGGAATACGGTGGCGGAAAAACCCAAATCGGACACATTCTTGCGGTGAACAGCATAAAACAAGAGCCGGACGCCTGTGTAATATTTATTGACACAGAAAACACTTTCAGGCCTGAAAGAATAAAACAGATTAGCGAGGGCGCAGGTCTCGACCCGCAGGAGGTGCTTAAGCGCATCAAAGTTGCACGCGCATACAATTCCGACCATCAGATGCTGCTTGCTGAAAAAATAGAGGATATTATCGTAAAAGAAAATCTTAAAGTAAGACTGGTTGTAGTGGACAGCTTAACATCCCACTTCAGAGCCGAGTTTGTAGGCAGAGGCACTCTTGCGGACAGGCAACAAAAACTAAACAGGCATATGCATGTATTGTCAAAGCTAGCCGATAGGTTCAACCTCTGTGTTTATGTTACAAACCAGGTGATGACAAGACCGGACCAGTTTTTTGGAGATCCAACAGAGGCAATTGGAGGCCATATTGTAGCGCATAACTCACAGACCAGAATCTATATAAGAAAAGGCAAAAAGGGAAGTAGAGTGGCAAAATTAGTGGACAGCCCGCATCTGCCGGATGGAGAGTGCAATTTTTATATGACTGAAACCGGACTTAAGGATGTTTGATGCCTAAGAAATAAGTCTTAACCGCAAATATTTTTATACTCTTTCTTTTTTATTTTCTATATGCGGCTGTTTATTGCAATAGATTTTAATGAAGCAGACTATTTTAAGCAATACCAAGACCAGCTTAAACAATTAAGTGACAAGCTTCAATTAGGATATACTCTTCCTGCAACATTTCATTTAACCCTAAAATTTCTAGGGGATATTGAGGAAACTAAACTTGATGAGATTGCCAAAAGACTAAACAATCTAAAGTTTGATGCATGCACTGCCAAAATAAAATCTTTAGGAGTTTTTCCAACAGAGGATTATATCCGTGTGGTTTGGATTGGTTTTGATAATGAAACATGCATCTGCAATCTCCAAAAAGGAATAAGCTCAAATCTCCGGGACATATTGCCTGAAGAAACAAATTTCAAGGCGCATCTCACACTTGAAAGAGTAAAATTTATGCCCGCAAACAACAAAAATGAGTTTATTGCTGCTGTCAAAAAAATCCAAGTTAAGCCGCAGGAGTTTAAGATTAATGAATTTAAACTAATTGAAAGCACACTAACAAAAACCGGACCGGTTTATAAGACGCTTAAAACATTTAAATGTGCTGTTTGACTTAATCTTTTAGGTTATACAATCTTTTTATAAATTCTAGGATATAATCCTTTTTAGCATAAGTTCTAATTGCCTCATCCTCTACTAGGACTTCATCTTCAAGAGTAACACCAAAATGATGATTTTTGGCGTGAACGAACTCGTGCAGGATTGTTATATCCCTGTCAAATTTAGAATTAATATGCGCTAAATATATGATTACCTCCAGACTAGCAGGGTCAAATTCTCCTTTTATTCCATTATGGTGCGGTTTTTTCTTAAATCTTATTTCCACGCCATCCTGATAAAGTTCAATAATCTGTTTGAGTGTTAACATTAATAGCAATCAGTCAAATGTGCTGTTTCCAAGGTTTTTATGCACATACACGTTCCCCTCAGAATCAACTGAAAGGATATCAACCAAACCATCACCATCAATATCAGCTGCGCTAATGGATGGGCCAAAGCCATAAAAACTTTGCACTTTTAATATTGGTTTTTCACCTTTTACAAACTGGTTTTTGCCGTTATTTATATAGGCAAAAACATCTCCGCTAGACTCAGCGGATAATAAATCAACCAAACCATCACCATTTATGTCTGCTGCTGCAATAGCAGCTCCAAAGCCATAAAAACTTGGGACTTTGATTATAGGCTGCTTGTTTTCGTAAGAGCCTTTTTTATCTTTTAAATCTTTTTTTTCATAACAAATACTCATCGTTCCGATAATCCCAAGAGATAAACCGGCCAAAGCTAAAACAGTAGCCACAGAACAAATCTTTTTTGTTTTTGGTACATTCATTTTGAACCTCCCTTTTAATTGTTTGTCAAATTAACCTTTTAGAAGCGAGTATTATAAATCTTTTTGTTTCCCGGCAATTTGGTTTTATATTATACTATTAATAATCTATTCCTGGCTCTCCTGCGAGCTTTTTAGGGCCTTTAATTATTGTTATCTCA
>CAZGZA010000046.1:0-6433 GCA_964529655.1 uncultured Methanosarcinales archaeon | reverse complement strand
CCGTCAGGTCTTACGCTGCGGCTCCAGACCTGACGAACTCTTGGCAGGATTTAGAAACTTTATTATATCCATCTTTCTTCCCTAACAGTATGGCCGAAGAGAAAAGAAAGGTAGAGCTAATACTTGATGAAGCAACCCAAAAAGAGTTTGAACGGCTGAAATACGCGCTAGGTGTTACCAGCGACATCCAGCTATGCCAACAAAGCTTTGACTACGTATTAACATTGTTACATCTGGTAGAACAGGGATATAATGTATTTGTTCCTGGAAAATTCCTTGACGACAAAACTATCCAGGTCATGCAAGGCAGTAATAAAGGTGTATCCTATATTATGATTCCAGCAGATGTTGGAGAAAGACTATGCTATTGGACACAGCTTCAGAGGGTTTATGAAGACGCCCAAGACAGAAAAAAACCAGAGAACAGCTAAAATACAGATTTCTTGCTTATGCAAATAGAAAAACTGCGGCGGAAAATAGACAAAATTGACAGAAAAATTATCCTTCAGCTGGCTAAAAGAATGCAGTTGGTTGCCTGCATTGCAAAATACAAAAAGTTCAGAGGCATGGCTATAAAACAGCAAAAAAGAGAGCATGAGATTATAAGCGCGACATGCAAACTTGCCGGGAAATCCGGCTTAAACCCTGTGCTAGTAAAGGGCATTTTCAAGCTGATTTTTAGAGAATCCTACGCACTCCAAAAAAATTTAATAAAAAGCACAAAAATCTTTTTCTAAAGATTTTTGGCTCCCAAAAAACCCTTTTGGTTTTTTGTGGAAATCAGATAAGAAACCTGAGAATTTCCAGCAGCACATTACCAACAGTTAGAGAGGCTATAAACGCAATCAAAAAACTTGGAATAAAGGGGATGCCCTCCTTTATCCAGACAGTTCGCACCATAAGCTTTTTCAGCTCAGCAATCTGCTTTTTACTAACTCCAAAATCAGCTGGGCTGCATACAATCCTGTATTTCACCTTAACAGCCTTTGCAATCCAGTCACCCTCAGCTAATCTTTCAACAGAAACCTTTTTCAGAAAAGCAGTATCTTCAATACTTTTCATAAGAACCCATAGAAATAAAAGCCCGATAGATGTAAATGCCAGAATAAGAGCAACTGCTTTTGACGGCATATCCATGAAAAAACTTGCGGCAAAAAGAACGAGAAAAAGTGAATACGCAGCTATTCGCAGCATCAGAGTTTTATTCCAAACATCCCTTAACTTTGGGGCTATAACATGCCTGTGTTTTATTCCGAGATAAGCGCTCCAGCAAATGCCATAGACTGCTCCGGCTACCAGTAAGTTTAGTATAAAAGCTACACTTACATGCCCCAAATCAAGCCTAACACCCAGCAGAATGCCAAGAGCTATTAACATTTTACTGTCACCACCTCCCCACTGCCTAAGCTTATACATCAGCTGCGCAATAATAAACGCAAAAACAAAACCTAAAAAACCCTCCACAATAAAACTAGAGCTCCATGCAGCTGCTGAGAAAAAAAGCCTTATGCCGATGCCGGCAAAAATACCACCATAGCTTACAATATCAGGCACCTCTCTGGTTTTGATGTCAGTAAAAGAAGCTATAACAAGAAGCAGAAACGCTATTAACAGCAATAACTCAACCACACCATCACCATTTCTTTAATATGATATATAGGTAAAATATATAAATATTGTTATCCCTAAAATATAGTGAAATGTAATGGAGTGGGCTATGGGATTACGGGAGTTATTTAGCTTCAGCGAAAAAATCAGGATAAGCAGCAAAAACCTGCCTAAACATATAGCTATAACAGTTGAGCATCTTGGCAATGAGGACAAACAATTGCTGAGAGATGCTACTGCCTCAAATTTTAAGAGCATCCTAGAGATTCTTGTAAAGCTTAACATCCCGATAATTTCAGTTTATTTTCACGAAAGAGACAGCGAATTTTTCTCATACCTCTTTCAGGAGCTGTACGAGTGGATGTTCCTTAATAAAAACCAGATGAAAGTCTCGGTTGTCGGCAAATGGTACGACCTGCCGGCAAAGTGCATTGACGAGATTAAATCAGTCCTTAACCTCACAAAGGATTACGACAGGTTTTTCCTGAACCTCTGCGTTAATTATGACGGACAGGAGGAGATTGTAGATGCCTGCAGGCTAATCGCAATGCAGGTAAAAAGCGGCAAGCTTGACCCGGATAAAATAGACAAAACAACAATCAAAGAGAGCATCTACGCATCCTACTTTCTGCCGCCGAACCTTATTATTACAACCGGCCTTTCAAAACAGCTAAGAGGCTTTTTATTGTGGGACTCAGCAAACTCAAAGGTTTATTTCTCAAACAAGAACTGGCTGGATTTCACAAGAAGCGATTTACTAAAAGGCATAGAATATTTTCAGGAAGGCAGCTAATGTTTTTTCAACAGTTACGACCGGGTGCAGTCAACTTAAGTGACAAAAGCGGCTTGTCCTTGCGGTAGCTTCAGCTTCTAAGGCAATCCCTGTCTGGAGCCTAGCTCCAGATAATATTTTCTCCCCTCACTGGTGTGGGGGGAGAAAATATAACCCAACTCCTGCATATCAGGAGTTGGGCAGGGATTGCAAGGCAAGAGACAGTTTCCAGCAGATTAGAACAAGAGGTTGCCAAGACACGCAACTTGAACTGTACCTTGCGACCGCAAGTTATATAAGCGCCCCTAATTTTTATCCCTTAAAACCGATGATATGAGGTTTAATCATTTTCTTAAACCTTATAAAACACGAGGAGGCTCAATTATGGCAAACAAAGATGCAAATGATAAAGTGTATGAAGCAATAGAGCTGGCAAAGGCAACCGGAAAGCTTAAGCGAGGCTCAAACGAGGCAACAAAAGCACTGGAAAGAGGCACAGCCAAACTTGTTGCTGTTGCAAAAGATGTTACTCCACCCGAGATTGTAATGCATATTCCTCTCTTAGCAAAGGAAAAAGGCATATTATGCCTCCAGGTTAACAGCAAGGATGACTTGGGCGCTGCTGCAGGCATCAATAGGCCAACAGCGGCTATAGCAATAATCGAAGAGGGGGATGCAAAAAAGATAATAAAAGAGCTGGCTGAGGAAAACAAATAAAAATGGCAGAGGCAAAAAAAGCTAGCGAGGCAACTGTTGCGGCTGCAAAACAAGAGGAACCAAAAAAAGAGGAGACTGCAAAGGGCGTTGTAAGCTTTACACCCGCTGTCCCGGCATGCGTTGAGGAAATAATTGGCAGAACCGGAACAAGAGGCGAGGCACAGCAGGTCAGATGCAGAATTCTTGAGGGGCGGGATAAAGACAAGGTAATAAGAAGAAACGTCAAAGGGCCATTGCAGCTAAAGGATATACTCATGCTTCGGGAAACAGAAATTGAGGCAAGGCCTTTAAATAAAGCAGGAAGGGGTGGCGGCCAATGAAATGCTCATTCTGCCAGAACGAACTAAAACCAGGCACTGGAAAGATGTTCGGAAAGAAAGACGGCAAAATACTTTTTTTCTGCTCGTCCAAATGCGAAAACAACCTGCTGAAGCTCAAAAGAAAGCCAAGACTGACTGGATGGACAGAATCGTTCAGAGCTGAAAAAGCAGCGGCAAAAAAACAGCAGAAAAATGATTGAAACAACCCTGATACTAATCAAACCCGACGGCGTACAACGCCAGCTGACGGGAAGAATCATCCAGCGATTTGAGGCTGTCGGGCTAAAAATTGTAGGGATGAAAATGGCCTGGGCTGATGCTGAATTTGCAAAAAAGCATTATGCAGCGCATCTTAACAAAAAATTTTATGCAGGCCTTGAGCAGTTTATTACAGAGGGCCCTGTTATTGCAATTGCATTGCAGGGGTTGCATGCTGTTGAACTGGTCCGCAAGATAGTTGGCTCAACCGAGCCAAGAACAGCGCAGCCTGGAACAATCAGAGGAGATTTTGCGCACCACTCCTATGAAGCTAGCGACCAAAAAGGAAAATCAGTCAGAAACCTAGTCCATGCCTCTGGAACAAAAAAAGAGGCAGAGGAGGAGTTAAACCTCTGGTTTAACAAAAAGGAAATATACAACTATGCAACCGTGCATGAAAAACATGTATTTTAGGTGAAAAAATGGGCGAAAAGATGGTTGACAAAATGCGAAGGATTGTCAATAATCCTAAGAATATCAGAAACATCTGCACAAGCGCGCACATCCACCACGGCAAAACAGCGCTGACAGACAACCTTCTTGCAGCATCCGGGCTCATGTCCTCTGCACTAGCCGGAAACCTGGAAAAAGGAATGATGACCTGGCAGCACCTTGACGAACAAACAAGGCTCCTGACAGTTGATGCAGCCAATGTATCAATGGCGCACGACTTCCAGAATGAAGAGTACCTTATCAATCTCATTGACACACCAGGACATGTTGATTTCGGCGGAAACGTAACAAGAGCAATGCGAGCGATTGACGGAACAATCGTGCTGGTCTGCGCATCAGAGGGAATAATGCCACAGACAGAGACAGTTATAAGGCAGGCCCTTAGGGAAAGGGTTAAGCCGGTATTATTCATAAACAAAGTAGACAGGCTAATCAAGGAAATGCAATGCACGCCCGAAGAAATACAGGCAAGGCTGATAAAAATAATAACTGCATTTAACAAAATAATAGAAGACATAGCTGAGGCAGACTATGCCCGCAAATGGCAGGTTAACATCGCAGATGGCAGCGTTGCCTTCGGAAGCGCAAGAGAAAACTGGGCTTTATCACTGCCCTATATGAAAAAGAAAAATATCACGTTTAAAGATGTTCTGAATGCATACAATAATATGACAGCTGAAGAGCAGAAGGATTGGTTCTGGAAAAATGCACCGCTGTATGAAATAATACTGGATATAGTAATAACACACCTGCCAAACCCAATTGAAGCGCAAAAATACAGAATCCCAAGAATATGGCATGGCGACATGGAAAGCGAGTTTGGCAAGGGAATGTACAACTGCAATCCAAACAGCAGACTGGCATTTTGCGTTACGCGAATATCCATTGACCAAAAAAGCGGAAGAGAGATTGCCGCAGGAAGGCTGTACAGCGGAACACTAAGAGAGGGAATGATGATTTATTCCGACTACACCAAATCCATGCAAAAAGTCCAGTCAGTTTACATGTACCTTGGAATAAAAACAGAGCCGTTTGAACAGGTCCCTGCCGGAAATGTTCTTGCGGTTGCAGGGCTACAAACATTTGCCGGAGACACCCTTACTGAGCAACAGGAAACTCCATTTGAGGAGTTCAAACACATATTTGAGCCAGTTATTACAAAAGCTATTGAGGTTACAAATCCACAGGACCTTCCAAAGCTTGTAGAGGTGCTGAAAAAAGTCGCAAAAGAGGACCCTTCAATCAAAATTGAGATAAATGAGGAAACAGGGGAAAACCTAATGAGCGGAATGGGAGAGCTGCACCTTGAGATTATTGAGGACAGAATCAAAACAGAAAAGGGATTAGTAGTTAAAACCTCCACACCGATTGTTGTTTACAGAGAGGCAATAACAAAAGAATCTCCAATTGCAGAGGGAAAATCACCAAACAAACACAACAAGCTTTACTTTAAGGTTGAGCCATTAGACGATGCAACCTACGAACTAATCAAAAAAGGGGAAATCCGAGGGGGAAGAATAAAGAAGAAAGACCTCGAAATGAGAGACAAACTTGTAGCGGTAGGATGGGACAACAAAACAGCATTAAACATCAAAGACATCCATCATGGATGCATACTCCTGGATGAAACCAGGGGCATTGTCTATATCAATGAAATACTAGAAATGGTGCTGGACATGTTTGAGGATGTAATGAATGCAGGGCCGCTTGCCCGGGAACCCTGCATTAAAATGCGGGTTAGCCTTATTGACTGCAAACTGCATGAAGATGCCATTCACCGAGGGCCTGCGCAGATGTACCCTGCAATAAGGGAAAGCATACGCACAGCAATAATGCAGGCCGGCCCTGTAATCTATGAACCAAAACAAATTACCCAGATTGAAGCGCCGCTAGACTACACCGGAGAGCTGACAAAACTCGTCAGCACCAAAAGAGGCCAGCTGATAGACTTAAACCAGGAAAAAGAAAGGGTAATACTAAAAGCAAAAATGCCAGTAGCTGAAATGCTCGGATGGAGCTCTGACCTAAGGTCTGCAACAGAGGGCAGGGGCTCATCATCACTGGTTGACCAGATGTTTGAAAGGCTGCCGGGAGAGCTGCAGCAAAAGGTAATCCAGCAGATAGTGCAAAGAAAGGGATTAAAAGCAGGGCAGCTTGGGGCATGATTCTAGTTTGTGGTTGGTAGTTTAAACGGTTAGTAGTACTACGAACTACCTACTACCAACTACTAACTAACACGGCGCACACCGAGAGCAGGCCAGTAGTCAACATCATCTGCAAGATTAAGATTAAAGCAGCCAGTGTT
>CAZGZA010000045.1:5417-6513 GCA_964529655.1 uncultured Methanosarcinales archaeon | reverse complement strand
GGGGTACGTCGTTAGTCGCGCAAAATTTTTTTCCATAGGAAATGCAGGTGGAAGAGTTTTTAAATTGCTTCTTTTTCTTCTTTATTATCCCTAACATACAAAGGTTGCATAGTGTATATCCTGCAACCTAGGTCAGGAGGGGACTACACGTCCTGCCATCAAGCCAAAAAGTCCTAAAACTAGGCGTTTGGTATGAAATACAACCTTGACAACTGGTAACTCAGCAATGAGCGAACGTCTTGGAAAGGTAGTGATAAATTTAAGGGTGTGCAGGGCTACTGAGTGCGGCCTGTGGCTCGTGGCAACTTCAACAACAGGTTCAATGTCAATAGCTACAACTACAACAATAGGGCTTCGCGTGGAATAGCTTTTCTCCTGACTGTTAGGGGCTTTAGTAATGAAAACTTACAAAAAACTTTACAATAAACTCTGTTCTTTTGAAAACCTCAAGAGTGCTTATGAAAAAGCTAAACGCCGCAAAACAGGCATGCCTGCAGTCCAAGAGTTTGAGGAGCATTGGCAACTAAATTTATGCTTATTGATGAAAGAACTCAGGACACAAACTTACAAGCCAGAACCTCTGCAAAAGTTTATTCTGCGAGAACCAAAAACAAGAACCATTTGTGTAAGCCAATTCAAAGACAGAATAGTTCATCACGCTTTAATAAATATCTTGCAGCCAATTTTTGAACCAAGATTCATCCACGACAGCTATGCAAGCAGACGAGGTAAAGGAACTCTGCCGGCAATCAAACGTTTCAACAAATTCCTGAAAAAAGCCACTAAAAATGGCAGACTAATCTATAACGCAAGAAATGCCAACGACGTTCAAGGCTATGCATTCAAGGCGGACATTAAACACTATTTTTATACAGTAGACCACCAAACACTCCTGAACATTATCACTAAAAGGATAAAAGATGAAAAAGTCTTGTTCCTAACAAAGGCCATTCTTAATAATTATATTTCAGTAATGCCTGGCAAGGGAATGCCTTTAGGCAACTGGACAAGCCAGTTCTTCGCAAACATCTACCTAAATGAGCTAGACCAGTTCATCAAGCACCGGCTAAAAACAAAATATTACATCAGATATGTT
>CAZGZA010000045.1:0-5407 GCA_964529655.1 uncultured Methanosarcinales archaeon | reverse complement strand
GTGGGCAGCAGCGTTCGCACCAGCCATTTCACTAAAGACAAATGCAAAATAATTCCACTAAATAGGGGAATCTCATTTCTTGGCTTTAGAATGTTTTATCATCACAAATTAATCCTGCAAAGAAACATCAGAAAAATCTGCAGCAAACTGAAAGAAATGCTTGAACCCTACAAAACAAAATGTATAAGCCTCGCAGATATTCAAGAAGCGCTTCAAGGATGGAACGCCTACGCAATGCAAGGAAACACCTACACACTAAGAAACCATCTCTTTCAAACAATCCAGCAAGAACTAAACATACACTTTTCCTGTTTTCAATCCCTAAAAAGTTAAAGACTCACGAACTAGCCTTCCGTATACCTTTCCATCACACCTCTTGCATTTTCAAGCTGTTCCAGGCTGTTTATTGGAATCCAGTACCCCCTGACTTTTTCACAATATACCTTTTCTGTTTTGATTAATTCTGCCAGCGCACTTGTTATTTCGTATTCGTTTCTTTTTGTTTTTTCCTGTTTTTTCATTAAGCCAATTATTTTTGTGTCCATTTTCCATAATCCTGTGCTTACAAGATTGGTTTTTGGATTTTCAGGCTTTTCCTCTATCCCAACAATGATGCCCTCTTTCTCTTCTATTACACCAAATTGTTCCGGATGCTCTGCCTCGGCAGTAAGAATGCTGTAGTTATGGTTTGCGCATCTTTTAATATCCTCTTTGGAGAATAAGTCATCTCCCGGTATGATAATAAACTCCTCTCCCTCTTTAAGCAGGGGCGCTGCCTGCATTATTGCATGCCCTGTTCCAAGCAATTCTTTCTGGATTGCATAGCTAATCTTGATGTTTTTGTATCTTAATCCAAACTTGTTCATAATTTGCTCTTTAAGATAGCCTACCACAATTATTGCTGTATCGGCAGTGCCATCAAGCGCATCAAGGTTGTGTTCAAGAATGCTTTTTCCGCATACCTCAACAAGCACGTTCGGGTTTTTCAGGGTTAACGGCCTTAATCTTTTGCCCTCTCCAGCCGCCAGAATTATCGCTTTCATTTCCGTTAAACTAAGCTTATTATTGTTTCAGCCAGCCGCCTGCTGTCATGCCTTATGAGGTCTCTTTTTAGTAAATCCCCTTTTGATACTGCTTTCAGCTCTGGATGAAATGCTTTTATTTGGATGCATCTCGGGTTTGTTTGTGTATCTTTGCCATAACCGACAATCTCTCCCTCAAGAGTATACCTTTCTAATAGCTCTATCGGCGGCTTTTCAGTATTGTACAAAATATAATCAAAAATTCCTGGCGTGATATATTTTTCAATCTCGCTTGTATAATCTTTAACATCAAACCCGTCTGTTTTCCCCTTTTTATTCATTAAGTTCACTATAAGCATTTTTTTTGCGTGGGTTTCCATGATGGCTTCCCTGATTTTGCTTACCAGCAAATTGGGTATCAGGCTGGTGTAGATTTCACCAGGGCCTACAATAATTAAATCCGCCTCTTTTATTGCGTCCAGCGCTTTTTTGGTTGCCATTGCTGGCGGATTAAGGAAGATTCTTTTTATGCGGTTTGTCAAGTCAGCCTCACGAATTGCTTTTTCCCCGTAGATTAGCTCCCCACCTATTAGCTCAACCACTAACCGGCATTTGGTTATTGTTACCGGAACAACTCCTCCCCTGATTGCCAGTATTTTTCCAACCTCATCAACAGCCCTTTCAAAACTGCCTGTTGTCTTTTCAAGTGCGGTTATAAGCAGATTTCCAAAACTATGCCCCTTTAGGCTTCCATTTTCAAATCTGAAATTCATCAAATCCCGCATTAATTCGCTGGATTCTGACAGTGCCACTAAACACTGCCTTATATCTCCGGGAGGCAGTGCTCCAAGCTCATCTCTTAAAATGCCGGTGCTTCCCCCGTCATCAACCATGTTTACTATTGCAGTCAGCTCCAGATGGAGGTATTCTTTCAAACCGCTTAGGACAGTGAAACTCCCTGTTCCTCCGCCAATTACTACAATCTTTTTTCTATTCATTTTACAGTCACGCATTTTGCCAGATTTCTTGGCTTGTCAACATCGCAGCCCCTTTTTACCGCCAGATAGTATGCTAAAAGTTGTATTGGCACAATCATTGCTATAGGGTTTGTCTGGCCAAGCTCAGGGGTTTCAATAAAAAAATTGTATACACTGTCCGGTTCCTGCCCAACCCCAATTATGTAGCCGCCCCTTGCTTTTATCTCCTCTGCATTGCTTCTTATTGTCTCTCTGGTCGTCTCGGTTGAGAGGATGATTACCGGGCTGTTTTTTTCAATTAGTGCGATTGTGCCATGCTTTAGCTCTCCGCCGGCAAACCCCTCTGCATGGATATAGCTTGTTTCTTTTAGCTTTAATGCGCCTTCAAGAGCTGAGGGGTATGCTAAATCCCTCCCAATCAGGAAGTAGCTGTTTGCTTTTTTTGTTTTTTCCGCAAGTTCTATAATTTTTTCTGTATTCTGTTCAATTATCTCTTTGATATGCTCCCCGGTTTTTATAATCAGTTTTTTTCCTTCATCTAATTTTCCAGCCGTGGAATACGCCAAAAGCAGTAATATTGCAAGCTGCGCTGTATAACTTTTTGTGCTTACAACGCATATTTCAGGCCCGCTGCGCATCATTATGCTTAAATCACTTATTCTCTGCAGTGTTGAGCCCATTACATTAACAATAGACATAATTTTGCTGCTCTTCTTTTTTGCGGTTTTTACTGCATCCAGCAAATCTGCTGTCTCTCCTGATTGCGAAACCGCAATAATTAAGGTTTTATCTGTTAAAAACTCCTCATAATTCCTGAATTCAGATGCCAGCACAACATTTACATGCTTATGTGCAATGTGGCTGAACTGATAGCTGGCTGATACGCATGCATGGTAGCTTGTTCCGCATCCAACCAAAAAAACACCAAACGCATCCTTAATATTTTCAGTTGCTCTGTTAATAAGCTCGGCTGGCTGCTCAACTGCCTTTTTGACTGTTTCAGCCTGCTCATTGATTTCCTTAAGCATGAAATGAGGGTAGCTTTGTTTTTGTGCCTGTTCCACTGTCCAGTTTATTATATCAATCTTTTTGTTTTTTTCCTTGTTTGTTTTTGTGTGAAAAACATGAAGTTGGCTGTCGGCATATCCATATTCGCCGTCATCCAGATAAACCACTTTATTTGTTTGTTCTAAAAAAGCAGGAACATCTGATGCTATAAAAAATTCATTCCCAATCTTAGTTTCATTCCCGGATTCATTCCCAGCTGCATTTCCATTGGAGGTTTGTATGCCTATTACTAAAGGCGAGTTTTCCCGTGCAAAGAATATTCTCGGCTCATCCTGCAGCACCATTGCCAGGGCATAGCTTCCTTTGAGCGCTAATAACGCTTTTCTGAAGGCAAGAGGTGTATCTTTTTCTGTGTTAAGATAGTGCTCAATTAATATTGGTATGGCCTCGCTGTCTGTTTCGCTTTTGAATTTAAATCCTTTATTTTCAAGAAATGCCCTTAATTCCCGGTAGTTTTCAACTATACCATTGTGCACAACCGCTATCTTGCCGTTGTTTGAGAGGTGGGGGTGCGCATTTTCTTTGCTGGATTTGCCGTGAGTGCTCCATCTTGTATGTGCAATGCCAATTGTTCCCCCCATGTCCTCAAATCCAAGTTTTTTGGCTGTTTCCTCAACTTTGCCTATGTCTTTTTTTAGAGTTATCTGTTCTTTGTTGATGACTGCCATTCCAACAGAATCATAGCCTCTGTATTCCAGTCGTTTCAGCCCGGCAAGCAGTAGTTTGCTGGCTTTTCTGTTTCCTTTGTAGCCGATTATGCCGCACATCAAACTGTCAGAACACAGGGATTATATATAAGTATTATTAATTTATAGTCTATGAATTTTAAAAAAGAGGCCAGATTTATCGGTATAGATGATGCTCCTTTCAATAAATTTAAGGACAGGCATGTTTTGGTTGTTGGAACGGTTTTTCGTGGCGGTGAGTGGCTGGATGGAGTTTTGTCAACTAAGGTTGAGGTTGACGGCTCTGACGCTACAAAAAAGCTTGTGGCTATAATTGCCAAATCAAAGTTTAAGCCGCAGCTTCAAGCTATTCTTTTGGATGGCATTGCCATGGGGGGATTTAATGTGGTTGATGTTAAAATGCTCTTTCAGAAAACAGCTATTCCTGTTATTGTTGTTATGCGAAACTTTCCTGATTTTGAGGTTATAACAAAGGTTTTGACAAGGCTGGGTATGGAGCGTAAAATCCGGCTTTTGAAAAATGCAGGTATACCTCAAAAGGTTGGGCACATCTACATCCAGCATATTGGCATCAGCTTTGATGCTGCAAGGCAGATTGTGGAGAAAACCTCTACAAAGTCTTTTATTCCCGAGCCCCTGAGAATTGCTCATATAATTGCTGCAGGTATTATCAAGGGAGAGAGCAGTGGTGGGGCGTAGCAATCTTACAATATTTTTCTGGTAAACATCAAAAATCCTGAGTGAACTGTTGCCTTTGATTTTGGCCTTACACTCATCCTTTCAACCTTCCATTCCCTGCTGATTAATTCCACTGTTTTTTCTACAATAAAGCTTTCCTTGTTGCTCATAGCATTTGCAAAGTCCATTATCATATTTATTGTTGGAGAATAAATAACTAAAAATCCGCCAACCTTCAGAGCCTGTTCAGCTGCGCCTAAAGCATTCCACGGGCTTGGCATATCCAGCACAATTAAGTCAACATTCTTTTCATCAATACCCTGCGTGACATCCTTGTTTTTAACTGTGAGATTCTTTAATCCAAGGAACTCCTTATTTTTTTTCAGCACTTCATAATGCTCTTTTTTTATTTCATAGCTGGCTGCCTCTTTGCATATATTTGCCAAAAAGCAGGCAATGCCCCCTGAACCTCCGCCTGCATCCACCACTCTTGATTGTTTGTTAATGCCTGTTTCTGCTATTATCAGCCCAATATCCTTTGGAAGAGGCATTTGTGCCAGCCGGCTGATTCTTTTGTAAGAATCAATAAAATCAGGGTCAATAATAACAAATTCCTTTTTGAGGTCGCTTAAAACTTTGCCATTTTTTTTAAGTTTGCTCTTTGGTATCATTCCGTATTTGCTGTGAAAATCTTTGTTTGTATCCTGAACATAGTACTGGCTGAATTCAGAAATAGTTACCTCTTTATTAAGCTCTGCTACATACTCTTTTTTTTCTTTTTTTATAATCAGTTTTGCCATTATTTTGAACTAAAAAAAGCAGAGGGAGGGACTCGAACCCTCGATTAGTTGGGTTGCAGCCAACCGCCTTAGCCGCTTGGCCACCTCTGCGAAATGTATTTGAACGACTAACGGACCTGAAGGGATATTCACCAAACTTTTAACGAAAACACTCAAAAATCTTAGGGATTTTTGGT
>CAZGZA010000044.1:4558-6556 GCA_964529655.1 uncultured Methanosarcinales archaeon | reverse complement strand
CTATACGTTGAGTGAGGATTTGATAAATAAGCTGATTCAGACAAAAACAAAAAGAGAAGCTGCTCAATATGATGCCACCCCCGGCATTTCAAGAGAGAATGCGGTAAGTGCTTTGGCTGATGCAGAAGAGTTTATCACAAAGATTGAGGAAACACTTTCATAGGATTATTTGAATTGAGTTTAACATCGGAATTTAACGAAGTTGATTTTTCAGAGCGGAGGAATTTTGAGGCAACCCACAAAATTCCGACCTCGAAAAATAAATTTGGGTGGAGAAACCTGCAAGGTTTCGGAACCGTTAAATTCCTGTTAATTGCCCCGAGCCGATAGGCGAGAGTACAACGTGGTCGAGGCGAAGCGGAGAAGTTTTCAAAAATTCTAAATCAGATTATGATTTCTTAAGAATTTACTTTTTTCTTTTTTGTATTCTTTTTCCAAAGAACCATCTAAAGATCGTTTCAAGTTGCTATATTCTTCAACGAGTTTAGGATTTAATTTTAGTTTGTCAATTAAATCAAGGTATTGCTTAATTTTCTTATGGTTTCTTGGAACAATATGTAATTCACAAATAATACCAAATCTTTTTTTACTTCTGCAAAAACCTTCTCCATCTACGATTGGTCCAATTCCAATTCTATTTTGAGAATTTTCTTTAATTAATCTTTGAGAATTTTTCACATCATCAACTTCAATTAATAAATCAAATTCTTCTTTTCCACACATTGGAATTGCAAACGATCCGATAAGAGTAATCTTACAATTAGGGAGTGCTTTTTGTATTAATTTTTTGTAGAAGGCAATAAGTTCGAATATTTCTTTAGATGGTTCTATTATTTTGACAATTGATTCATTTGATACCATATTTAAAAAAGTAAATTCTTTTCTATTTAAAAGTTTGTTAGAATTTTTGAAAATTGCAACTAACATGTATTAAGCGTAGTTTTATTACGCTTAATACAGTAATCTACTATAAACTGCGCAATTTTATATATTTTGGCTGTTCCTTGCACCTTATGAATGGACAACATCACACTGAAACAGAAATAGAGGCTATTGTTGTGCAAGAGTGCTGGTTCAAAGGATATTTTGCCAAATTTTGTCAAAACCTTTATATATACGGCGTATACATCTATATATGTGATATAATATGGTACAAGCTGTAATAAATATTGATGAACATATAAACAGGGTTTTAAACATTGTAAAGGCAAAGTTTGGCCTGAAGGATAAATCCCAGGCAATAAATATGGTTGTATTGGAGTACGAGCAAACAGCGCTGGAACCGGAATTAAGGCCTGACTACAAAACAAAATTAGCTAAAATAATAAGCGGAAAACATCTTTCCAGAGAGGAATTTGAAAAAGAGGTAATGTGATGTACAAAGACCTCTATAGCGAGGAAATCACAAAAAAATTAGCTAAACTCAGGAGGAAAAATCCTGTTGAATACTCCCAGATTCGCAAAAAGATGGATTCGATTTTAGCAGAGCCAACTCACAGCTACAAATTCCTGACCCATGATATGAAGGGCCTTAATAGGACTCATCTTGGGCATTTTGTACTGGTGTTTAAAATAAACCATCAGAACAAAACCGTCTCTTTTGAGGATTATGACCATCATGACAATATCTACTGGAAATAAGCTTAGGGGATGAGCAACCCAAAATTTTCAAGGTGCCTGAATTTCTCACTCTGCTTTAAAGCCTTTCGCTAGATTTTTAAATGCCTAATGCTATATAACCACAGGAAAGTAGCATGGCTTTTATCAACAGAAACGCCAATCTTGTACTTCTATTTTTGATAGTTATAAGCATAGCTTTTCTTGTTGGCGCCACTGTCTTTTACCAGTCAGCAATGCAAAGAGTCAACCATAGATATAACGATAAGGTGCTGGCGTTAAAGAACATTGAAAATGAGCTTGAAACAAAGATAAAACTGCTTGAAAGGGTGAAACAGGATCTTGAATTAAAGGCTGCCAGAGAGGAAAGTTTTACGCAAA
>CAZGZA010000044.1:0-4548 GCA_964529655.1 uncultured Methanosarcinales archaeon | reverse complement strand
AAATATACAGAAATAAGGTCTGACAATGAGCAGCTTGAAAAAACAAAGTTTGAGCTGGAGAGCCAGAACCAGGCAATATCCAAACAGCTTTCTGACACTCAAACCAGAATAAGCGGCCTTGAAAGCGACCTGGCGTACGAACGCGCAAAGATAGCGCAGCTTGATGAGGAGATACGCAGCCTGCAGCGCGATTTGGATAATGCAGAGGAGGATGTGGATTATTTCAGGCAACAGTGCCAGACGCTTGGTGGCTGCAGTTGAAAAAAATCATTCTTGCTTTAAGGGAGCTGAAACAGGCTATGTACAATATTACCTTCTGTGAGATTATTCTGGATAGCCTTCTAATTTTTCTTATCGGCCTGCTTGTCTGCATGATTTTCGCGCTGCCATGGGGGCTGTCATTTATACCCTTTGGCATATTCGCAGTCAGGCACACCACTAAAAAATTCAACAGGATAAAACTAAGGCATGTTGAGGGCAAAGTGCCTGAGCTTAAATACCAGCTCACAACAGCTGCAGACAACCTTTACAGGGAAAATGAGCTGGTTGATGGATTGCAGGAGGATGTGCTGAGGCTTATGCCCCTTATAAGAATCTCTGATTTTGTCCCGTTCAAAAAGCTGTGGCGGGAGATAATACTAATGGCAATGCTCTCATTTTCAATAATCCTTGTAACCTCTCTCAACCTCCAGATGCTGGACTATAAAATCTTGGTGAAGGAGCTGAAAGATATAAAGCTGGATGCGGGAGATGACATCTTCCTGGAGACAGATGATGAAAAGGCAGACAGCGCAGTTAATGAGGATATATGGGGAGATGAAAGCATTGTTAAGCTAGGGGATGAACAGCTTAATTTGCAGATAACCCCCTCAATGAGCGAAATCAATATTGATGATATACGAGACATTCCCGATAGGGTTTTTGAGGAAACCTCACCCTTCCCGGAGGATATTACCGCTTCAAGCGATGCATCTTTTGATGAAAAGATTCCAAAGGAAAACAAGGAGATTGTCAAGAGGTACTTTAGCAAGATTGCAAAAATAAAATAAAAAGGTGATAAAAAATGGTTTCAACTCAAAACATAAAAAAATCCTTTGATTTTCTGTTCAAGGAAATAGAAAAGGTGGTAGTGGGCCAGGAGGAGATGCTGAGGCAGGTGATGATAGCTATCTTATGCGACGCAAACGCCCTGCTTGAGTCATATCCAGGTCTTGCCAAAACATTGGCGGTCAAGACAATAGCACAGCTTATGGATTTGAAGTTTTCACGAATCCAGAACACCCCTGATTTAATGCCGGCGGATATAACCGGCACCTATATTCTGGAGGAGGGCGTCAAGAGCCGAGCGTTCAGATTCCAGCCAGGGCCTGTATTTGCAAATATCGTCCTTGCCGATGAAATAAACAGGGCGACTCCAAAAACCCAGTCAGCTTTATTAGAAGCAATGCAGGAAAAGCAGGTTACTGTTGGAAACAGAACATTTGAGCTTGAAAAGCCGTTTTTTGTGCTTGCCACACAAAATCCGATTGAGCAGGAGGGAACCTATCCCCTGCCAGAGGCGCAAACAGACAGGTTCCTGCTTAAGATTAAGATTGACTACCCTAAATTTGATGATGAGCTAAAAATTGTTGATCTTTATGCAGAGGAGCTGAAAACACCGCAGCTCAAGCCTATAATAAACAAGACAGACATTCTCCATTTGCAGGGCTACGCAAGACAGGTCCCTGTCTCTCACGACTTAAAGAAGTATGTTGTTGAGCTTGTTACAAAGACGAGAACAAAAAAGGATATAATTGAGTACGGAGCATCACCGAGGGCATCGATAGGCCTTATTCTTGCATCAAAGGCAAGGGCGCTATTGGACGGCCGCAAATATGTAACAAAAGAGGATATTAATGCAATGGCCTTCCCGGTTTTAAGGCATAGGCTCATTCTCAGCTTTGAAGCAGAGAGGCAAAATCTGGATGGGGATGCTATAATTAAAACACTGATAAGATAGCCATGATTGACACAAGCTTTTTGAAGCAGCTTAACAAGATGGTATTGGTCCTAAATAAGAGAGTGACCTCAAGCTATGTTGGGGAAAGAAAATCCATTGGCGGAGGACAGGGCTTAGTCATTAAAGATTTTACACCATATGTGTTCGGCGATGACTTCAGAAAGATAGACTGGAAGGTCTATGCCAGAAGCGACAAGCTCTTTATCAGGCGCTATGATGAGGAAAGAAATCTGACAATCCACATAATAGTTGACTTCAGCGCATCAATGGGATTTGGGAAAAAGTTTACAAAGGCGGAATACGCAGCAATGCTTGGAGTTGGATTTGCGTACATGGCCATGCGCAACAATGAAAAATTTGTGCTAAGCACATTTTCTGACAAACTGGACTTGTTCCGGCCAAGAAAGGGAAAAAAACAGCTTGCCGCAATTGTTGATTACCTGAACGAAAAAAAGGCAAAGGGACAGACTTATCTGGCAAAATCCCTTGCTGACTATTATAAACGGATAAACTCCCGTTCCTATATTGTTTTAATTTCTGACTTCCTTTATGGCACTGACCAGCTTAAAGAGGTGCTGGCAAGGTTCAGGGGCCATCAGATAAAACTTGTGCAGGTTCTTGATGAGGATGAGATGAAGCTAAAGCTTGAGGGTGAATACAAGCTTGTGGATACTGAATCACAAAAAGCAATGAAGGTGTATCTTTCACCTTATATCAGAAAGAAATATCTTGAAATGCTGTCTGTCCATACTGCACAGCTTGTGCAGACTGCAAAGCAGGTCAAGGCAGGATTTTACAGTGTTTGCACCTCTGATCCAATATTTGACAGCTTTTTTAGGATTCTGGCCTGATTCAAAACCTTTCTCCCAAAATTTATAAATCCAAAGGGGTTTCTGTCTCGCATGAGGAAACTGGACATTATTATTCTTGCTTTTCTGGTTGTGCTTGTCCTTGGACTAAGGCTGTACATCAGCTTTCAGACCAGCACAATACAGGGAGATGAAAGCTATCTGCAGCTACGGCAGGTTGAGCAGATTAAAAAAACGCTTAAGCCAATCTATGAAGACAACCTTAGCTTTTCCGGCAGGATAAGGGTGGGTTCACAGCTCTTTGCTTATATCATAGCGGCGCTGTCTATTATTTTTAAAAATTATTCATATAAGGTTATCCCAAATCTTTTTGCTGTGGCGCTGATGCCGCTTGCCTATCTTGTAACCACAAAAACCACAAAGAACAGCTATGTTGCCCTCTTAACAGCATTCATTTCGGGGTTTATCCCTATCTTTTTTGTTGCAACAGTAAACTCATTAACGGTATATTCTCTTGTTGTGCCACTAACAGTTTTTTTGATATATTGCTACCTCCAGATAGCTGAGAGGCGATGGGTTTATCCTTATGTTATAACCTTAGGCTTGTTTTCCTTTCTGCACCCCTCGGTTATCATTTTTGTGGCTGGCCTGCTGTTTTACCTGTTGATTATGAAACTGGAAAATATGGCCGTTCCAAGGGAAGAGGTGGAGGTTGCGCTCTTTTCAATCTTTTTTGTATTATGGAGCCAGTTTATCATTTACAAAAATGCACTGCTAACATACGGCCCTTCTATTATATGGCAGAATATTCCAAAAGAAATAATAGCGGCGTACTTCTCCAGAGTAACCATCGTGCAGGTCATCATTTGGGTGGGAATAATCCCTTTTTTGTATGGTTTGGTCATAATCTGGAGGTGCCTACTGCGGCAAAAAAACAGGGATATGTACCTCCTAATAGGATTTGCAATGGCGGCCAGCTGCCCTCTCTGGTTTAGGCTTATCGAGCTTAGGGTTGGCTTGATGTTTTTAGGGATAATTCTTGTGCTGTTATATGGCATGTACTACAAACGATTTATGGAATATCTGCAAACAACAAAAATATCCGGATGGGCTAACATCTTTAGGGTTAGTGTTATAATATCTTTTGTCCTCACCTCTGCGATACCAGCAGTTGTCATTGCGCAAAAAAATGCCAATTCCCAGACAGACACTATCATCATTGCCTTAGAATGGATAAAAGAGCATAGCCCGCCAGACTCTGTGATAGTTGGCAGTGTTGAGGAGGGAAATCTTATAACCCTGGTTGCTGCGAGAAAAAATGTGATTGACTCTGATTTTATTTCAATTCAGAATAGCGATACAATCTTTGCTGATGTGAAAACGATTTATACCGCACCCTATGAGACGCGCGCAATTGAGCTTCTGAACAAATATAATGTTGACTATATCCTGTTTTCCAGGCTAACAAAGCTGGCATTTCAGATAGATGAGCTTGCCTTTACCGGAAATGAAAGATGCTTTAATGAAGTGTACGATGAGAATGGCGTAAAAATTTATCAGTCTCTGTGCAAAATATAACGGCAGACATAAATAATTACCCAAATAGATTATGTCTGCCGAATATAGTAACGGTAGATGATGTATAAAAATTAATGTCCGTTACTATATAAAGTTATTGACAGCTTAGGCTCAGTAGAAAGTCTTAATAACTATAACCCCTGTTAGCATTAGCAAACAGGG
>CAZGZA010000043.1:0-6848 GCA_964529655.1 uncultured Methanosarcinales archaeon | reverse complement strand
GTTGATCGCCTACAACATTGGCGCTATTGACAAGGACATTTTCTACTGAGCCGAACAGGAATACCAACAAAAGCAAAAATACTTAAATAATCCTAGTTAGCTGTTGCTTGGTAAAAATGTCTTCAGATATAATCAAATTATCCTACACGGCATTAAAAACATTAAGGGAATGCCCGCTATGCTTCTGGCTGAATCAAAACACGCGCTATAAAAGGCCGACAGAAATAATGGGGTCAATTGCTATTGGAATGGATAAAATCCTTAAAGCACATTTTGACAACTTCCGCCACCAGGGAAAACTACCACCAGAGTTGAAACGCGAGGGAATCTATGCAAAATTGTTTCCAGACCTGCATTTGCTTAACATATGGCGGGATGGAAGAAGAGGGCTTGCATGGAAAGACAAGCATAATAACATACTAAAAGGAGCGCTTGATGATGTCTTACAGGACTCTGATGACAACCTTATTGTGCTGGATTTCAAAACAAGGGGATTTCCCTTAAAGAGTAATACCCCCAGCTATTATCAGGACCAGCTTAATATCTACAACTTTTTATTGCGGGAGAACAACCAGAAAACAATGAATTACGCTTACCTGCTTTTTTACTATCCTAATAGTGTAGGAAGGAATGGGATTCTGTTTAATACAAAACTGGTACAGGTGCAGACAAATGCCGATGATGCCAAAAAACTGTTTGAGGAGGCAGTTCTTCTGCTGATGGGCCGCAAACCGCAGCCAGCTAAAAACTGCAAATATTGTGACTATCATTACGGCCGAGAGGCTTATGAAAAGCCAACACGTATTCTGCCTTAAACGCTGGAAAGAGTCAACTAAGAATTATCCACACTTACAGCTAAATCCGTTTAACCATATACGGCCCCTCAAGCTTATAGCCGAGGTTTTTGTAGTAGCCTCTGACGCCTATGCCTGAGATGACAACAACCTTGTTTTTGCTGTTTTCCCTTGCAGTATCCTCTGCTATCTTCATAAGCTGCTTCCCAAGCCCCCTGTGCTGCGAGCTCTCCCCTGCCTCACCAATGCGCTCAGCCGGCCCGTAAACATGAAGCTCCCGCACCAAGGCACTGTCTTTTGTTATTTCCCTTCTTAGATTGCGTGATGGCATTCGCAATCTGCAAAATCCTACCAAAGCCTCTTTTGTTTCTGCTGAGATAAAATACTCAGTTCCATAAGATGATGGATAGTGCATTCTTTTCAGGAATAGTTTTCCAATCTTTTTTTTGTTGCTTATCTCCTTGCACCTGATGCAGGAGCATCGCCAGCCATGGCGCTGCATGTATTCATGCACATACTGCCTTAAGTTGGTCTTATCCACCCCTGCCTCTATCATAAACGATGGAATATCCCGCTGCACCCTCATTATGCGGCAGTATTTTGGGACAAACTTTTTGAATCTTGCAAGAAGCTCAACCGCAGTTTGTAAACTTATTGGCTTATAGTTGCCCGCCAGATAGTCCTTGTAAAGCTTCGAATCCTTAACAACAACACAGGGATACAGCTTAAGCATATCAGGTTTGTAATCCTTGTTTTTGAATATCTCTATCAATCCCTTAAACTCACCTCTTTTGTTAACGCCAGGCAGGCCAAGCATATAGTGAAAGTTAAGCTTAAACCCAAGGTCCTTTAAAGTGCGAATAGACTCAATTGTATCCTTTAATGTATGACCTCGCTTAATTCGCTTCAGAACATGGTCATAGACTGACTGCACACCTAATTCAACTCTTGTACAGCCTAACTCCAGCATTTCATTGCCGTGCTTTAGCTTCCCATAGTCTGGCCTTGTTTCAACCGTAAGCCCAACACACTTAATCAATGACCGCTTATCATTTTCCGCCTGTGCTTTTTCAAGCGATGCGCCGCCCTTTTTCTTGAGCTTTAGCACCCTCTCGCGGATTATGTCAGCCCTTTTTTGGTCATTTATATTGCCTGGAAGCAGAAAAAACGTCTTGAACTTTTGAAAATCCAATTCATTGCGTGAATTGAAAAACATTTTTGAAAAATCATTTAATGCCTTGAATGCATAGGCAACAAATGACTGCTTGTAGCTGCGGGGAAAGTCCAGGAAAGTCCCGCCCATAATAATAAGCTCTATCTTGTCAAAGTTATGGCCGCTTACAACATATTGCTCAAGCCTGTTAACTACCTGCAAATATGGGTCAAAATTGTTTCTTATCGCACGCCTGGTTGCCGGTTCCTCTCCAGTATACGATTTTGGAACCCCCTCCTTCACCTTTGACGGGCACATGGTACAACTGCCGTGCGGGCACTGCCTTGGTTTGGTCATGATTGCAACCACAGACACTCCAGACATTGTTCTGACAGGCTTTGTCTGTAGATATTTCTTAAGTATTGTGATATCCTTCTTATCCGCATGCAAAAATATCTGTATGTCTGTTGGGATAGCGGTAATATTATGCTTAAGGCAAAGCTTGTTTTTGTATTTTGAAAGAATGTCTTTAGAGGGTTTTTTTGCTTTGATGTACTGGATTAACTCGCTGTAAAACTCTTCCTCAGGCATAGGCGTTGGTAGACACCAGATGTTTATAAAGATGGGGGAGGGGGGGCGGTATTGAGCTTAATAAGTTGTTTTAACTAGGGTTGTCGAATAAGAAATTGCTCTGGCGGATTGCGTATGTTATACCCCACATCACTTAAGGTTTTTTTAAAAGCTTCAGGAAGGCATTCTGGGCTGTATCGCTGGCCGCGCCTGTTTGTTGTAAAAAAATGAGCAATAAACTCATCAAGGCATCTAAGCCGTTTTTGCCTGGTGAGGTCAAAAAGCATCAATCTTTTAGGCCAGGATTTTGTGTAAACCTCCTCTCTTTTCAGCCCTATAAAAGAAAGCAGTGCGTCTATGGAGGAATAAGAGTCAAGCGCTGACTGTTCAATCTCGCTTATTGTATTTTCAGGCAGATGATTAAAAACAGCGTGCAGGTATTCGTGAACGAATGAGAGATATCGCGGCCTTTCCTCCGGCATTAAAATCAAATCAGAGCCAAGCTCGGCATTTTTAATCTGATAATTATTCTTCAAAAGTACTTCGACATAATAAGTGCTGAGTGGACTGGCCCATATGTGCGGTATAGCAATATACATTCCAAAAAACTCAGAAAAACGACTTGGGTCGTTGCATAGGTATTTTGTACATAAGAGGTTAAAATCCTGAAGCATGAGAACTGATATATCTTCCTTTGGGATTAAGTTAGTTGCAACATACGGGGCTAGTGGATGCTCGACTGCATTCTGATTCTTTGGCTTTCTCAGCAGTTTTTCGAGATTGGCTGGAAAATCGTTTGCATTTACTGTAAATTTTGTGTAGCAGGGCATAATAGTGCAAATGGCAATATTCTTATAAAGATGGCGGTTACAAAAATTCCACTAAAACAAAAATCAGGTAAATTAACAGGAATACCATGCCATGAACTCTTGTGAGCTTCTTTGCCCTGCAAAAAACTAGAAAAGCCAAAACACCAATAAACGAAAAAATAAACGGGTTTAGCATCCTGAAAAAAGGCATGCTAATCGGATTAATAAGCGCCGCAATCCCCAACACAAATGTTGAGTTTGCAATAAAAGCACCCAGCACATTACCTAAAGCAAGGTTGGGCTGTTTAAGCTTGATAGACCTTATCTGCAGGCTTATTTCAGGAATTGACGCGCCTATGCCAATAATAACAAGGCCGGTTATTAATGTAGGTATACCAAATATTTCAGATAGCTGCAATAATGAAAAAACAAGCCATCTGGCAGAAAGCAATAAAGCAGCTAAGCTGCCTAAAAAGATAAGCATATCCTTCAGAACAAATTTAATAGGGACTGACTTAAGCCTGCCAAGCTTCGCACCACCAGTCCATTCAATGTAAGCATAAGCTAGATAGGCCGCTAACAGAATACCCCCTTCAAATCTTGATAGTATGCCATTTAAAAGAAAAATTAATGGCAGTATAACCATAACCGCTGACAGAAATGCTGTGCGGCCCTTAATCCTGCCTGATTTTAATGATATTGCCCCAACAGCAAGCAGCACAATGCCAATACCAGGAGCCTTAAACAGGTTAGAGCCGATTGCAGTGCCTAAAACAATACCGCTGTCATTTCTCAACGTGCCTATAACAGCAGCCATCAGCTCGGGCAATGCAGTTCCTATTGACACAACCAAAATTCCAATAACATACTCTGAAATACCAAACTTCTTTGCATAGCCGGCAATCCCAAACAGCAGCATATCAGACGCTTTTACAAGAATAACCAGGCTGAACAAGGCAATCAAAAACCAGAAAAGAACAGGAAACTCCCCACTAAAGCGCAAAATCCCGTTGATAAACGCGTCAAAAAACATAAAGAATGCTAAGATTCAGCTATTTATTTTTTTTGCCTTTTTGCCTTCTTTCAATCAACTGAGCCCCGTTCAAAGCAGTCGTCAGCTGGACCTTAAGCTCGTTGGCTAATCCTACCATGCTGTGGTTTAAATCAGCAAACTTGTCGCTTAAATCAACAATCTGGTCAACTAACCTTTCCTTTGCTCTTTCAAAGTTCGCCCTTGCCTCCCTTAGCTCATCTTCTCTTGATTTTGTCAGCTGTTTATGTTCACCAACCTCTTTTTCAAGAGACATTATTCTTGCCTTTTGCGTGAAAATAATCTTTTCCTTAAGAATAGTATCACCTGACCTAAACAGATTTAACAACCCCATTTTATTATCACTTCTAACTAAATTTTAGATGAAGCGTGTTTAAATACTTTTTGATTTTGCCAGATTTTTGCCAAAGACTTTTTATAGTGGTAATCCTCATATTTGATTATGAAAACCAGGTTATTCGCAGCCTTTATTGCTATAGTCTTATTGGTGAATATGTTTCTGCTGGCGTTTAGGATAATAAACTTTACAATATTCTGGTTGGTTCTTATTGCCGGCGCAATTATTGCCTATAAGATTCTGCCAAGACTAAAGACATAGTTTCTGATGCAGCTATCTTTAAAAATATCTGGTTCTTTCCGGGTTGAATGGCGAGCAAATATCTTAATAGAGCGGGGTTTACACCAACTGCACGTGTATGGAGATGGATTAATGATCTTATTGCTTTGCGGGAAATAAAGGCTCGGGCAGAGGCTAGAATAAAACAAAGAGCAGTTCAGGAACTTGAGGAAAAGGTTAATGCGCTGGAGGTTTGCACACCTTTCTGCCAGTTTGCTGCATTTCCAAATCCTGAAGAGTTATGCCAGTATAATGGTGTGTTAAAATGCTCTAAGTATAATGCGCTTGTCCCAAAATACTCAGCTTGCTTGAAAGGCAAAGAAGCAGCTATAGAAGAGCAAAGTGCCCATTAATATGCCCCATTATTTATACAATTGACGAATGCTTATTCCAACGCAAAACTAAGCAGGAAGCTGTGATTTCTTTTGTTTTGTTTGGTGTTCTATTTGTAAAAGAAGTGTAGCATTACTTTTATATCTTTCTATAATAATCGAAAGATTTATAAATAACCCTTACTTTTTAGTAAATTATGAAGAAAATAGAGTTGGTTTACATGGAAATGATGTACCAGTGCATTGAAAAGAAGAACCGCAGGCTAACTCAGTCCGGGCTTGCAAAGGCTCTTGGGATTTCTCTGAGTACAGTCAGCCATGGCTTGCGGCCTCTAAAAAGCATGGGTGCAATAGAGGTGAAGAAACGAAGTTTGGTAATCATCGACCCAAAAAAAGTGCTTTACCACTGGGCGTCCCAAAGAAATATTGAAAAGGATGTTTTGTACAGCACAAGGGTTGATGCTCCTGTGCGCCAGATAGAGAGCCAGATGCCTGCTGGCATTGTTTTTGGGGCATATTCTGCTTTCAGGCTTAAGCGCAAGACTATTCCTGCTGATTATTCTGAGGTATATGTTTATGGCAGCCCTGAAGAAATTCAGGAAAGGTTTCCTGCTGCTGCAAAAACGCCGAATCTTTTTGTCCTGAAAAAAGAAAAAATAATGGAGCA
Organism: uncultured Methanosarcinales archaeon; assembly: GCA_964529655.1. Classification (GTDB taxonomy): domain Archaea; phylum Nanobdellota; class Nanobdellia; order Woesearchaeales; family JAGWAF01; genus CAZGZA01. The sequence goes on along the minus strand of CAZGZA010000043.1, from coordinate 856 downwards.
TTACGGCAGTGTCGCTCCTTTTGGGCTGATTTTTGTTGACCTGTGGAATCTCAGGGAGTGGTATGCCAAAGAATTTTTAAGGGATTTAGGGGATTTAAATGGAATTCTGGAATGAGCCAGTAACTATAAGGAGCTGGGATTTGCTGCTTAAGCTAAGGCAGCTGCCTATCAGGTTTGTTTTGATTGGCGGCTGGGCTGCGTATTTGTGGGCTCATCTTCATAAGAGCAAGGATATCGATATTGTTGTTTCAGGGTTTAGTGATTTAGCGTATTTGAAAAAGAATTATGATTTGCGCAAGAACGAGCATCTGAAGAAATATGAGATTGTTGTTGATGAGATTGATGTGGACATTTATGTGCCGCATTTTTCCAGGCTTGCCCTGCCTGTTGAGGAGGTAATTGCACAGGCAGTTAAGGTTGAAAATATTGAGGCAGCCAGGCCAGAGGCTTTATTGGTCTTAAAGCAGGGTGCAGAGCTTGAGCGCAGGGATTCTGTCAAGGGAAAAAAGGACAGGATTGACATTATGGCGCTAATCATTAAAGTCGAAATGGATTGGGCGCTTTATTTCCACCTTCTTAAAAAGCACAATCTTTCTGATTATTTTTCCAGGCTAAAAGAAATTATTTCTGAGTTTAAGGACATCAAGTATTTAGATTTGAATCCTAGAGAGTTCAAGCTGAAAAAAGCTCAGGTTCTTGACAGATTGAGGAAGGCGAAATAGGGCGGTTGAATGACAATATGCGGAAAGTTTGTTCGTGCAAATACCCATTCATATGCCTGCCAATTGGCGCTTTTCACATATCATAAACTTTTGTGTTTTATACACAATAGGCAAAAGTTTACGTATCTAGCCTT
>CAZGZA010000042.1:0-7763 GCA_964529655.1 uncultured Methanosarcinales archaeon | reverse complement strand
TTTTATGCTGTATTGCCTCTGACAAGCTCTGGTCGCCGGTTATTACAACAGGCAATTCTGAATTTGCGATTAATGAAACAAAAGCCCGGTTTGGCAAATTTGATGTTATAACTAAGGTTGCTATTTTGTTTTTGGCTAACTCAGATTTAACAATAACACAATTTTCTTTTTCGATTCGCAAATCAGAGGAGTTCATGCCGTATGTTTGAATTGCATTTTTCGGCACAACCCAAAAGAAAACTGCTTTATCTTCAGAGCTGTCAATAAAATTCATAATGCTTTTTATATATACCTGCTCTTGGTCATAACAAGCTAATGTGGAGGGATAAAACACACCCCATTTTGCATCAAGAATTTCTTTATATTCCGGTTCTTTATCGCTTAGTATCGCAGAAAGGCAGGCCTTTTTATTCTGTATCTTCACAGGGCTTTCAAGAAAACCAAACAATTTATCAGAAGCTCCAAAAAAACAAACGCCTCCGACAAAATTTCGGTCGTATTCCTCTAAATTGATAATAGGGATATTATGCATTTTTATAAACCTAAATAAACGCTCGGACACACTATAATACAAAAATGAGATAAACAGTGAAACACCCATGCATGATGTTTCACATTCAACATCGTGTAGGAATACTATTTTATCAGCTAACTCTGGCTCAATTTGCGCGACTTTAGAGTATATTGGATTAATGTTTTCGCCCTTTCCTTTGCTGCCGTCAGTGTATAGCCTGACATCCCTGTTAAGCTCCTCTTTTAGGAGGTGGTACAATTTAATCATAAACAGTATATCCCCAAATCCGCCGTGTTGCGTTAAGATTAACCCTATTGTTTTTCCCTTTGTTTTCTCAGCTTCTAGCAGGATTTCACTATCGCCAAGATAATAAAAGAGTTCTATTATCTGCGCTAGATGCTCTGCCTGTGGAGTTGCCAGCATATCTTTTGGAGATTTTAATAGCAGATGGTATGATCGTATAAACCATTCAAGTGTTTTGTTTTCGTAGTCAATTCTTTTTGTCAGGTTTGCTGAATCAACCTGTTTAAGAAGTGATTGATTAAATTTAAGGAAACTCTCTAAGGTTTCAACCAACCCTATAACAAGTTTTTTAGCCTCTTTTTCAGCCCAGAACCATGGTGTTGTTGGAAAAATAAACTGCTTCAGCTCTCTTTTTGTTTCCTTTTTGATTCTATAAATTATAAACGCCTCTTTTGGGTATTCATCTGTAGAATAAGATTTCTGGATTAGTCTATCCAGCAAAAGATAACTCTTCATCAGCTTAATCCGGAGTTGTTTCCTTTTGTCCAATAGTTGGCCAAGGTTCATTTGTGATGTAAAACGTGGATGTTCGGGTTTAAATAAGTTTTTTTATCGGCACACGAACGGCAATAGGCTCGTCTAAAAACCGAAAGGTTTAAATATGTCGGTGGTTTTAAAAGCTATTAGAAGTTATTTCTAAAATGAGCAGAGAAATTGTAAAAACAGGAACAACAACTGTGGGTATTGTATGCAAAGATGCAGTTGTGCTCGCATCTGATAGGAGAGCAACTGCCGGCACTATGGTTGTTGACAGAAAGGCAAAGAAGATACACCAGATAGCGGATAAGATGATGATTACAACAGCTGGTGTTGTATCTGACATTCAGCTTTTAACAAAGTTGATTAAAGCAGAGGTTAAGCTTAAGGATATTCAAACAGGAAGGCCGACAACAGTCAGTGAAACAGCAAACCTGCTGGCGGGTCTGGAGTACAATAATATCAGGCAGCCGAGCATGGTCATTGGAATTGCTGCATTTCTGTTAGGGGGCCATGACCATCATGGGTTTCACCTTTATAATATCGGCCCTGATGGGAGCATAAGTGAAAAAGATGACTATGACTCAGATGGTTCCGGAAGCCCGTTTGCCATTGGTGTAATTGAGACTGGCTTCAAAGCGGGTATGGATTGTGATGCTGGAGTTAAACTGGCAAGAAAGGCAATCAATACTGCATTAAAACTGGACTCCGCAACTGGCAACGGCATTGAGGTGTATGTAATTAACAGCGACGGCATAAAAAAAGTAGTGGACGAAAAGATAAATCCGGGATTGGATGATTAGTAAAGTATTTATTTTTCTTACATTAAAATGGCAGATATTATAAAGGAGATTTTAAAGTTTTTACCTGCTGAAAAAATATCCGATGCAAGCTATGAAGGCGCAAATATTGTTCTTTATACCAAAGACCGGGAATTTTTTCTGGACAATCAGGGGCTGATAAAAAAGGTGGTTGATGAGTTCAAGAAGAGGGTTGAGCTAAGGCCGGACCCAGCTATATGCATAGACCAGGAAAAAGCAACTGCTGAAATCAAAAAGCTGCTGCCAGAGGAGGCGAATGTTTCTAATATCATTTTTGACTCTCAAAGGAGTATTGTTGTTATTGAAACAGAAAAACCAGGATTGGCAATCGGAAAACAGGGCAGTGTACTAAAGGAAATAAGGGCAAAAACATTTTGGGTGCCCATAATTCAAAGAACACCGGCAATTAAATCAGAATTAATAGAAAATATTCGCGCTGTCCTATACCAAAATTCAGAGTATAGGCGTAAATTTTTGGATAATATAGGCCATAGAATATACGATGGCTGGATACGTGAAAAGAAACACGAATGGGTGAGAGTTAGTTTTTTAGGCGGTGCCAGGCAGGTTGGAAGAAGCTGCCTCTTCTTGCAGACTCCTGAAAGCAGGGTATTGCTTGACTGTGGAATAGATGTTGCAAATGATTCAGAAGCTTATCCATTTCTTGAGGCTCCGGAATTTGATATCAAAGAGCTTGATGCGGTTGTTGTATCCCACTCTCATCTTGACCACAGTGGATTAGTTCCCTATCTTTTTAAGTTCGGCTACAGGGGTCCGGTATATTGCACCGCTCCAACAAGGGATGTAATGGCGTTGCTGGCATTGGATTTTGTTAAAATTCAAAGAGGCGAGGGAAGAGACCCAATTTATACGCAGGATGATATTAAAGAGATGGTTAAACATACAGTCTGCCTTGACTACGAGGAGGTAACAGATGTAACACCTGACGTTAGAATGACTTTGTATAACGCAGGCCATATACTCGGCTCCTCTATGGTGCATCTGCATGTTGGTAATGGTTTGCATAACCTGCTTTATACTGCTGATATGAAATTCGGGAGGACTATGCTGCTAAGCGCAGCCCATCTCCAGTTCCCAAGGCTTGAAACCCTGATAATTGAGTCTACCTATGGTGGCAAGGCAAATGTTATGCCACCTGAAATGGAGCAATCAGCATATTTCAAGCAGATTATTAAAGAGACTGTTGCAAGAGGCGGAAAGATATTAATGCCAACATTAGGCAGCGGGCGTTCACAGGAGGTCATGGTCCTTGTTGAGGAAATGATAAGAAACAATGAACTTGCAAAGATTCCAGTCTATGTAGACGGGTTAGTATGGGATGTCACCGCTATCCACACAGCCTATCCTGAGTTTCTAAATCCGAATATAAGAAAACTGATATTTCATAAGGACCAAAACCCGTTTTTGGCGGATATGTTTAAGCGGGTTGGCAGCAAAAAAGAAAGAACACAGGTATTAGAGGAAGAAGGTCCGTGCCTGATTATTGCAACTTCTGGTATGCTTGTTGGTGGCCCATCTGTTGAATACCTAAAGGCTCTTGCCGACAACCCGCGAAATAGCCTGATATTCTCTTGTTATCAGGGTGAAGGTTCGCTAGGCCAAAGAATCCAGCGCGGAGAGCGGGAGATTATATTTAAAGAGGGGCAAAAGCAGGAGATATGCGTGATAAAAATGGAGGTGCATAAGATAGAGATAACCGGCCATTCAGACAGGAGGCAGCTAATGAATTTTATTATGAAATGCATCCCGACACCAAAAAAGGTTATTGTTAACCACGGGGAAAACAGCAGATGCCTTGATTTAGCCAGCTCTGTGCATAAAATGCTGCAGGTTGAAACAGCTGCCCCGAGAAATCTTGAAACTATCAGGGTAAGATAAAACCTTAGTCTTTAATTTCCGTAGTTATCCCATCCCTTTTTGTCATAGCCAGGCATAGGATAATCCGGCTCTTTTCTTTTTGGGATTTTGTGATAAATATATCTTATGGCCTTTTTTATTCTTCCGCCCCTAAGTTCAGGAGGCAGAAGATTTATTTTTGGCATGCCTCTCTTTTTGTTTGAAATAATTGCCTGATGCCTGTTCTTTGTTAGCTGGCGATATTTAAGAATAGCCGCCATTGCAAGGCATAGCCCGGCTGTTCCTAATAGAAATCCTGATGCAGCGTTACAATAAGATGGAGAGTAATGTTCTGAAGCGTTTTGTTCTATCATCGCAGCTTTTGGAGTTGAAAGAACAGCTCTTTCAATGCCTGTTGCACTAGGTTCCTCTACAATCCTGCCTATTCCCGAGGATTCATAAACCCATTTATAGCGTGGCTGAGCCTGAACCTGCGGGCTAGCACACCCTCCTAAGACCTCAAAGAGCGTGTATCCGCCTAGAATCTCAAAACAATAGATAAGCTTTTTTGATTTCATAAACCCGACAATTTACCGATGGTTTAAAAAGCTTTTGGACAGTGTGCAGAAAAACCTATTTTTTATAGCGCTTTATCAATTCCAGCTCCCTTTTTATAAAATCCTGGACTACAATTCCTAGCTTGTTAAAATCCTCCAAAAAGTAGGAGTCTGTTGTTGTTGTTCTGTCTAGTATCCTTAAGTCAAATATACTATCATTATCTATATCACGAAAGAAAACAGAGGTTATATCAATGCCGCGAGCGTTAAATACCACAAGGTTAAGCACCCCGCGCTCATAAACCCTGTCATTATTTTCATCAAAAAGCGAACAACTTAGTGTATTGTTTGTTTTGTTATCATTGGCTAAATACCATAATGTTTCCCAGCTGCCATTAAAATCCCTGTCTTTTGCATTATAGGTTATAGTAGCCGTTCCAATAATTTTCTTGAAGATTTGTTCCTCCTGCGGATTTATCAGTTTAACAGTAAGCTCGTCCCATTTGCCATCTTTATCGTGGTCGTACAACTCAATCTTTTTGTCAGGCAGGCTAGCTGTAAAGTCAGGCTGTGAATAGACATTTAAAAGGCTGCAGCCTCCAAAAATTAAGGAGCCGAACATTAATCCGCTGATCTTAGCTGTCTTTGGTGTTTGCATAATATCCCCTCTTGCTTGTTGTTTTAATAATAATAAACCGCCGCGGGAGGGATTTGAACCCCCACTTCCACAAGGGAAACAGGATCTCTGCGAGGATAACGTTCTCATCCTATGCTATAAAGCAATGTTGAACGTGCGCTATAGCAATCCTGCGCAGTACCGAGTTGTGCCACCGCGGCAACAGCCAAGGTGGCGACCACCAACTTTGTTGGGGTGTATGCCACCGCGGCAACAGCCAAGGTGGCGACCATGAACCTGTTCATGTGCATGCCACCGCTGCCTTTTCTTTATAGCCATTGCGTAATGTATATAAACATTTTGTTGTCAGACGATAGCGCCAAATGCAATAAGTTATATAAATACAACTTTTATTCAAATGTTTATGCTTCCGTGGACCAAAAAGTACGAACCAAAACATCTGGCAGATATTAAAGGGCAGGACGACGCTGTTAATGAGCTGAATAATTTTATTGTTAATTTTAGTAAGCAGAAAAAAAAGGCGGTTATTGTGTACGGCCCTGCTGGATGCGGAAAAACAGCAACGGCAACTATCCTCGCAGGGCATCATAATCTTGAGCTTGTTGAGGTTAATGCCTCTGATTTTAGGAACAAGGCAGGGGTAGAGGCTAAAATAGGAAACTCCATTAAGCAGCAAAGCCTGTTTTTCAGAGGAAAACTTATTTTTATTGACGAGATTGATGGCCTTAGCGGTGCCAAGGATAGGGGGGGAGTTTCAGCCATTGCCAGCCTTATTGTATCAACCACCTTTCCGGTGATTATGGCGCTTGCAGACCCATGGGACCAAAAGTTTAGCCAGCTGCGCTCAAAATCTCTGATTGTTGAATTTAAGCAGTTGGACTTTGATGTTGTTTATGACACATTAAAAAACATTTGTAAAAGAGAAACAGTCAGCTACGAAGATAAAGCCTTACGGAGTTTGGCTAGGTATTCTGGCGGGGACATGAGGGCTGCGATTAATGATTTGCAGTCATTCAGCCACAAGAAATCATTTTTGGAGGCTGATTTGGCGGCATTGCCGGAGCGGCACAGGGTTGAATCAATGCAAAATGCTCTGGTAAAAATTTTTAAGGGCGCTGATATAAAAATGGCTCTCGTAGCATTTGATAATCTGAATGAGGATATTGCAAAGGCTGTTTTATGGATAGACGAGAATCTTCCGCAGGAGTACAGTTCAAACGACCTTGCAGAAGCTTACTGGATGTTAAGCAGGGCAGATGTATTTCGGGGAAGAATTATAAGAAGGCAGCATTGGAGGTTTTTGGTTTATGCCGCAGCGCTTGCAAGTGCGGGAATTTGCGCAAGCAAAAGCTCAAAAAACAGGCAGATGCTGGAGTATAAGCCAACATCAAGAATTCTTAAGCTTTGGCGCGCCAACATAAAATACCAGCAGAGAAAAGCCGTTGCCGGGAGGATAGCGGCATTCACCCATTGCTCACTAAAAACAGCTCTCAAAAGCTCACTGCCCTATCTGCAATTTATCTGCCGGAATAGTCCAGCGCAGGCGGAGATGTTAACTATAGAACTAAATCTGGAAGACGAAGAGGCTAGTTGGCTGCGGAATTAAACTGCTTTAGCTTCTGAAAGTAGGCAATGTCATCCTCATTTATTCTTCTTGTATTGGTGACATAGAATTTTTCATTAAATACCCAGGCCAGTTTCTGCGGCTTCCTAAAGCTGGCCTCTACAGCCATGCCAATCTTTAGGAGGGAGTCCATCTCATCTATAAAAAGCGGGGAGTCAACATTTTTAAATTCCTTTTCATTCAGCACTTTAAGGTTTTTTTTGCTGGCAACAAAAAAATACTTTTTTGGGGTTGTTACCTCAACTATCAGTTTTGTCTTGTCCCTAAGGACAGGGTTTATTGTATAGAGGTATCCTGATTTTTCAATGTTGGTATGCGTCTGAAGCACAACAGCCGGGAACATATTTGTTTTGTTTAGTGATTTGTTCTGCTCATTAAAGATAGAGGCCCAGCATTTTTTAATCCAATCTAAAACCTGGTCTCTTTTGATGTTGAAAAAACCAATGTCTGTCTGGAATATGGATGATGCTGTCAGCATATAATTATCTCCCAAGGTTGAGCATGCCTCCATGACCTCCTCTTTAAGTTCCTGCGGGAATTCCTGGTTTACTATAAGCTGCATCAGCTCATCGAATCTGCCTGCTTTGTATAAGAAAAAAACCTGTTCCTTTATTCCGCTTAGAACTACAAATTCCTTAAACACCTGGGCTGCGATTATTATCCCGGGAAGCACCGGATACGAATTTTTTGCGAGCTTGTTTAGTGCACAGGCATGTTTTCCAACCTTAAGAACATCCAACAGCTCATTAGAATCAAGTGGGATTATTTTCATTTTTTAAGGTTTTGACAGCTGTTTTTCAATAATCTCCGGCTTTCCTGAGGTTATATTTCTGCCGTTTTCTATAATATACACCTTTTCAGCGATTTTTAAGGCTGAGGTGGCATTTTGCTCAGCCAGCAATATTGCAATGCCTTTTTTGTTTATGTTTCTGATTCTTTCAAAAGCATCCTTTTGTTGTTTTGGTGTTAGTCC
>CAZGZA010000041.1:0-7852 GCA_964529655.1 uncultured Methanosarcinales archaeon | reverse complement strand
TTGGATGGACATTGGAAAAAACAGCATTCTGGCTGCCTCTTGCCTTTGGCCTTTTGTCAATTGCCTTGATATTTTTTATTGCAACGAAAATAACCAATCCAATTGGAGGTTTCTTTTCCTCTTTTATTTTTTCAATTCACCAGCGCTTCTTCACAGGAAATTATGCGGGTTTTGCAGATACTAATTATCTGAACATGTTCTTTTCCTTATTATTAATTCTTTTATTTGTCCATTTTCTTGATTTTAAGCTTAAAAAAAGCGGTTTATGTGTTTTAATAGCGGCACTAGCTACATTGCTTTTCAGAAAAACATGGAATGGCTACCTCTTTATTTATATTGTAATATCTTTATTTGTAATACTTTATGCCGCGCTCTATCTTTTAAAAAATTTTAAGAGCGCTAAGAACAAAGTGCTATTTGCTGGATTGGTGTTAGGCATAGCTATTAGCAGTTTTTTATTTGTATCAACATCCTTTTTTGGGAGAATAACAGCACGATTAATGCCCTATCAATTATCACAGGGCTTTTTTCGCAGCGGCATGGACAACATTATTGAGCTAAAAGCACTGTCTTTTACCACTTTTTTCAATGTAATGGGCGGGTATTTATTCTGGCTGGTTTTTTTATTTAGTCTTGGATGTATGGTTTATATGTATCTAAAAAGTGATAAGAAATATCCTCTCTTGCTGGCTGTCTGGCTTGTTTTAACAATGGTTGCAGGGATACTGTCAAGAAGGTTTTTGTTTTATGCAACTCCCCCATTTGTGTTAATAGCTGGAATTGGCTTAAGCTTTGTTTTGCCGTTGTTAGTAACCTTTGCTGATGCAATACAGATACGTGTAAGAGAATCTGTATGGAAAGGTATGTTTGTAGTTATTCTTGCCTTTATTTTAGTGATTTCAGTAAAGGGGGATATACAAAAGCTAAGCGAATATAAGCCGCCAATGAATGATGCAATCTACAATACAGCAAATTTTATACGATTACACTCAGATGAAAATGCAATTATAGACACCTGGTGGGATTTGGGTTATATGTACCAGTATTATGCAAAAAGAGGGACAATCTTTGATCCAGGAGCTTTTGGCGGGGTAAGGCAGTATACGCTTTCAATGGCATTTATGGAAATAGATCCTGCAGCTGCGCAAACAATATGGCAGCTACAGAATTGCGCTCAAGATTGGGAAACACAAAACAAGCCTGAAATAAAGACCCTCAACATAAGCTGTACTAACCAGGGTTTTGTTGTAGTTTCAGAAGATATGCTCGGTAAAATTTATGAAATGAAAGCATCCACAATAAACAGGAACATTGCATACTTAGCCAATTATGTAAAAAATAAGCCAAAAGAAAAGGCATTAAATGAAATAATCTTAACATTGAATCTAACTTTAGAAAAGGCTGAATTAAGATATAAAGAGCTCTTAAACTTTAAAGATGTTGCTGAACCGGTTAAAGTATCCAGACTAAGCGAATGTTTTGAAAATAAGAATATCATCTTATGCGACAATGGCTATAAAATAGAAAACGATGAGGTCACCTATAAAGGTGCGCATCCTGATAAGTTTTATTCCTTTTTAAAAGGTAAAAAAACAATCATAGATTATAATGATTCAAAAGCTGATTTCGCATTTATTTTATACCGAATAGGAACAGGGATTTACTCATTTATGGCAGAATCTAGCCTGGCTGAAACAATGCTTGTAAGAATGTTCGCCGGAGACAAGATTGAGGGTTTTGAGGAGGTTTATGCAACAGAATATCCGATGCAGATACGGACTTATAAGATTATTCCAGAAACACCATGAATGATTATTTCCAAAATACTAATCCCGGATTGGGAGACTTGTATGAAGAGGGCTCTTTAAAGGGCCATCAATATTATGTTAAAGTTAAAAGTGCTCATTTTGTAAGACTTCTTAAGAGGCAATTTGGTGATCTCTCTAACTTAGATTGTCTAAGCATTGGCTGCGGGACAGGCGAAGCTGAGGCGCATTTTTCTAAATATTTTAAGCAGGTAATCGGCATTGACTACTCAAAATCAATGATAGAAAAGGCAAAAAGCAGAAACATCCCCAACACTATATTTAAGGTTATGGATGCCTCTAAAATGAATGTAAAGAATGATGCGTTCAATGTCATTGTTATGTTTACTGTAATTCATCATGTAACATCAAGACATATTTTTGATGAAATAATGAGGAATGTTCACAGGGTTCTTAAAAATGGGGGTTTATTCTATAATTATGATATGAACCCATTAAACCCGATAACAAGAATGGTGATTAAAAGACTGGAAATTGATAGGGATGTTAATCTGGAGGGCTTTTCAAAAGACAGGTTCCCAACAACCCTGTTTGCTTCTGAATTTACACACTTAGCAGAAAAAACTGGTTTTAAGCAAATCAGGAAAGAAACGCTTATCTTTTTTCCAAGATGGCTAAGCTTCTTAACAAGGCTGGAGTTTTTGATTAATAAAACCCCTTTTGGTGGCTTGTACTGCTTAGTTTTTAAAAAAGTGTAAAAACGCTTTTACAAAATTGATTTTTGGCTCAATAGTTTTTTTTGAAAACAGCAGGTTTGTTTCAATGTATGAATTGCAAAAACATCCATTACAAGAATTATCCGTTAATTGTCTAAATGCTTTTGCAAATCCAATCTTTCTTCCATCAGGCCAGTCTCTTGCGTTAAACAGGAAATAGCAAGGCGCAACTTTGCCGCCAGGAGAAATGCAGCAAAATAGTTTGCCTGCCCTGCAGTTAGGATAAACTGTGTCAGGCCAGTGTTTTTTAATCCAATTAAAATATGAGTATGAGCCAACAATCTGTTTGCCATGCTTTTTTAAGCTGATTATGTTGTTAATCAAATTAATGTACTCCTGTTTTGCAGGAGCAAGTGCTGCTATGCCCGCTTTTGCGGCAGCTAATGGGTAATTAAATATTGGCTGGAATAACAGCCCGCACCCTAATTCATCTGAAAGTTTTATAAGAAAATCCAATTTAGTATCGCTGTCCTTTGTTAAGACAGTTTCTATCCAGACAGGAATATTATTTGCTTTTGCTAGTCTAATAGCTTCAACTGCTTTCAAAAAAGTCCCTTTTCCTCTAATCTTGTCATGGGTTTCTTTAGGCCCCTCTAAGCTTACAATTAAAATGTCTAGACCTTTAAGAGCAGAAATATTTTGTTTAACCAAAGAGCCATTTGTTACAAGCGTTGTTTGAATGCCAAGGGCTTTTGCATAGCCGATAATCTCACCAATATTCCTGCGTAGAAGAGGCTCACCGCCGGTAATTCCCAGCCTGAGCAGTCCGGCTTGTTTTAATTCATTTAACATCTGTTTAATCTCTTGAGTTGTCATCTCTTCTTCGCTCTGATTCCAAGAATCACAGTATTTGCATCTAAAATTGCATCTGTGGGTTACTACAAAGCTGACAGAAAACGGATAATTTTTACCAAACAAAAAAGCATTAGCTAATGCAGGAACAACAGACCACTTCATAACGGGCTCAACGGGATACCCACCAAATCTTTACAAAAGATTTGATAGAAAGTAGGCGACATAAAATTGCTCTGCAATTTTAGTCCCCTCCCAGTTTTAACACCCTCCATATTAGTTTATTATTCATCAACGGGCTCAACGGGATTCGAACCCGCGACCACTCGATTAAGAGTCGAGTGCTCTACCAGGCTGAGCTATGAGCCCATGAGAAAAGATATAGCGCTTTGGTTTAAAAAGTTTTGCAAGAGTGAGGTTTTTGAGCCACAGCAGTAATATGATGTGAAAATAAATTGATAAAGGGCAATTTAGAAATATAATAATCAATAACTAAGCTTGTCCAAGGGTTAAATTTGTATAATAAGCTTCTTAAACCTCTAATTTTAAGAATATCTCCATGAACATCAAGGTATTTTAAATGAAATCCTGCCTCTTTTAATAAAGCTTTAAATTGCATTGAGGTGTACCTTTTTGGATGGACCCCTTTTTTTCTTATATCCACTAAAATCTCTACAAAAGCGAGTTTTCTTGGCAGATTCCAACAAAAGAAAAAACCTCCCGGTTTTAAAACTCTAAAAATCTCTTTAAGGGCATTTTCATCAGTTATGTTTGTGTCTGTCTCAACATGTTCTAAGACTCCTGAAGAGATTAAAGCAAGACAGGAGTTATCATTGTAAGGAAGCCGTTTAGGGTCTGTATGCAACCTATAAGGTATATCCAGTTCCTCAAATAAATGTTTTTGCGAAGGATACTCTAAAATATAATTTTCACATTTGTAACCTAACGAATTTAATAGGACTGTAACTTGGCCGCAAAACCCACCCCAATCAACAACCCGCCCCTTTTTATTTTTAAGAAATTTATCAACAAGATAAGCATAATAAACATAATTATAAGCTTCAAAAATATTTGTTAAATGTGATAAAACCCCAACCTTTTTTTCTTGAGGCGCTTTAAGGGCAAGGCTATTAATTTGATGAATTTTTTTAAATAAAATTGGTGGAATACCTTTTTTGTTTATTGGCGGAGAATAATTTTCCATTTTAATATTTATTAGTTAGTTATGGATTAAGGTTTTTATGCAGTTTTATATCCTTATATACCTAAACCCTTTCTGTTCTGCCTCTTCTTTGCTGAATATCCACTTTACGTCGATTAATATATCTGTTTGTTTTCTTAAGCCCGTTAATTTTATTGAATAGAATGGCTTGTGCTTGACTGCAAATATTACTGCATCAGATTTTACTGTGCTGTAATCAGCTACATTTGGAACCCCAAATAACTCTTTTTGTTGTACAAAAGGGTCATGCCCTATTACGCAAATTCCATATTGCTTTAATTTTTTTATTATATCCTCAACTCGGCTGTTTCTGTAATCAGGAATGTTTTCTTTGAATGTCATGCCCATTATGAGGACTGTAGATTTTTTTATTTGCTTTTCGCGCTCTATCATTGCCTGTAGTGTCAGCTCTGCAACATAATCTCCCATGCTGTCATTTATTCGCCTTCCTGCAACTATAACTTCTGGATGATATCCCAGTTCATGAGCTTTTTCAGTTAAGTAGTATGGGTCAACGCCTATGCAGTGCCCTCCAACAAGGCCTGGCTCAAAAGGAAGGAAATTCCATTTTGTTCTAGCTGTTTCCAGCACTTCTTTTGTATCTAAGCCTAGTTTTCCGCAGAATTTTGACAATTCATTCATTAATGCAATATTCACATCTCGTTGCGTGTTTTCCAGCGCCTTGGCCAATTCTGCTGTTTTAATGTTGGCTGCTGGAAATATTCCGGCTCGCACTACTTTGCCGTATACTTTTGCGATTATGCCTGTTGTTTCTGCATCCATTCCAGCAACTACCTTTACTATTTTGTCTAGAGTATGTTCTTTGTCTCCAGGGTTTATTCGTTCCGGGCTGTAGCCTATTTTCCATTCAAGTCCGCACTTCATTCCGGATGCTTTTTCGATTATTGGAACGCAGAAATCTTCTGTTACTCCCGGATATACTGTTGATTCATAAACCACAATATCATTTAGGGATAATTGCCTCCCAATAGTTTCAGATGCTACCCGTAATGGTTCTAGATCAGGGCGTTTCGTCTCTGTTACTGGTGTTGGCACCGCAATAATATGAAAATTAGCCCCTTTGATGTCTTTCTCATCGCAGGTTTTTTTAAAGTTTATTTGAGATAGCTGTTTTGATGAAATTTCATTTGTAAAATCATAATTTCTTTGAAGCCCCTCTATTCGCACAGGATTTTTGTCAAAACCCACCACAGAATAATATTTAGCAAATGCCACAGCCAAAGGCAGCCCTACATACCCAAGCCCGATTACACTGATTTTTATTTTGCGTTTTGACATTTTACAAACAGTAACTCTTGCTGAAGAGTATTTATATTTTATGATTTTATTGGCCATATTAAAGATATCAGCTATTATAAGTTCATCAGAATTTTCTTTTGTAATTTATGGTATTAAATATAATAAAACTACGATTAATATATACCATATTCAATTCAGGCGGCTCGCTAATGCTTATCAAACGTGAAATGCCAAATTTTTAATAGTCAAATTATTTAATGCTTAATATGGAAGAAAAGTTTAACAAGTTTATATTTTGGGCACCGAGAATATTAGCTATAATATTTATCTTATTCTTAGCTATGTTCTCTTTAGATGTTTTTGAGGGAAATTATGGATTCTGGGGAACAATTATAGGATTGTTCATGCATAATATTCCGGCGCTTATCCTATTAGCGGTTTTATTAATATCCTGGAAACACGAAATAGTCGGAGGAATAGCATTTATTCTGGCAGGAATATCACACAATGTACTTTCCATTGTAAGGGACACCGTTGATCCATGGTATGTAGCGCTTTCTGTGTCTCTAATACTTGACGTACCAGCATTTCTTATTGGGATTTTATTTCTAATTGGTTGGTTCAAAAAGAAAAAATAACGCGAACCGCCTGAACTCAAAGATTTTCCTTGGGTATGGTTTTGCACTAAAATTCAGCAGGATTGCTAATTATTAATTCTGGCTTATTTCCTTAATATATACTCAATACGGGCATTGTCCCCTGCCTTGATTTTTTGTATCAGGTAATTAATGCCGTATGAAGCAGACGGAAGCCCGAATAATGCTGTAACTATTATGGGGGTAAACATGTTCTTTAAACAGCCGCCAAGCTGCGCTAACAGTTCAGCAAAAAAAAGCTCAAAATCAAATTTCTCTTGTTTTAATATACTATCCTCTCTTATGTTTGTTTGCTTGGCAATTACTGGAATAGCTATATTGCGCAATAAACTCTCATAAGGTTTGCTGTTTTGATTTGTTGCAAATACCCCGCCGCTTGCGCCAATTGGGTTGGGTATTCCAATGTTTCTTGCGAAGGTATTTGGTGCAGCATATTCTTGAGGCTCTGTCTCATTGGGCTTAACCGGTTTTTGTTCAACAGATTTTGGGATGTAGTCATAGCTCTTCTCTGCTTCAGCAGCGGCTTTATACAATCCGTTTAATTTCCTAAAACGCCTCACTACCCTGTCACCTGTTAAAATGTCATATTTTTTGTGCTGGATATCAAATACTTTGTAGGTGGTGTCAGCTAGAATTAGCCTGCCATTGATTTGCGCTCCTGCGCATTCGTGATTTACATCAACACCTGCAACGTCAGTGCTAATCAGAACATTAAATGCCTTAACTCCAGCAAGCCTTGCCATGGCTACAGCCAGCAGGGTTTGTTCAAAACAAATCCCAATTCGGCTCTGGAAAACCTCTAAACTGTCTTTTAGCACTATTCCATGTTGCAGCCTTTCTCTAGTGCTAGGGTATTGCTCCAGCTTTGCACATAAATCATAGTCATAGGCAATGTTATCGCTTACCCATTGATATACTGAGTTGAATGCGCTCTCCTGCGAGGGATTGTCGGATACGAGTTTGTTTACAATATCTTCCAGTTCACTATTATACCTAAACGGATAGGATGCGCTCATTTTAGCAAAGAAATAAAAGATTATAAAAAAGGTTAGCAATAGAAATACGTAAACCCTACAGAAAATCCGAATATTTTTCGAAAAAGTCATTGAATCTTTTATAAAGCTATTTAAATGTCCGGAAAGTTTTCGGTTCATGCAAAATTATTTCGGTAAAAACAGATAATAAACAAATTTAATTGACGCAGCAGACAAAACAGCCTAAATAAGATTGTATTGAAATGCTCAAAAATCCTAATCGGATTTTTGGCACAAAAAAATGCAAAGCATTTTTTGTGCAATAAATCCTAACAGGATTTATTTGCACCCTAAAAATCCTCGTGGATTCCACAAAAAGCAAAGCTTACGGTGACTTCGTCGCCTA
>CAZGZA010000040.1:390-8468 GCA_964529655.1 uncultured Methanosarcinales archaeon | reverse complement strand
GTCCTGAAAATCCGCAGATTTTCATGAGTTTGAGCAAAAGCAGCGACATAAAATCCTTTTTTGGGATTTTAGTCGCTAGTTTTTACGGACCTGAAGGGATTTGAACCCTCGATCTACAGCTTTCCACTGAAGCATAGAAGGCTGTCGCCTTATCCAGACTAGGCTACAGGTCCATTCTTTGCTTTAAAGTTTGTTGGTTGTTAAATTTTGCGTTTTCAAATTTGTATATCGTGCAAAAGTTAACTCCACTAAACTGTCAAAAAGCAGGAGCTTTTTGAGCATGCTCATAAAAGCACAAAGCTTTTATGACATTTTGTCTATTTTCTATACAAACCACAAAAGTTTAGTGGTTTATAAAAGTTTTTGTGCTTCACGCCATTTAGATTAGCAATCTTTTTAAAGAGTTGTGTATTTCTTTTTGCAATGGTTGAGGGCAAATTCAAATCAAGAACCTTTAGAAGGGTTTTCAGGAAAACCCCTGGTGGAAGGACTGTTTTGCGGTTTAGGCGGCGCAAGCCCTCAAAAAAGGTTTGCCGTTGCTGTGGTAAATATCTGCATGGCACTCCCAGGTTAACACCAGCTAATCTTCAAAAGCTTCCTAAGTCATATCGCAGGCCAGAGCGGCCCTTTGGCGGGGTTTTGTGTTCTGCTTGTACAAGAAGGAAAATTATTGACAAAGCAAGGGTATAGTAATCTCCCGCAGCATTGGTGACAGCTGCTTTAGATTAGGGAGATTGGAGGGACAAAAAATGATTGAGATTGGAAGATTGTGTGTTAAAATAGCTGGCAGGGATGCTGGCAGGAAATGTGTTGTTATTGATGTTCTGGATGGCAATCGTGTTTTAGTTGATGGAGAGACAAGAAGAAGGCCCTGCAATATTCTTCATCTTGAACCGCTTGGTGAAATGCTGCAAATAAGCAAAAATGCCTCTCATAATGAGGTTGCCGAAGCATTTAAACAGCTGAATCTTGAAGCAAGGTCAACCAAGGCTAAAAAGCCAGCACCAAGGTCCAGGCGGATAAGGAAATCCAGGTCTCCTGAAGAAAAGGAAGCCCAGAGAAAGGCAAAAGAGGAAAAGAAAAAAGTTGCGAAGAAAAAACCCGCAGAAGAGCTAAAAGTAGAGAAGTCAGTAAATAAAGAGGGATTATCTGGAAAAATTGAAGCGCTAAAGAGTAAAGAGAAGCCAGCTAAGGCCAAATCCGTTAAAAAGGATTCAGCAAAAGAAGCTAAGGCTGAATAAACATGCCAAGCTTTATTCCGGACAGGCTTGCATTCATTGAAAATCTTGTAAAAGGTAAGGATATTCTTGATTTAGGCTCTGTTGGCTGTGATTTTAACCCTAAAATACTGCCAATTGAGGTCATAAAGCATTGTGCTAAATCTTATATAGGTATTGACTTAAAACCTTCTGACAATCCACATATCAGACAGGGGAATGCTGAAACAATTTATCTGCATAAAAAATTTGATGTTATTGTTGCCGGGGACATCATTGAGCACCTGTATAACCCGGGCTTGTTTTTGCAGAATATGAAAAAACACCTAAAGAATGATGGGGTTTTGTTTATCTCAACACCAAATATCAGAAGCAGGTGTGTCCTGCCTTTCTATAAGACAAATCCTGAGCATACACTTTGGCATGACAGGTGGACGATTCAAACTCTTCTGGCTGGTTATGGGTATGCTATACAAAATCTTTATTTTTATCCGGGAAATCAGAGATTGCCGTTCCTCTTGGAATTGTGCAGGCGATTTTATGGTAGGTTAATGCCATCGCTTTCAGAGGGGATGATTATTCTTGCCAAACTGCCTGTTTCCTCCAAGAAATAATAAAACCAGCGCAGCAATACAGTACTTTATTATTAGATTTAATAAAGCAACTCCGGCAACTATGCTGGTTTCTATTCCAGCAAGATAATTAAAAAGATAGACAGTGCTTGCCTCTTTTATACCTAACCCTGATATAGTAATTGGGACTAATGATACCAGGCTTGTTATTGCTGATATAAAAAAAGCATGATAATAATCTATACGGACGCCTAAAGCAAGAAACAGGGAGTAAGTTACGAGAGCGCCAACAGCGCCCTTTATTAGTGTGATTATTGTATTGCCAAGGACAGCGCCTTTTTTATTGTTTAAGATGCCAAAAAAGGTTTTTGTGAATCCCCTGAAATTTTCCGAATACTTTTTTAGGATACACCTTTTAATAAAACCCCTGACTGTCTCTGATTTTATTAATGCCACTCCTATAATAATTCCTGCCAGCAGTAATATGCCCAATTCAAGCGCTTTTTTTAGTGTAAAATAAATAATCACTCCGATTACTGCAACAAAAGATATGGTGCAAACGCTTATTATCCTGTCCAGGAGAGATAGTGCAGCCCCTTTTCCCATGCTAACATTGTTCTCTTTTAGAAAATATACCAGCGAGAACTCTCCCAGCTTTGCCGGAGTTATTACACCTACAGCCCAGGCAGTTGTTGAGCATTTTATTAATCTCAAAAAATTGATTTTGTGGCCTAAAGACTTTAAGAGGAGGTCTATTTTGCATGCGCTGAAGGCAAATGTTGAAACATATATCACTAGTGTTGGTATAAGATATGCCCATCTTATGTTTTTGAGCACACTAGCTATATCTTCAATTCCAATTTTGTAGAGCAGCAGTGCGAGGATTGCAAAGCCAAGCCCAAACCTTATAATGCTCTTTGTTTTCATCGTCTTTTGCTTTTTCGTATTAATGCCCAGAGCTTGATTCCTGGTTTTTTAATATAGCCCCTCAGGAACTTGTTTTGCCATGCCCTAAAGGCAATGCCTCCGAATGTTTTTCCAAACTCCTTTTTGAACAGCTTTTCCATCATAATTCCCTGTCCCAACTCCAGCGCTCTTTTCTTTTCTTCTATGCTAAATCCCTCAAGTTCATATAATGGATCGTTTAGGAATTTTGAACTTTTATTCAGGTAATCATCCGGCTCCCTCAGCAGGGCATTTTTTTCTTTAAGTATTCTGTAAAGCTCTGTTTCAGGGAATGGGATAACATTATAAAATCTTACCTCCTCAAAGCCGCTTTCTTTTGCTAGTTTGTAGGTGTCAAGGAATTTTTCATAGCTGTCTCCTGGCAGCCCTGTCATGAAGAATGCTCCAAATGGAATTCCGGATTTTTTTGCAATTTGAATTGCCTCCAAAGCCTGCTTTCTTGTTGCACCTTTTTTCATCTGCTTTAAAACAGCATCGTTAAAATGCTCTATTCCAAATGCAAAATAAAAGCATCCTGCCTGCTTCATCTTTTCCAGCATTTGCTCTGTAACCCTGTCAACCCTAATGCCGTTTCTTAGGTCAAATCTTATTTTTATTCCTGAACTGATTATTAGGCTGCATAGCTTTTCAACCCTTTTTATGTCTAGAGTAAAATTGTCGTCTGTTATGTGGAAATAGCTGTAGCCCTTTGCGTACCAGTATTTAATCTCCGCAAATATGTTTTCTGCGCTTCTAGCGCGCCATTTTGCTCCCATTACATTTTTCATCGCGCAATAAATGCAATGGTAGGGGCATCCTCTTGAGGTTACTAAAGGTATTTTTTTGTCAATATACCTCTCCATTGGAAATATATCATAAGCTGGAAATGGCAGTTCATCAAGGTTATTATTGTAATCTCTTGGCTTGTTTTCTTTTATTCTGTTTTTGTTCCTCCAAATTAATCCCTTAATTTTTTGAATAGGCTTTTTGTCAAGCAGCTCCAGCAGGCTGAATTCACCCTCTCCAGCTATTCCGTAGTCTGCCTTGCATTCCTCCAGCGCCCTTTTTCCAAAAGTTGATACGTGCGGGCCTCCGATAATAATCGGAATGTTAAACTCCTGTTTTAACCTGCTAACTAGCCTGTACACATCAAGGTAATTTTTGCTCATTAGGGTAATTCCAAGATAGTCTGGCTGGAATTCTCTTATTTGTTTATTCAGAATTTCATCTTTTTCAACTCTCAGGTCAACAATTTTTACCTCGTGGCTGTGTTTTAGAAGGTTTGCCGCGATATAGGCAATTCCGGGTGGTGGCGCTGTTGCTCCGCCCTTGTCCCCCACAATATTTGGCGCTATAAACAGAATTTTCATTGTCACTTTCTAAATATGTCCGCTAAAAAGCCAAATACCCATATTTGTATAGCTGTTAAAATAAGCAATGCGCTGAGTACAACTCTTGGAATGCCCCCTGCATCTCCTGTTAAAAAAATTCTAACTATAAGATAGATGCCTAATGACATACCCATTCCAAAAAATAAAGCGCCTATTGCGCCAAAAAACTTTAGAGGTTCATAATCCCGGTATACCCTTAAAAGGTTAATTCCTGCTTTGAGGGCATAGTGCAGCGGCCCTTTCATCAGCCTGCTTCTTGTTTTTCCGCCCCTTTTTGCAAAATAAGCCGGAACCTCTTTTATTTTGAATTTGTTTCTTGCCGCCCTGATTATTTGTTCTTGTGTGTAGGTATAAGTTGATGTTATTGGTAGCTTTGCCACCTCTTTTGTAAAAGCCCTGAACCCTGTTTGGCCGTCGGTTATTCGTCTTCCGGTGATATTTGACAAAACCCTTGAAAATGCCTTGTTTCCTAATCTTTTCAGAAAAGGCATATCTTCAATTGTTCCCATAAATCTTGAGGCCAAAACCAAATCATTCCCTTTTTTAACCTCTTCAATGAGGCCCGGGATTTCCTCTGCCCTATACTGGCCGTCTGCATCAGTATGGACAATAACATCTGCTTTAAGCTCAAGGCATTTTTGCATTTCTGTTCTGAATGTTTCCGCCAGGCCATAATTTTTTGGGTGTTTTACAACCATTGCTTTGCAGTTTTTTGCAATTTCTGCAGTGGCATCCCTGCTACCGTCATCTACCACAAGAAGGTGATAGTTATACTTATTAAGTTCCATTACTGTTTTGATTTCCTGCAGTACGCTCTCTATTGTTTTGGCCTCGTTATAGGCAGGAATAGTAACAACTACCTTCATATTATTCAACTCCCCCAATCTCCTCTAAAATGGCAAACTATTTATATAGATTTCTAATAAAGCTGCTTGAACGGTGTTGCTATGGGGTATGTTCTGTCTATCTTGTTTTTTCTTGCTGTTTTTCCACTTCTGGGCTGGAGTTTCCTGCAGCTAATCAAACTTAATCTTAACAAGCACTTTCTGGAGAGTTATCTCATTTGCTTGGGGGTTGGTCTGGGAATTTTCCCTCTTCTTACTGTTGTTTTGAATTTTCTGAATTATTTGCTTCCTGTTAATACAATTGTTTGGTGGTTTTTTTTAGCTTTATCTTTGGTTGTGCCTGTTTTAAATTTTAAACGCTTTAAGATTAATTTTGGTGCTGTATTTAACAGTTTTAAGGACGTCCATTTTTTATTGATGCTGGTTATTTTTTTTGTTCTTTTTGGTGTGATGTTAAAAGGCGCTTTTGTCTATCCCTATCTCGAGGATGATGATGCATGGGCTCATGCGCTCTCTGCCAAATATGTTGCTGTTGAAAAGAATCTTAAGGTTGAGCCAAAGGTTTTAGCTTATCTAAATCCATATCCTCCAGCTTATCCTGCTTTAATGGGAATTATTCACCAGACAAATAATTCTATTTATTTGACTCTTAAGTTTTTTAATGCTTTGATTGTTGCTTTGACCATTCCTTTCTTCTATTTATTTGCTAATCTTCTTTTTAATCATAAGACAAAAGCATTATTCGCAACCTTTGTTTTAGCCTCGCTGCCATCCTTTTTGTCTCATTTTATCTGGGCTCCTAGCCTGGCAATGCTTCTTATTATCATTGCTCTTTATTGGATGGTTTATTTTGCCAGGGAAAAATCAGTGCTATGCCAATCTTCTTTATTGGCTGTTCTTATTGCAGGTATTTTCCTGACTCAAATCACTCATGCTATTAAGTTCAGCATTTTTTTCCTGGGCTTTTTTGTTATTTCCTGTATTATCAGAAAAAATTTCAATCTTAGCATGTTTTTGTCTGGTTCTTTTGGGCTTGTTCTTTCTTTATTTTGGTGGGGTTCAAGGCTATTTGAGGTTCTAGTAAAGACTCAGGCAAGTGCAGTTGCTAAGGGCAAGGGCTTTATTCTGGCTAATAATATTGGAACTGGCTCAAGAGCTTATGAACTGTCTGAGTTTTTATTTCCGTCTCATCAGGGTTTAATGACAAACCCGATAGGTGTTGGTTTGGTTGTTAGTTTATTAGCCATAATTGGCATTATTGTAATTGTTTTGGCTTTGATTCTCAAATGGAAGATTTTAGATACAACATATAAAGAAACTTCAATTTTTACTATTTTTGCCGCAATCTTTACTTTTTTAGGTGTTAACTCAGTAACCTTTAATCTGCCTATTGGCTTGTTTGCTTTCAGGTTTTGGATGTTTCTTTCAATTCCTGTTACTTTGCTTTCTGTGTATGGGCTTTTGGCTCTGATAGAGTTTTGTAGAAGGACACACCTTTCAAAGACAGTTCCATTTATCGTTCTTTTGTGTTTAGTGGGCATTATCTTTACCTCAGCCTATCCAAAATATTCAATTAATACTAGTTTTTGGTCTCAGGGTGTTTTATATACCGTTTGCGATAATTTTTTTAGCGATGAATTTTATGGGACCCTTCGCTTAAGAGACTCTGTTGACCTTAAACTTTTCCCGATATGTAAGAATGGTTTTAAAAAATTGATTGGCAATGACCAATTTTCCTGTGCATGGTGCAGGGATGAGCTTGATTTTCAGAAAAATTTTTTAAACAAATCTTCTCTAGAGATTTATAACTTTCTTAAGTTAAAAGGGTATGAAGGTTTGTTTCTCGATGTTAGTTGCATTGGCTTGCCTTATACAGAATGTAATGATTCACAAATAAAAGATGTCCCTTTAAGAATAAATAAACTTATAACAAATACTAATGAATTAATAAATTCTGGGTTATTTACTCCGAACCAGAATCATCTGGGTTTAGTTATACTCAATATGAAATAACTTTTTAGCTAAATCTTTATAAAAAGCTCTTTTTTCTTAGCTAAGATGGCCAGTATTGATTTATCTATAGTCATTCCAGTCTATAATGAAGGCAAGAATGTTGGCGAGCTTTATCGCCAGATTAAAGCAGTTCTTACTCAGCTTAAAAGAAGCTATGAAGTTATCTTTGTTGATGATGGCAGTAAGGATAGCACTCTCGTGGAGCTTCAGCTGCTGCATTTTAAGGATAAGCATGTGAAGGTAATAAGTTTCAGGAAGAATTTTCAGAAATCAGCCACTTATATGGCGGGATTTGAGCTTGCCTCTGGAAATTATGTTCTTACAATGGATGGGGATTTGCAGGATGACCCTCATGAGATTCCGGAATTTTTAGGTAGGATAACTGAGTGTGACATGGTTGTTGGCTGGAAATTTAACAGATTAGATTCATTAGGCAGGATTGTTGCCTCCAGAATCTTTAATCTTCTTGTTTTTCTTTTAACAGGGCTTAGGCTGCATGATACTGACTGCGGCTACAGGCTTATGAAGCAGGAGGTTGCAAAAAATCTTCATCTTTATGGGGGTTTATACAGGTTTATTCCTGTTTTAGCCAGTCAAATGGGCTACAAAGTTAGGGAGGTAAAGGTTAATCATAGAAAGAGGAAGTTTGGAAAAACAAAATACGGCATTTCCAGGCTGTTTAAGGGATTTTTTGATTTGATTACTACCAAGTTTTTAGCATCCTATCTGCAAAGCCCTTTGCATTTTTTTGGTGCAATAGGCTTGCTCTTTACTTTTTTTGGGTTTATGTCCGGTGCCTATCTTTTGATAATTTGGCTTTTAGGAGAGAAGATAGCAAATAGGCCGTTGCTTCTGCTTTCAGTTTTGCTTATTGTCTTGGGAATTCAGTTTGTTAGTCTTGGTTTGCTTGGAGAAATGATTACCCGGCAGAGAAAGGATAAGATTTATATTGTTCGTGAATTTCTTAAATAGACTGGATGAATTCAAAACTCAAAACCATTTTTAAGGTTGCAATCACCATTCTCTTAGTGGCTCTAATTATTATGATAGTGGGTATTGCTGAACTTGTAAATTCCTTTAAGGGCATTAATCTTT
>CAZGZA010000040.1:0-380 GCA_964529655.1 uncultured Methanosarcinales archaeon | reverse complement strand
TCTTGGTTTGCTTGGAGAAATGATTACCCGACAGAGAAAGGATAAGATTTATATTATTAAGGAGATGCTCAGCTAGCTGTTGGCAAATTCAGGGATTAAACTGCTTGTTAAGGGAATAATTACTGTGCTGTTCTTAGTTTTAATTCTGTATGTTGTTGGCTTTGAGGGGATTATCAGCGCTTTTAAGGGTATTAAGATAGGATGGTTTGCCATTGCCTTTGCTTTAATGCCTTTATTTCTATTTTTTAAGGTTGCAAAGTGGCAGAGGCTGGCTGGGGAGGAGATTAAAGGCTTAACATTTTTTAGGGCTCTAAGCTCTTTTTTAGCTGGCTGGGGGGTTGCATTATTGACCCCTGCAAGGATTGGTGAACTTGCAAGAG
>CAZGZA010000039.1:0-8692 GCA_964529655.1 uncultured Methanosarcinales archaeon | reverse complement strand
TCTCCCCTCGCTTGCGCAGGGGAGAAAAAAATAATCTTGAGTGAAACTCAAGACACTGGTTGCTTGTTCAAGCAGTTAGGTAAGGTTGGGTAAAGCCAAGACACTCAACTTGACTTTACCCCATAAACTGAGATGTAAAGTTAATAACGGTTGCTGTTTATTGGAGTTTGAATTGCTTTGATATGTTTTTAGCGCCTGACAGGATTTTCCCGTTAGTTGACTATTTAATCGTCCAATATTTCCAATGCGGTTTTTCCCACCAAGAATGAAATTTAAGGTTAACCCTTCTCTTGAAAAAAATCTCAACCAAATGATAATCAAGAACATGCCTCAAGAATGATCTTTGTGGCTCTGGAAGACTTTTATCGTAAGGGTCAACACCATGGCTTAACATGACCATTCTCCCAATGCCATCCTCAGTCGGTTTAATTCGTTCATATGCAAGAGAAAATCCTTTAGTATATTCTTTAGTATAATCTTTTAGAGGAAAATGAAACACTTCATCCGAATCAATCAATAGGTATAATCCAGACGAGTCTTTTCGAAAATCAAGCGTTCTATTTTCAAGACACTCGTTGACTTTAACTCTACCCCCCTTTGAACCGATAAGTCGTACATACAGAAAATCTGCAGGATATTTATCTAAACATAATCTCAGGTTTTTAAAATCCAATTTTTTTGGCATCCAATACTGCTCCATGACAATTGACAAAGCTATGAGCTATATAAACTTTTTTCTGCAACTTTACCACAAACTATATAAATTATCAGCATGTTTCTTTTTATGCACAGAAATGCTTGCGAAAACCTCTTACTTTAGTATTGGAATGAGCATTTCTGGCACAAAAAAATGCTTTGCATTTTTTGTGCAATAAATCCTGTTAGGATTTATTTGCATCCTAAAAATCCATTGTCAAAAGAAAACTTCCATGAGTTTTCTGTGGATTTTTATGACATGAAGACTGCTATGAAACCGGTTAAACAGATTGATATCAAGAGTGGAATGTCTGTTGCTGAACTCTGTCAGGAGATGCAGCTAAGCGGAGTTATGGGCGCCGGGCGCATTGGAAGGGCGGTGAATATTCTTAAAAAAATGATTGATGACAAGGAATGCACTATATTCTTTGGCCTTGCCGGAGCAATGGTTCCTGGAGGCATGAAAAATATTATCATTGACATGCTTGAAGCCGGCGCAATCGATGTCTTGGTAACAACCGGAGCAAATTTAACACATGATTTGGCAGAGGCTCTTGGCTTCAGCCACTATCAGGGAACTCCCTGCTGCAATGACAAAGAATTGCACAAAAAAGGCATAGACCGGATTTATGACGCCTTCATGCCAAACAAAGTTTATGAAACAATGGAAGACTTCTTTGCGAAGCATTTTGATGAGCTCGCCAAAACAACGACCATCAAAGAGTTCTTATGGAAGCTTGGAAGCTTTATTGAATCAAAAAACTCAATATTAAGAGTATGCTATGAAAAAAAGATTCCAATATTCTGCCCTGCAATAGCTGACTCAGGCATTGGCCTTATGATATGGGGGCATCTCGCACGAGGAAAAAAAGCGGATATTAAGGCTTTTGACGACTTAAAGGATATGCTGGATATTGCATGGGACTGCAAAAAAGCAGGAATATTCTATATAGGCGGCGGAGTGCCTAAAAATTATATCCAGCAGGCAATGCAGTTCAGCCCAAAATCAGCGGAATTCGGGATACAAATAACAATGGACAGGCCAGAGCCTGGTGGCAGTTCCGGAGCTGAATTGCGCGAGGGCATTAGCTGGGGAAAAATGCACGAGCATGGCGACTTTGTTGATGTCATATGCGATGCAACAATCGCATTGCCGTTAATATGGGCAGCGGTAAAATCTCCAAAAAGCAATAAAGACTGAATGCGCACCATTAAGAGCTAACATTTTTGCAAATCAAAAGTTTTATATACACATAAACATACACGTACGTGTATGGCAACAAAAACATTAACAATAACTGAAGAGGCTTATCATATTCTGGCGGATAAGAAGGTGGAAAATGAAAGCTTTTCAGAAGAAATAAAACGGATATTAACCAAAAAGCGAAGAGCATTAACAGAATTTTTCGGCCTAATGCCTGAAAGTGACGGGGCTTTGATGCTTAAAGATATTCTGATGATAAAATCTGCTGATATTAAGCTATTGAAGGAAAAACTGAAATGAAGGTTTTAGATACAACTTTTTTAATCGATTTATTGCGAGGAAAAAAAGAAACATTAAAGATACTAAACCTAAAGGAGGCTTTGCTGACCACCCAAATCAATATGTATGAGATTATTAGGGGCTTATTCTTAAGAGGAGTTTCTTCATCTAAAATGATGGAAATCATTGAGATGTTTGAAAGTATAAAGGTTTTGCCATTAGATGATAATGCTATTCTCAAATCTGCAGAAATCTCAGCTTCATTAATCAGGAACGGGCTTGTTATTTCTGATTGCGATTGCTTAATGGCAGGCATTGCCTTAAGCAAGGGGACGGATACAATAGTCACAAAGAATATAAAACACCTCAAAAGAATTAAAGGATTAAAGATAGAATGTTACTGACTACACCAGAACCCAGTAACGGCAAAACATTTATAAAACTCCGCCTTTTTTAATTTAGCATGCCGAGCCTTAATGCTATATTAATATCCTGTTCAGGCCTTTTTGAGCCGATTAACTCGATAGCAACACTCTATGCGAAAAATAACTTCCAGAAGCCGGCACAACAGGCAGTTGCTCTTTTTAGGGAATTAGCTCAACAACATAAGCTTTGTTTTGCTGAAACTACATTTTCAGGACTGGCGCTGGAGGATAGAATTATTCTTCCCAACGGAGCCAATACCTCCAAAGATGTTGTCTGGCACGAACACTTCCACCTTAAAATTAGAAGGCAGCAGCAAACACTTCTACCCAATTATGCCTCAACAGTAATCGAGGAGTCCTTTGCTGAAACATATGCAAGCCTGCATACTGACAAACCAGAGGACCAGCTGCGGCTAATTTATCAGGCTGAAAATGCCAGAGCTAGATTTAACAGGCAGATACAGCAAAAAGATAGGCAAATTAGGGATGACAGCTGGACTAACCCGCTTTCATACCCGCTTATGCTGCATGACTTATCATACAAAGCATATACTGACCTGGCGGTTAAGATGTTCAAGAAGCATAAAATACAAAAAACTATTGAACATACAGCGGTCGCATGTAGGATGGCTGATTTGTCGGGTGATCATCATCATGGCATTGGCTATCTTAATAGCACTCTTGCAGAAAAGGATATAATATCAAACCCTCTTGCAATAAAAAGCCTGTATGCAACAGACAAACTTTATTTATGCCTTGAAACTGAGGATTTATTTTATGATTTGTATGGTTCAGGCGATTCAACGCTATGCTCTGACCTTGCGGAAAAAGTTTTTGAGCTGTTTTGCCAACCATTACTATTGGTTGAAGCCAAGACGCCGGAAATTTGTCCGTCTCGTTTTTTAAGAGACTATAATGAGCGCAAAAGAAAGCTTAATAAATAACATTTGGTTTTAGAGAGGTTATGCTTCCTAATTCATGCTTTGGCTGCCAAAAGACAATACCTTTTTCTCGGCTTTATTGCGATGAATGCCTGAAAAGGTTTGAGGCGCAAGAGGCAGGCATAACATCCAAAAGAAAGAATACTCCTTAAAAAATTGCAAACCCATTCTGACATGCTGCAACAATGTCCCAGTTGTGTATTATACAAAACCAACTTCTTTTTAAATATGCAGCGCACATACTAGGCTAACTGATGGCGATATGCCATTGGAGGAAACAACAATGAAGGAAGATTCAAAATCACCAGAACAAATTGGATTTCATAAGGGAGCGCTGACAACACTTGCAAAGGAGCGCGAGGAGCTTGCAAGACTGCTGAATATTGTTGAACAGCTGATGCAGATGCACCTTAAAGCATTAAAAGATATGGGCATTGACCTAGTTGAGGAGGCAAAAAAACAGACTCAGAAGAAAAAGGAACCGCTTGAAACAAAGGTATAAATAACTGGGGTGTGTAATGAAAAAATCAAAAAAAGCAACTGACATCCAGCTTCCTGACTTTTCAAAGCTGCCGAAAGACATGCAAAAAAAGCTTGCTAACATCAAAAAGAAGGTTGACAGCTTTAAAACAGAATTATTATCCAAATTTGGTGAGTATATTACAGGAATTGCATTAATGCCTCCACCAAGGCCTGAGCAGCCACAATCTGATGAACTGGCAAAAGCTCCAGAAGAAAAACAGGAAAAGCCAAATCTAGAGGCAAACCCTGAGGCAAATCCGGAGGATATCTATATTCTAGTGCTGGTTGATGACAGCGACAGCAAAAAGATGTCAAAGATTGAGCTAAAGCAAAAGCTCTCAACAATTGTTGATGAAACCGCTAAAAAGGTTGATGCTGCAATCAAGCCAAAAACAGTCATTCTTTCAGAGCTGTGGCAGAACTGCTACGATGCCAAATATGAGCCATTGCAGATGATAGCAATGTCCATCCCAATTCATGATAATGGGATGCTTGCTGCAATAAAGCTAGGTGAAATCCATAAAACAATGGTGCTGAAAAAATTTGAAAAATACATTGTTAGCTATGTGCTTTCCGGCTCACTAACCAGAGGCGAAGCAACCCAACAATCTGATATTGACATTGTAATTGTAATTGACGACACTGATGTAAAAAAAATGACCAGAGCTGAACTAAAGGACAAACTGCGCGCAATCATCATTGGAATGGGCATTGAGGCAGGAGAGATGACCGGCATCAGAAACAAGCTTAATGTTCAGGTTTACATCCTAACAGAGTTCTGGGATAGTCTGAAAGAGGCAAACCCGGTTATTTTTACTTTATTGAGGGATGGTGTTCCATTCTTTGACAGGGGAATGTTCATGCCATGGAAGCAACTGCTAAAAATGGGAAGGATAAAACCCTCAACAGAGGCAATTGACATGTTTATGAGCGCCGGCGAACAGATGGTCAGCAGGGTTAAGGCAAGGCTCAAGGAGCTTGTTGAGGCTGATATGTACTGGGCAACCTTAACACCAACACAGGCAGCCTTAATGCTCTACGGAGTGCCGCCGCCAACGCCAAAAGAGACAATTGAGCTAATGGAGAATATCTTTGTAAAAAAAGAGAAACTTCTCGAGCCAAAATACATAGAAATGCTAAAAGAAATCAGGAAGTACTATAAGGGTATTGAACACGGCGATGTAAAGGAAATCAGTGGAACTGAAATTGACAGCCTGCTCAAAAAATCAGAGGACTACCTTAAAAGAATAAAAACACTATTCGGCGAGATTGAAACAATCAAGGAAAAAGAGGGCATACTAAAGGTGTATGATACTATTGTTTCTGTCGCAAGAGATGTTCTGAAAACAGAGGCTGTTGAAAAAGTCAAGGATGCGGACATTGTAAAAGAATTTGATGAAAAAATGGTGGAAACCGGAAAGATTCCAGCAAGATACCTAAGGTCATTAAAAGAGATTATCAAGGCAAAGGATGACTATGAAGCCAATAAGCTCACAAAGCATGAGGTTGAAAAGGTAAAAAAATCCTCAGGAGAGCTGATAAGGCACCTTGTTGAATATGTCCAGCGAAAGCGCGGGAGAGAGATTGAAAGGACAAGAGTAAGGGTTAAACACGGGGATATTTATGGCGAGATTGTGCTGCTTGACAAAACTGCATTTATCATCCACAACATTGATGCAGAGCCCAAAAAAATATCCAAAGCAGCCATAGAGGAGAGTGGCGGCCTTGGCGTGCTTTCAGACTCTAATCCGGAAGAATTTGAGGCAGAGCTTGCCAAAGCAAAGATACCTCAGAAGGTGTTTATCAAAAACCCAATATTTGAGGACTTAAAGCGCATATTCGGCGGTGATGTTGAGGTGCAGGTTAATCTTGTTTAGGTTATAATCATAAGGTTGGCTCGGATACTCTGAACCTTATAAAATATATAATCAGCTTTATAAACCTCTGAAAATTTGCAGAAGCTATGTTAAAGGCTTGCAGTTTAGAGTGTATTGTTGAGCCTGCAGAATTGCTGTTTTCTGGGGCGATGGCTCCTTTGGATTTTAAGCCGGCAGCTAGTTCTTCGCCTAAATTAGATTCTTATGATGCTGGTAAAAGCGTTTTGGATTACGCCAAAGGATTACTAAAAGAGTACGGCATTAATTCTTCGGCTGTTAGCCCTCTTTCTTCTGGCTGTAAAAGCCAGGTTGATCAGGGGGTTTTGGATTATATTAAAGGCATGAGTGCACCCTCGCCAAGCTTTACTCCTAAATTAGATGAAGATTATACTGCAAAAAGATGGGATAATATTGTTGATGAACTTAATCTTAATATTCCTTCTCATCCACTTCAGCCATGGAACAAATC
The DNA here is from genome assembly GCA_964529655.1 of uncultured Methanosarcinales archaeon. Lineage (GTDB taxonomy): Archaea > Nanobdellota > Nanobdellia > Woesearchaeales > JAGWAF01 > CAZGZA01. The sequence continues at coordinate 2,279 of CAZGZA010000039.1, read as the reverse complement.
AGATTTCTCGCATGATTGGAGTTCACAAAACAATGTTAATGGATTCAATAACCCATCATCCCCCTTTAATCCTTTTGAAACAAAAACAAACTCACTGGAACAACCAGAATACAAAATGTCTGAACTGCCAAGCTGGGGGCCGGAAATACCAAAATTTGAACCTTCTGGAATAAACCTTCCCCGGTCAAAACCAACAACACCTAACTTAAACCTTTCTCAATTCAGCTTACCTAAACCAGATATTCCTCAATTTGATCACCGCTTCAAAAAAGAAACTTTTGAAATACCAGGATTGCCAAACTATAAAAAATCATTAGACTTAATAGAGAAAGAATCTTTAAACATATATTCTTTCAATAAAGAAGTAGAATTACACATTCATCATGATTGCAGTGGAGCAAACTTACAAATATTTGGAGAAAAATTCAAAAAGTTTGATAGTTATGAATCAGCAATGATAGACTATTGGGCTAAAAATCTTGGTTTCAACCCCATTATTGATTCGTGTAATAAACTCAAGAGAAATAAGGAGTACTTACCATGACTAAAGACTTAAACATTCCAAAATTAAGATTGAAATTAATAGAACTTTATTCAATGTATTTAGAAAACCCGGATAACCAACTGCTGAAAGAAACATTCCAATTAATTAATTCTGAGTTTAGAGATGCAGATAACTTAATGAGCTCAAGAATGGCCCAAGCGGTTAATTGGTCGCTACACTTAGGATTAGATTTAGAAAACGCCCCTGATGTGAAAGAAATTAAAAAGTTAATTGCTGATTTGAAGGCTGAAAATGAACAATCTTGAAAATTGCGGTTTAGAGTGCATAGTTGAGCCTCGGGAATTGCTGTTTTCTGGGGCGATGGCTCCTTTGGATTTTAAGCCGGCTTCAGTTCCTTCTAGTGAGTTGCGTTCAGTTAGTTTGTTGGATTATGCTTCAGGGATTCTTAAAGAATATGGTATTTTTTCTTCCAGCATTAAGCCAGAGTTAGCGGATAGCGGCATGATTGATATTGCCTGCAGGGCAGCAACGGCATGGTCTGGAGAGTTTTCTGCGCCATCGCCAAGCATCGCGCCTAAACCAGAGGGGGATTATACTGCAAAAAGGTGGGATAAGATTGTTGAAGAGCTTAATCTTAATGCCCCCTCCCATACGCTTCAGCCATTGAACAAATCCGATTTTTCGCATGACTGGAGCTCGCAAAATAATGTTTTAAGCGGATTCAACAGCCCGTCATCCTCATTTGGTGCTTTAGGGAAACAGAATGGCTTATGGAAAACACCTGACTTTGAGATGCCTGAAATCCCGGAGTTTAAACCCGAAATACTTAAATTTCCCGAGTTCAAAATACCTGAATTGCCACAATTTGAGATTTCTGCATCTAATTTTAAGGTTCTAGAAAAAGAACCGTTAGATATTTTTCTTTTAAGTAAGGGAGAGCAAATACATCTTCATCAGGATCGTTCAAGTGGAAGTATCAAAATTAAAAATAAAGCACTTTATGAATTAGATAGTTATCAAAGCGCAATGGCTGACCATTACCTAAACAATCTAGGATTAGAAAAGAAACGTATATTTTGTAACCCAAAAAAGAATATATTTGAGAGGTTTAATTCATGACTGAGATTAATATGCGTGCATTAAGGGAACAATTAATAGATTTGTATAATTTATATTTGCGGGATTCAACTAATACAAGCATTAAAGAGGTAGCCCAAAGTGTATATGCTGATTATGAAACTGCAATACCCTTCCTTTCCGAACCTATTAGTAATGCTATTGGCTGGCTGATTAATATCGGAACAGACTTAGAGCCTCTTCCAACAAAAGAAGAAATTAAGAAATTAATTGCCGATTTAAAAACTGAAAATGAACAATCTTGAAGCTATGTCTGATGCCTGCAGTTTAGAATGCATAGTTGAGCCTCAAGAATTGCTGTTTTCTGGGGCAATGGCTCCTTTGAGTTTTAAACAGGATTCAGTTTCTTCTAATGAGCTATGTTCAGCTAGTTTGCTGAATTATGCTTCAGGCATTCTTAAGGAGCACGGTATTTTTTCTTCCAGCATTAAGCCAGAATCAGTGGATAGTGGCGTGTTTGATCTTAGTTGCGAGGCAGCAAAGGTATGGTCTGGTGCGCCATCGCCAGGCATCACACCAAAAACAGCGGATTATGCATCAAAAAGCTGGGATAAGATTGTTGATGAGCTTAACCTTAATGCACCCTCCCATACGCTTCAGCCATTGAACAAATCCGATTTTTCGCATGACTGGAGCT
>CAZGZA010000038.1:0-9321 GCA_964529655.1 uncultured Methanosarcinales archaeon | reverse complement strand
GCTGGCTGGGGGGTTGCATTATTGACCCCTGCAAGGATTGGTGAACTTGCAAGAGTATTATATTTTGATTCTGGGAATAAGGTTAGGCTGGCTTCCTTTGTTTTGTTTGACAAGCTTTTTGATTTTGTTTGCTTGATAATCCTGTCCCTTTTTGGCTTAATCTTTTTTTTTGGTATCAAACAGTCAATTATCTATATTTTTCTTGGGATGTTGATAGTTTTTGTGCTTTTCCAGCAGTCTTTTATTATTAGCGCAACAAAAAGGATTGTTTATTTGTTTTCTGCAAAGCATAAATTTAAGGAGGTTCTTGAGCATTGGCATCCTATTCCAAACAAAACAATGGGGGTTTGTTTTGCCTACTCCATGCTCGCTTTTATTATAACTCTCACCCAGTGTTTTCTTTTGATTAACAGCTTTGAGCAGGTTTCTTTTGCAGTTGTTTTTCTGGTTTTTCCGATTGTTATTATTTCTAATATTCTTCCTTTTACTATTGGGGGCTTGGGTGTTCGGGAGGGTGTTGCAGCCGTACTTCTCTCGTTTTTCGGGGTTTCAAAATCAGCAGCTGTTAGCTCCTCGTTCCTGCTTTTCTTTATCAACACATTAACACCAGGCATCATAGGTGCTTTGTTTGTTTCAAAGCTTAAGCTGAAAAACCTCTTTAAGAAGCAGGATTAGATTTTTTCCTTTTCTGTACAGCAATAACAATAAAATATGATGCTATCGCTATGACTGTAGCTATCATCAGCCAGGTTCCAATCACATAAGATTTAGGCTTATATTCAAATAATAGTTTATCTTCTGTTCCGTCAAGCCAGACAGCGCTTACTATCCCATTCGCTTTATGTATTTCTTTATCAATCCCAACTGTATGCCATCCCGGGAATGAGCTGAATTTTTCGCTTATTACAAGCCATCCTTTCTGGTTGTTTGTTTCGAATTCTTTGTGGTCGAAGTCAAGCTGGCTATAATCTGCTTTTATCTGCGTGCTCCTGCCTGTTAACAGTGCATTAATCTCTTCCTGTGTTATTTGCGGGGTTTCTTTAAAGATATCCGGCAGTAATTTCCCTCCCTTGTCTGCATAAGACTTTAACAGCATTAAATCCTCCTGATAAACCTGGCCCGCAAACACAACCCCCGTATATCTTTTTAATTCTTCTAAACTATAGCCCGATACCCTTTCTTTTCCATAAATTAATGCGGTTTTTGCTGGATCAAAATTCTTGTCTAGCAGTAAAGAGTACATTGCCTGCATTTGCCTATCTTTTTCGCCGATAATCAAAATTGCATCCTCAACAATGTACGCTCTTGGCATCATCAGCTTATTTAAGTATAAATACAGTCCAAATGCTCTGTAATGTTGTTCTATTGGCGGGCATACTGTGCAGTTTTCAAATTCTTTAATCAGGCTTAAGCCGCTTATCTCCACTGGTTTTGTTGAGGTGATGTATTTAACATTTAACATTCCCCAGAATTTTGCAGGGCTTTGCATTCCAATCCCCAGATAGGTGTTCATGTATTCTACTAGCCATGTTCCCTCCTCTCCATATAGTTCCTCTAACCCGTATGGTATCTGCAGGTATTCTGTTGTCCAGTCAATGCCTGTTGTTTCCAGAATGTGCATCCTAAACGTATCATTATCCTGCCCAATATACTTTAAAATTTCATTATTCTCAATTAGCTTATTAACATCCGCCATTGCATAGGTTGCTGTTGGCTCCATGTTGAATATTGCTAAATTCAGAAAGACTAATGCAGCAATAATCCAGATTGCTTTTTTCCATTTTATTTTCTCTAAAATTGCCTCTGTTCCAAATCCCGCCAGGCCAGCAGCCGCAAATAAAAATAAGGAGTAAACCCTTTCCAGGTATCTAAAGCTGTCAAATGGAGGCACATATTTCCATAGGAAATAAAACACCCATGTTCCAGTTGTTATGCTTAATGCAAATAATGCAGTCAAGGTTAGGAATATAACCTGCTTAGTCCTGAATCTGAACAACCAGGTGCTAATGATTAAGAAAAAAGCAACTATCCCGATTTTAAGCACGCCCTCAAGCTTGCTGCTGCGCTGGATGTCTCTCGTACCTGGCCTTATATCAAATGCCTGCGGGTAAAACGGCTCTATTGCTGTTTTGAATAAGTCTTTGATTTCGGTTTTTCTTGAGGCGCTTTGTTCATATGGGAGTGCGCCTCTGCTGGTTAACTCCAGAAATTCGTTTCCCGGAAGCAGTCTTTGGGCTGTTAATCCAAAAAAGACAGCGCCAACTATTAAGCCAACAACCAGCACTCTAATTATTTGTCTGGTTGTTATTAGCTGGAATAACAGGTATAAAGCAAACATCAGAGCAACAAATAATACAATCTTGAGGTCCGGATTAAATGCCGTCTGTAAAGCAAACAATAAACCAACAATAATAGCATTAGTTGCCAGGTTTTTTATTCTGTCCTGCCTGAATGCTCTAACCAGAAACAAGTATATAAGGGGGGTGATAATAATACCATTCATCTGAGTTAAGGCTCCGTGGTGGAACAATCTTATCATTGGCCCGGCTAACCCATAAACCATTCCTGCGATAAGCCCTGCCCCTGCGTTTTTGGTCAGGTAATAAACTGTTGTGTACATCACTAATGCAGCAAGCAAAATATCAAGAATATAATTCAGGTTGGTTGCTAAAACCATGTTATTAAACAGCCATACAATCCATCCTGTGATAGAAGTTATGGTTAAAGAATTAACATAGTCAAAATAAGGTGTGCCCCCCATTAAGTAAGGATTCCATAAGGGCATTAAGTCTTGGTATTCACTAAATGAGGTTTTCAGAATGTAATTCCTAGCTAGGTATGTTGTGCTGTGGTCTATTGTTGGCAGTTCATTTAAGCTTATAAAATTGTTAAGGTTAAACAGGATTACCACGAAAAGGATTAGGATATAAATTCCGTGCGTCTTTGTTAATTCTTTGATGGTATGTGGAAAGCGCCAACTGGCAAGTGAGCACCTATTAGGCATCGTAAGACAGATGGGTTGCACCAACTTTAGACAACTTAAAGTATGTTGGTGCTGCGAACGAGCTTTCCGCATACCTTTAATTGCGCTTTTAAAATTCATGTTCAGGCCATTTTAGCGTGGTTTTTTCTTCGTCAAATTCCCTTTCTATTAGTACTTTTTTGAAATTTCCGTTAATATGCTTTATTTCATTATTTAGTTCTGAGGTTGTGAAATATCTTGAGCTTGGAATATAATTGTAGGAGGATTTTGTGTTTATAAACAGCTCTTTGAATTGTCCATCAACCTCGTCAACAATTCTGATTTTGTCTGCGTCAAAAGCAAATCCTCTTCTGTAGCTGTATCCTTTTTTCGCTTTTGCGTCTGTTATCAGCAGGTTTCTTAATCTTTCTTTTAAAAACAGGTCTATTTTATCCCAGTTGCCAGTTAGTGTCTTGAAGGCCCTTATCAATATTGTCTTTGTTGGTGTTGGGTTAATTTCTGGTATTTTGCAGAAGTTTCCCTGAACCCAGATATAATCGCCATCCTGATTGAGCTCTTTTTTTTGTGTTAGCGGCTGCAATCGTTCATTGCCATTATTCAACTCAATGCCTGAGTCGTAAAGAACATGCTCTTTGTTCGTTTTTGATATAATCCTGAAGCTGTTCTTGAAATAGTTGATTACCGCGTAATATTTTTTTGCGCTTTTGATAAAAAGGCCTGCATTTCTGAAGTGTTTTTCAAATTCTGTCTGGAATGGAAATTCTGTTTTCTCAATTTTTTTTGCGTTCTGGTACGCCTGAAGATAGGTATAGCTGTTATACAAAAGATATCTGTCATCAAGACTCTGAATTCCAACAGTTGTTTTATTTTCTAGGGCAGTTCTGATAAACAAGGCAATCATCTCGGCTTTTGGATGGTCTATCAATTCAAATCCATGTGGAATTAAATATTCTGTATTTCTGCTTCCATACTCCCCTCCAGAGGTATAGTTCGGGTGCAAAAAATATTGGATAAAGTCAAGGCACTTTTCTAATATCCTTAGTGCAGTTTCATCTTTTGATTTTGTATAATATTTTGCAAGATAGTCTATTGCAAGCGATAAATATCCAATGTCCGCTCCGCCGTACTCATTGAACCATCCCTCTTTGTTTTGCCTTTTTTGCAGCTGCCTGATTTTGTCCTCTGTCGCTATCTTAAATTTGTCTTCTTTTGTAAGCAGATACAGGTTAAATAATCCTGCAACAGCGCCGCACTCCTGGTTTTCCGCTCTTACCTCTTTTCTGTTGACTAACCAATCTCCGGCTCTTTTCAGGCAGGTTATAATATTTTGCCTGTCTTTGATGCATTCTCCCATTTCAAGCAGTGTTTCTGTTGCTGCATATAATGTAAATGCAGTTGCCGCAAAACTGCCTTCGTTTGGGTACCATTCTGAAAAAGAGCTGTTTTTGTTCTGAATGCGCATCCAGAATTGCATAGCAGCATTTATCCAAGCCAGTAAACTATTATTTTGGCAGTAAGGATTTTTTTTATCCTTGAGTTTCCACAACAGCGCAAGCGTGAGTGTTGCCTCCTGTTTTCTCGCGCAGCTGAAATCCGCTGTTTTGTAGTGCCAGAATTCCCTATCAAAAGAGCCATAAGTTGATGAGGAGGGATTTCTGTTTAGCTGTCCAAGAATTCTTGGAATTTGCGGCATTATTTCTTTTAAATAAATTTCTTTATTCATTTTCCTTATATGCTTCCTCTGATTCAAATCTTCTTTCAAAAAAGTCATTAATCTTTTTTCTTAGGAGTTTTCGCATTGGTAAATAATAATAAATTTTTCTGCAGGCTTTTTTAAAATGCAGCTGATAGTCTAGTTTTGGTATTGGCTCATTGAATTCAAATTTGTTATAAGCTACTAATTCTTCTGGCTGTTTTTTTCTTGCAACCTCTTTTGGTTTTTTGTTATAATACCCAAGGGGAATTATTGCTATTGGCTCATAATGCCATGGTATTTTCAATAGTTTTTGCAGCTCTTTTTTTCTCGGCAGGTGGCATGTCCAGCAGGAGCCAATCCCCAAGGAATGAGCGGCTAATAGCATATTCTGGATGCAGGCAGCTGCACTTTGTATATAATCCTTGTATTCTGGATTGTCGCTTCTTTTATCGTAAAGCACGAGCACGCAGACAGGGGCTTTTTTTAAATATACCGCTGCATCCAATTCAACTATTTTATTGATTATTTCTTTATCTTTGATAATGATAAATTTCCATGCCTGTGTATTACAATAGGATGGTGCATAATTTCCGGCTTCTATTATTTTGTTTAGGTCCTTTTCGTTTATACTATTCTCATCAAATAGCCTGATGCTTCTCCTGCTTCTTATTATTCTTATTAATTGGTCATAGCTAGTCATTTTAATTCTCCTTTGTGTGTTTTAAAACAACCCTTGCCCATCTGCATATTTTAGGCAGGCTTATTTTAATTGTGCTCATTCTTGCCTTTAGCGCCCAGCCATACCATGCCATATGGATAAGGTTGTAAAGCTTGTTTTGCGGAAGTTTTATCAGCTGTTTTGTGATGGGCATAAGGAATGGGAACTCTGCGGTTATTCCAAATAGCTTATGCAGGTTTTCTACCTTTCTCTTTTCCATCTCATTTTTGAATTTAAGCGCTGAATGAATCTTGGGATTTGCATCAATATTGTCATAATCGCCATCAAAATAGCCGTTTTTTATGCAGTAGTCCCCTAACTCTGTTCTTGGGAAGGGAGTAAATATAGAGGACCATGCCATATCAGGCTTTAGCTTAATGTTAAGCTCCAGTGTTTTTAAGTCCACCTCAAGCGGGTTCTCAACAGGCAGGCCAAACATGTTATAGAATCCATATTTTATTCTAGCATCCCTTAAGAGTCTGCAGGCGCTGAAAAGCTGCTCATCCGACATGTTTCTTTTTAGCAGCTCATTTCTTACTTTTTCATCCCCTGTCTCTACAGCCAAAAATACAGAGTAGCATCCTGCTTTTTTTAATAAGCCAACAATCTCCGGGGTTACAAGGTTGGCTCTTACATTGCAAAGAAAGGGTATTCCAATCTTTTTATGGTAGCTTTCTGCAAATTCCTCAAGCCATTTCTTTTCGCACATTATAAAGGTGTCGTCTACTATCCTTATGAATTCAACAGGGTATTTTGCCTTCAATTCTTTAATCTCTTCTATGATGTTTTTTACGCTTCTTTTTCTTACCTTTCCCCATTCAGCTCCGTAAAGCTCTGAAAATTGATTGTTAAAACAGTATGTGCATCTGAATGGGCATCCTCTGCCTGTTAGTATTCTTTTTTCCCCAAACTCTTTCAGATTTTTGTCATGCTCATAAGCCAGCTCTCTGTCTGGAAAGGGTATTTCATCAAGGTTTTTGATTAAAGGCAGCATTGGGTTTTTGTGTATCTTTCCATCTTTTTTAACCCATAATCCCGCTATTTTTTCTATGGGCATTTTATTTTCTAGTGCATTAACAAGCTCAAGGATTGCAAACTCTCCCTCTCCGCGGCAGATTATGTCCGCCCCCCCCTCATTTAGCATTTCCGGGAAGAATGTGGGATGAGGGCCGCCAAAAATGCTTATTAAGCCCGGGAATTGTTTTTTAATCTGTTTATTAATTTCAATAAGATGTTTATGTTCTCCTGTTGTTGCTGTATAAGCAATTATATCCGGACAAAATTCCTTAATCCTTTTGTTAACATCTTCTAAATTTGTTTGCACTAAATCAGTCTGGTGGCCTTTGCTTTTCAGCATGCTTGAAATATACATTATTCCAAGCTGTTCGCACATCTTTAGGTCTCTTATTATGAACAGGATTTTCATTTTTGGTCCACTTCAACATCTAAATCCATCAAATTGCCTGTGCAGTTCCTGCACATTTCAATTGCCGCTTTATTCTGCATTATGGCTGTTCTGAAGTTGGCATATTTTTGATTATTCCAAACCACTTTAAAGCCCAGCTCAAGGCAATTTCCAAGCTCATGCCTCCTGTTCGGGTCATAACAGCATGGAACAACGCTTCCATCCCAGTTTATTACAGATGAAAGCCATAGCCTCTTGCAGCTTTGTTTCATTCCCTTTCTTTTAAGTGTATTCCCATTTTTTTTATATCTGCTTAGGTTTTCGGATTTTGGCAGGTATTCTTTCATGGTTTCTTTAACATCTTTTGAGAGGTCCATTTCAATATTAACAGTTTTTAGCTTTACCCTGTCCACATTTAGGGTTTTAGCAAGTTCTTTCATCTTTTGCACTTCATGTTCATTGTGCTTCATTATAATAAACTGGATTTCAATGTGCGGGCTTTTCCTGTTCTGCCTCTTCCTCTCTTCCGAAATTTTGTGTATATTTTCAATTACCTTTTCAAAGTTTCCGTTTTTTCTGTATTTTGAAAAGGTTTCCTGGCTTGCACCGTCTAGTGATACAATCAAATAGTCAAGGTCTGATTCCAAAAGTGATTGTATATTCTCCTCTTTTTGAAAGAAATGGCCGTTTGTGCTTATCCTTACAAAAATGTTTTTCTCCCGCGCGTATTTTATCATTTTATAGATGTCTTTGTTTAGAAACGGCTCTCCATAGTTCCATAAGGTGAGGTTTAGGAGGTATTTGCCTGTTTCATCAATAATCTTCTTGAAATCTTCAAAAGCCATGAATCCGCGTGGAGCCGTTAATGAGCCGTTGCCTGTCGGGCATAGCGGGCATTTGAGATTGCAGAGGTTTGTTGGCTCTACCATTAAAATTGAGGGATAGCCAACCGCTGTTTTCCAGTTTAGCTTGTAGTTGATAAAGTTGTTTATGAAATAATAAGCCTTTTTTGGAGTTATCTCTCCTTTTTTCAGCATATGGAATAATATCTGGTGAAATCTCATTTCATCTCTTCCCCTCCCCTTTGCTGCCTTAAAATTGTGCATCCTATTTATTTCTTGCTATATTTTGTTTGCTGCGAACGAGCTTTCCACCTAGGCAGTTGGCAGTGTGCAGGCTGTAGTACCACTAACTGCCAACTACTGACTGCCAACAGCTAACACCTCTCCCTTGATTTTCTCAAACTCATTATTATACAATCGCGCAATTCGCTCGTCATGTACTATTAACAGGTTCTCATTGTTGTGCAAATCCGCATTTTTTGTTGGATTGTAGCTGCCGGTAGCTACAGTTTTATTATCAATAATAAACACTTTATGGTGCAGGATTTCCCGCCCGGAATGCAGCAGGCTGAAGTTTTGCAGTTTGTTGTATTCATCCCATTTACTGCGCTGGCTTTTTTCAATAATGCCCTCTACTTTTATTCCCGCCCTGGCCTTTTCAAGCAGCAGTGTGCCTATGTTATCGTCCGTGAACGAAAATTGCATAAACCTGATAGAAAATTCCGCTTTAGCCAATGCTGCTTTAACCATCTCGCTGCATTTGTCTTCAGGGCAGAAATAGTTTTCCACTAAATTATTGTTTATTTTTAGTTGAGGATGCAGCACTGTATCCTGCTTGTTTTCAAGCAGTTCATCAAACTTTTTGATATAATTCTGTGCAAGGTATTTTGAATAAACCACAATCACATTATCATGGTTCAGGGACTTTGTTGGATTCCAGCTTCCTGTCCACACAGCGTTTTCGTCAAAAATACAGAATTTGTTATGCATAAGATATCTTGAACTGTCGTACACTTTATTGAAAAGCTGGTTGTTTAGTTTGTTTCGGTTTTGTTTTTCCAGCATAACCATCGCATTTTTTTGATTGAGTGCATTAACTATTGTTGGGCTGTCAAGATCGTAGAGTGTGCATCTGACATTTGTTGCATTCATAATCATAGATATCAGCTCACGCTCGCAACTATCAGCGGTGCAGAAAAAAACTTTTGGCGGTTGTACAGATTCAGCCAGTTGCTGGCATGCGCTGAGCATAAGAGGCAGGCTAAAAAGAGCTAGAATAATAGCTATAATTCGTTTCATATCAGTCTAATCTCTTTAGCAGATTAATACTTTTAAGAACAGCAAACTTGCTTCCCGGATATCTCTCCTCCATTTTGTCAAGTAATCCCGCTGTTGCCCTGGCTTTATAGCCAATCCTATTAGCTGCCTCAGCTACCTCCCTGTCAAGAACAGATTTCAGAAAGGCAGTTGCTTTTGGCGATTTTTGTTTCCTTTGTTTGTTTAATGTGTTATTAGCCAGCATTTTAATAAAATTATCAATAACATCATCCGCATCAAGAGGCACTATCACCTGCCCATATGGCCCAACTCCTTTTGGGGTATTCACATTTTTTTGTTTTCCACAAAAACTTTGTTTCCACAAAAAACTTTTGTTTCCACAAAAACTTTGTTTTTGGG
>CAZGZA010000037.1:2619-9584 GCA_964529655.1 uncultured Methanosarcinales archaeon | reverse complement strand
TTTTGACATACTAACTGATGAATTAGACATACTCACATTACAATTTTTTATTGTAACACCTGATGAGTTTATCATCCATATTCCAATCTGGTCGTTTGTTGTTATATTCTGAATTAGGCTGTTTTCCTCTTTTGCCATTTGTATGCTTGCTTTAGTAAATGGTATTATGAACAAGCTGTAGTTTTCAGGCCTTGTTGCTGTTGTTACTTTTCCGTTTTTAAAATTTACAAGCTGGTTAGCCAGCCTGATGGAGATATTGAGTGTGTCTGCATTCGGGCTTAGGCCTGTTCCGCTCTCTATCCACCTATTGTAAGTAAGGGTTTGTGCCCTATGGACCATTATGTCGTTGTTTGCTGAGGTGTAAATGTCAAAATTAATAACTCCTGAGTGTGTTCCATTTCCAGCTGATTCAACCCAAGCAGCTATTCTAGTGTTTGCAGGCACGCTGATTAGGTAGTCATCCCTTTCTGTTGTTGTTGAGATTGTTCCATTGTATTCTTTTGGCTCAAACTCATTTGCTGTGAAGCTTGTGTTGCCATTGTTGAGGAATTGGTTATCCTGTATGGTTGAGTTCAGCCCGTATAAGCTGAATATGCCGTTTAGGCTGCTGTTTTGTATTGTATTATTTGCTATTAGTGTATTATTTGCTAATTTCCATACGAATATTCCAACATAATTATTTTTGAGGGTGTTGTTTGTTATTTTTGTGTTTTGCAGTGTTAATACAGCTGATTCCAGCCTTATTCCGGCTGTTGTGTCATTTATAACACTGTTTGATTTGTTGTATGTTTCGGTAATTCTGTTGTTGTGGATTATTGTTTCAACAGCGTCTGCCAGATAAATTCCATGGCTTGCATTTTCAAGGGTGTTGTTTCTTATTGTTGTGTAGTTTGCATCCTCAATTAGGATAAGCGCGCTGTCTGCGTGTTTTATTGAGTTGTTTTCTATTAAAGTGTCGTTGCTTGTGGCAATGTAGAGCGCGTAGCGTGAATTGCTTATTGTATTGTTTATGATTTTCGCTCTTTTTGATGTAGCCAGGTCAATTCCTCTTATAGTGTCGGTTGTGAATGAGTTGTCTCGTATTATAACATCCTGCACTGTGGCTGTTAAAATATGTTTTCCATTATTTACAAATGTGTTTTTTGTTACATTTGCTCCGGTCAGTATGCTGAGCCCAAGCGCATATATTGTGCCATTAAAGAAGGTGTTATCTTCAATGATTGTTGCATTCATTCTTGAAATGCTGGCAGCTGCTGTAAATCCAATTCTCATGTCAAATGTGTTGTTATAGATTTTTAGGTTTTGGCCGCCGTTGTTTGTGTTAATTCCGAATAATACTGGCCCGAAGGTGTTGTTGAGGATGGTGACATTATCCATCTTTCTTATGAGGATGCCATTGCCAGACGCGTCTAATCCTGTTATAAAGCTATTTCGGATTATGGAGTCGTTTGTGTTGTTAAAGTATATTCCAGTTACTGCATTGCTTATTTTGCATTCGTTTATTGTTATGAACTTTAGGTTTGTTGCATTGATTAAAACGCCATTGCCATCTCCTGTTATATTGTATTGGCCGCAATTGAATGTAATGCTATTATTTTTCAGGGTATAGCAATTGCCTGCTGCTGTTATGTTTTCATCCAGCACAATTGAGCTGTAGATATTTCCGCAGGCATTAATTGTCATGTTGAGCGTTGCATTTGCATCGCTGTCATCAAGGTTGTCATTCGCCCACACCTTTGCATTCCATCTCTCCCCAACCTTTGTCATAGACGGGGTGATGGTGTCGTAGTTTGGAGCTCCATTTCTATAATCTGCCGCTATCTGCTCGGCTGTTAAGGAGGTGTTGTAGATTCTGGCGTCATCTATTGTTCCGTTGAAATATCCTGAGTTGGTTCCCTCTCTGAAGCCAATCAGGAGGTTGCGGTTGTTTGTTTCTATTGCTCCTGTTTGAGTTTCCTGCGCTTCAAGAACTCCATTGACATAAATTTTTTTGTTGTTTGAATCAACATCCCTGTTGTATGTGGCTATAATCTGATACCAGCTTCCTGCCTGCGCTGTTGTGGTGCTGTTTATGTCATTGTCATTTATGAAGAATCTGAATTTGTTGTCGGCTGTCAGCTGGAGCTCATAGGCTGTATTGTTTTTGCTGATTATATAATAAGCTGTGTTGATTTTATCTGCTTTTAGCCACATTGACAGGGTTATGGCATTGGCTGTATCCAAGGATGAGCTGTCTGTTACATTGATATAGTCGCTTACGCCATCAAAGTTGTATCCTCCCCCAACTATCCCAGACCTGTTCCATGTTGCTCCGTAAACAACGCCGTTATTGTTATATCCAGAATAATCCTGCGCTGTAAATGGGTCGTTCTTTTCAAATGGCATGTTAAGAACTGCGATAGATGTTCCGTTTTTGTACCAGTTTATGATTTGGGTTAAGGCTTCATCATCAACATCCCTGAATGTTTGGTTGTAGATTGTTATATTTTCTAAGCTTAGGTTTTGCCCGTAGGTTGAGTTTATTATTGGTATTGTTTGGGTTGGTTTGTTGTTTGCCTCAAACCAGCCAGCATCCAGCAGGTAGTTTCCGCTTATTCCACTGTCCATTGCTCCCTGGGGGGTTGTTGTTGTTCTAAGTACATAGCTGCCTATTGTTGCGCTTCCGGATATTGCTGTTGTGGTTGATTCTATAGAATATGTGCTGCCATTGCCGGCAAAGGCGGCTAATAGCGGGATTGTGATAAAAAGCGTAAGCAGTAATGCAATAGCTTTTTTTGTAAATAGTTTATTAGAAATTCCGCTATTAATCTTTGTAGCGGGTATTTTTAATAAATCACTGGCCGCAACTTTTTCAGTTTCTATTGCAGGCTCTGTTTTTTCTGTTCTAATTGGCTGTTCTGTTTTAGGCTGGCTGTTAGTATATTCAGTTTTTTGAGGTGGCGTGTCTGTTTCGGCATTGCATGTTGTTGCATCTGTTTTATCTTGAGCTATCTCTGTAGAACTATCTAATCTACCCCCTCTTTCTATCTCCATCTTTTTCCCTGTCATTCTAGCGGTCTTTCCCGCTACTTCCACTTATTAGGAGATTACTTTATTCACTGCTATAGGTCATCACTCTCACAGCCCTCTGCCGTGACTTTCACTTTTTATAGGCTTTTTAGGCATAAACAGGTAGTTAAATGTTGCGGTTTTTTGTGCCCGATTTTGAGAACTAAATCCTTGTCCAGCATTCCAAATAAGCGGAATATAATTCCTATTGCCAGAATGCTTATTGCAAACCCGAGCTTTCTTCTAATAGCCATTTCCATAATGGAATAAACTGCATGCTGTTCTCTGTGGATTCATAATCCCATGTGAGCACTGTTAGTTTTTGGCATTTTAGTTTATGGCTTGCCTTGGTTAATGATATTAATTCTCTTTCTTTAATATCATTTTTATTTGAGGCATAAGTTACTTGAATCAGTTCAGTTATTTTTTTTTCAGTTTTTACCGCAAAATCAACTTCATGTTGTTGGTAATCTTTCCAATAATAAATTTTTGAGCCCGGGGCTATTCTTCTTTGCAGTTCAATGGCGACTTCATTTTCAATCAATCTTCCAATATTTTCAGAAAATTGAAAGCTTATTGAGTTTATAATGCCCGGATCAATGCAGTAAAATTTTTTCGGGGCGATAGCCTGCTGTTTTAGCTTGAAATCAAATCTTTCAATTCTGAATATTAAAAAAGAATTTTCTATATAACCAATCCAGTTGGATATTGTCGAGACGTGTTTTATTCCTAATATCCTGGCCAGTTTGCTGTATGTTGCTTCCTGGGAAAAGTTTGTCAGGAGATAGTTCACAAGCTGTTTTAATTCCTCTTTTTTTGTTATTTGGTATTTTAATAATATGTCTTTTGTTAGTATATCCTCATAAATTCTTGTAATCATTGCCCTGCCGAATTTGTATGCTTCCGGAAATCCGCCCATTTGTAAATATTCCCGCAGGTAGTTCATGATTTCGGCTTTTTCTTTCGCGGTATATGCCTCGGCTTTCCTGAAGCTTTTTTTTTCCAGAAACTCCCTAAAAGAGAAGGGGAACAGCTTTATGCCAATGTATCTTCCGGTGAGGTGTGTTGCTAATTCGCCGGATAAGAGTTTTGAGTTGCTTCCGGTCAATATTACTCTTTTTGTTCGCCTTAGCCTGTTTGCGAACAATTCCCAGTTTTTAATATTCTGGATTTCATCCAGTATAATATAGTCCACATCGCCGTATAACTCATAGAAAGCAGATAGTATCCTGTCAAGGTCTTTGCTTTTTAGCTCTACAAGCCGTTCGTCGTCAAAATTGATATAGCCTGTTCGGCTGTTTTTTGCAAGCAGATAGGAAAAGATTGATTTTCCGCATCGCCTGATTCCAAGGACTGCCAAAATGTTAGGGTAGCCCAGGGCTTTTTTTGCTTCTTCCAGCCCCTCTCGCGGAATAATATTCTCTGTGCTTTCAATTCTTTCAAGCTCCTCTCTTTGTTCCTTTATTATGCTTTTGATGTCCATTTTTAGCCTAAATAAAGCTGATTTTATAAAGCTTTCTATTGTAATAGAAAGCTTTTGTTAAAAGATTTATAGTGTAATAGTAAACATTTAAGCTATTCACCATGCCACATCCTCAAACTTATTTTATTCGGCTTGATAGCTTTGCCCTTTCTTTAGGCTTGATTGCGCCTAATTCCTTTTTTTTAAGCTTTTTACAGCCTGCATGTTGGCTTAGGAAACCTTATCCGTACTTCATATACGCAAACTTAGCCCCTACATTGCCTGCAGTGTAGCCAATAAAGATTAGCGCAAGCAGTGTTACCATATCCTTGTCTAACATTCCGTATAAGCGGAATACAATCCCTATCGCAAGAATTCCTATTGCAAACCAGAGCTTTCTGCTCTTTAATCTTTCCGCTAAATCAGCTGTTTTTGACATTTTCTCACCTCTTTTTAGCTGCCTAGCCAATCATGCCAGCAGTCACTTCATACAAAACAAATTATTTAATAGTTTGAATAGTTTGTCTAGTGCATCCGGCATAGTTAAATCTTTCTTTTTTATTCGCCGAGTGTTGTTGCTGAATTCATGACAGCGGCTGCCAGGATGATTATGCCTGCGTGAAGGCATTTAGCTTGCTGTTATCCCTTTTCCGCTGGTTTGGTTTATCCCTATTCTTTTAATGCCTGTTCTATATCTTTAAGGTCAAAGCAGAGCACTTTTTTTCCTTGGTACTCTGTTGTTTTCTTTGTAAAGGATTTTGCGAATATTGCATATGTTTCTTTTCTTGTTTCATTATTCCATTCAACATATTTTGTTTTTTCTGCGAGTTCTTTTAGTATTTCTTGGGGATTTATTTGTTCTTTCCATTTGCATTCTGCGAATAATATCTCTTTTGTGTTTTCATTCAGCGCAACAATATCTATTTCGTAGGTGTTTTTGCCCTTTTCTCCCTTGAATTTGCCCCATTGCAGGCCTGTTTTTTGGAAGCCTATCGGGATTTTTATTGTTTTTGATGTGATTAATTCGCGGATTGTTTTTTCAAACATTAGAGCAACGTGTTTGTTGAGGTTTTTCTTTAGGTATTCTTTGGCTTGCTCTTCCTGTCCTGTTTCGTAAAATTGGCTGTATTTCCAGATGTTATTGAACCAGAATGCTATAAGGTTGTTTTTTGCGTAGTACATTCCTTTTTTTCCGCCTACTGTTGGGACTTTTTTTTCAACAAGCTCAAAGTCTTTTCTTAGCATTAAGAGGTATTTGGTTATTTCTGTTGGTTTTCTTCCGATGTAATTGGCGATTTCAGAGTGCTTGTTTTTTCCCTGGCAGATTGCCGCGAGTATTGAGAAGAATGTTTTGTATTCTTTTCCGAATTCTTCTTTCAGCATTGTTTTGACTTCTTCGTATAGCGGGCGGGGGTATTCCGCGAATAGCTGGATGATTGTTTTTTCGAAATTGAATTCTTCCAGTTTTTCTATCAGTTCATAATATTTGGGTATGCCTCCGAAGATGGAATATACTGCGAATGCTGTTTCTGTGTTTAGTTTTAGATCGTTGCAGATGGCGTGTATTACTTTGAAGTTTAGTTCGTTGAGCTTGATTATGTAGTCAAATCTGCCGTATAGCGGGCTTTTGTACTCCTCCACTATTTTTTTCATCGTGCTTATTAATGAGCCAGATGCTATCAGTTTTGGCTTGTGCTTGTCTATGAGGTGCTGCAGGTCGAAAAGGAATGACTTGTTGACTTTGAGGGTGTTCTGTATTTCATCAATAAAGATTATTTTGTTTTTGTAATGGAAGAAAAGGAATTCAAAGAATTCTTTGAAAGTATTGACTTTTGGCAGCTGCATTTCCGGGTATTCGTCGGTCCAGTCGTTGATTATTTCTTTTTCTGCTTTTTCTGCCGGCATGAACAGGGTTATGCGGTCTTGGGGGTATGCTTCTTCTGCGAGTCTTGTTTTTCCTATTCTTCTTCTGCCGAGTATTGCTATTCTGAAGTCTTTGGATATTTTGCGCATCAATTCCATTTCTGTTTCTCTGTTGTAAAATTTCATTTTATATACCTGTTGGGTATAATACCTGACAAGTATTTAAACCTTTCTGTTTTTGTATTTTTTAGGCCAGTAAATCAGATTATACTGTTTCTTCAGGTCCCTTAAATGGAACATTTCAGGTCTCTTATTCGGAACATTCTGGGCACCTTAAACAGAACATTCTTGAGAGGTTGTGCGAGTCCCTAATACAGAACAAAACAGTCTGGAAAAAAGGCGGTTTCTGGCCTGTTTTCGTATTTTAAGGCGTTTTACAGCTTATTTCCGCCTTCGGTGATTAAACCTTTAACCCAAAACCCCCTATCATCCTTAAAAAACCTCAACAGCGCCAGCTAAACTATCCAATCGCGCTCTTCCACGCAATAAACTCAGACTTAGTCCCGTTATAGAGATTAGCAACTTCAGAAGC
>CAZGZA010000037.1:1142-2519 GCA_964529655.1 uncultured Methanosarcinales archaeon | reverse complement strand
ACTTCGTCGATGGAGCCGTTGTATTCGCTCATTTTCAACTCTCTAAAACCCTTCTTATGTTTTTCACGAATTTTGTTGCGTGTTCTACAGACTCTTCTGCAGGCTTTTTGTTTGCCTGCGGTATTGTTTCATAGGTAAAATGCCCTCTTTTCCATTTCTCGTTTTTAAAGATTTGGAGGAGTTCATCAGCCCGGATTATCATTTTTTTGTATATCATCAGAAGTTCTGTATCAAGTATTCCTGATTCAACAAATTGCTTTTTGAATTCTTCAAATGTCTTTCTGTGGATTTCAGGGGATTTTGTTTCTATTTTTTTTGTGAGAAGCGCTGCTTTGGCTGAATAAAATATTGCATAATACGCATGTGCAATTACTGCACTATAAAAGGTTAGTTTTTCAGGAAGCCCGAATGCTTTTTTGAGCGCATTTGTTTCACTTAGTTTTTTAAGCGCTTCAGCCAGCAAATGCTCGTTATTTGCGCGCTCCAGATATAGCTCAACCATTAAATCCATTTGTTATCGCTTCCATCATTATTTTATAATATGCAGTTCCTCCGGCAAGCAGGAGATTGCTGTTTGCAATTTCTTTTCCATAGTTTGCTTTTTTATTTGTGAGCATTTCATAAAACTCTTTTTCAGTAAACACATAAAGATGCGCTTCGGGAATGCTTAATTCGCATTCCTGCCGCAGTTCCGCGTATATTTTTTGCGAATCAAAGTGGTTGTCACATAGTATCACAATATCAATGTCGGATGTTGGTTTTTGCGTGTTTTTTGCATAGCTTCCTGTTATAATGAATGTGAAGAAGCTTGTTGGCATTTTTGCAATGATTTTTTCAATGGTCTTATAGGGGAGCTGTTTCTGGCTCCATGCATGGTATTCCGAAGCCCATGCCAAGTATACAATTGCTTTTTGTGTTTTTTCTGCAGAATAAAGTATTGTTTTGCCGGCTGTTTCATAATGCAGTATTCCCTCGCTGATTAAGCTATGTAACACATTGTATACATAGCTGTCTGATTTGTTTTTTGACAGCAATTTTATTTCTTTAAACGCAAGCTTCCTCCATGGCTGCTTTGCAAATACATTTAATATCCGGTAGTTCGCCTTCAGCATAAGCGCCCCTTAATCCTATTTTGAGGATTATATAATCCTATTTCTAGGATAGATTTAAAGCTTTGCCTTTTAACGCAGAACGGTAAATACAGGCTTGGATTGCGCTTCTTTAAATTGATGCCCATAATCCACCCCTCACCCAACCACCTGCTTCAGGTTAATATAGCCTGTTTTAGTGCCATTATACAAACCAGCAACTTCCGCCGCAGAAAGAGAGCGGTTGTAGATGCGGACTTCGTCGATGGTGCCGTTGAACAAACTACTA
>CAZGZA010000037.1:254-1132 GCA_964529655.1 uncultured Methanosarcinales archaeon | reverse complement strand
AAATTTCCAGTAACCAACTAATCCGGTTTCGTCTAAAATCCCCTGCGTTGGTGTTGCTTTGAAGTTTAGGAAATAGCTCTTGCTGGTGTTGTAAAGGCTTGTTATCTCGCTGGCGCTTAAAGAACGGTTGTAAATGCGGACTTCGTCGATGGAACCGTTCCAGTATCCAGCATTGCTGAAACCTCCAATCTTAAAGTCAGAGAAAGCACCTCCAAGTACTGTACTAACAGTACTGCCATCATTTAATGCGCCATTGATGTAAATATGAGAATCAGTTGCATTATTTGATATAAAAACACAGAGATTAGTCCAAGCATTTAAAACCGCATTACTACTTGAGTACTTATAACTATTTCCATCCATTTGTACTAAATATTTAT
The DNA here is from genome assembly GCA_964529655.1 of uncultured Methanosarcinales archaeon. Classification (GTDB taxonomy): domain Archaea; phylum Nanobdellota; class Nanobdellia; order Woesearchaeales; family JAGWAF01; genus CAZGZA01. The sequence continues at coordinate 752 of CAZGZA010000037.1, read as the reverse complement.
TATTTGAGATCACGACAGATTTGGCGGTATAAGTTGGATTAAACCCAAACAATACAAAAGCATTAGAAACTGGATAAACCCAAGTACAAAGAGTATTATTATAATTCACTATATTTCCAATGCTTACATAATCATTCACCCCATCAAACTTATACCCTTCCTTAAACCTTCCTTCATTCGTGAAAGTTGCTCCTGTTACTGTTCCGTGGTTTTGCAGTCCTGAGCTGTCTGTTGCGTTTGTTTTATTGCTTCCACTTCCAGCATCCATCTTCCAATAACCTACTAAACCAGTTTCGTCAGCTAAACCTTGTGTTGGAGTTGTTTTAATATTAATATGAGTAGACTTACTGCCGTTATACAAACCAGCAACTTCCGCCGCACTTAGAAAGCGGTTGTAGATGCGGACTTCGTCGATAGAGCCGTTGAATGGTACATCACCGTCTGCTTGGTTGCCAATAGCTAAAGCAATAGCGTTAATTGTTCCATATTCACCAATAG
>CAZGZA010000037.1:0-208 GCA_964529655.1 uncultured Methanosarcinales archaeon | reverse complement strand
TTGTTATTATAAACCGTAGCAGGACTAAAAGGGTCATAAATTATTTGCTGTCCAGCAGTATTATTATGCATAATTATTCGCCCATTCCCGCCTCCAGTATCAAAAAATAAGTGATGCGCCAGTCCTGTACTCGTTCCTTTTGCAATAAATGTACCTATTCGGCTTGCTGGTTTTGCCCATAAACTAAAAGTAAATCCATTTGTTGAGT
>CAZGZA010000036.1:0-9639 GCA_964529655.1 uncultured Methanosarcinales archaeon | reverse complement strand
TGTCTCTGGGCAATGGCTCTTATCCATTTTTTCTTGCCGTAAACATAAGGCCCGAGATAAAACATCTCAGAATTTTCAGGCGTATTCTCTTTCAGCCAGTCAGCTGCCTCAACCTGAGCCTCGGATATTCTCATTGGCGGATTTTTGTAGGCGTTTGCCAGCTGTGTATAGGCAGCCACTCCGACAGATGACAGAACAAGATAAACAACAACAGCAATCAGCCCATATTTAATAAACTGTTTTGATTTTGGAATAATTCTTTCTGTTAATTTTGGTATTACACTTAATCCAATAAATGCAAGGGGGTATAAAAATAATGCCTCTGTTTCTATAAGTCTGTGAGGCCTAAATTCAATAACTTTTATTAGTAACCAGAAAGCAGCTAGCCAACTTAGTAATAATAAATCCGAGTTTTTTCTTTTTAATAGAATAAATCCGACACCAATCCAAAAAAGGATTTTAAAAATGTACCAATATTTTCCATGTGTTTCTTTAAAACTTTCAAAACCTCTAGGGATATCCCCATTTTTAACATATTTTTCTAGAATATCACTATTCTGTACAAATAGGTTTGACCATTTTTTTGGCATCAATGTGTTTCCAAGGTTCTCTGAAAACCTCGATTCAGAGCTTACTGTAAAATGCAGAAAAGGCCCAAGAAGAACAGCTAAAATAATAATTCCAATCAAAACCGACTTTAAATTGAACGGAAACTTTCTTCTGAATATAAAAAAAGCTATCGTGAAAATAACTGCGATTGTTCCTGACAATAAAGCTCCCTGCGGATGAATAAAGAACTGTATTGCAAGAAAAAGAGCTGAAAGGTACAAATAAATTGGCTTTGATTTTCCTTTGTCTGCGCTGTCAATAAAGCTGTAATAGCAATATAAAACCAGTGGCAGCATTGCAAATGATGTTACCTGCGGCCAAAGCCCCCATATATAAAAAAGAATATCTCTTGTAGAAAACATCAGCAAAAAACTAGAAAAGAAAGCAACTGTAAAACCATATAACTTCCTGAATAACAGATAAGATGTCAATACAAATGACGAGCTGGTTATTGCAAAAAATAAGAGCATTGGCAAAAATCGCTCTCCTCCGGCTAATCTCGCTAATGCCATATCCAAATGGTACTGTGGCGGATACCATAATTTTCCAGCCCTCCATTTTCCTTGTGTGAAGTTGATGTATTGCGGAAGAGAATAAATTGCTCTGTCATTTTCAGCCATGTAATCCGCAATGCTGAAATGTATTGAGCTGTCAACATCGCCATAAGGCATTTCATTTTCCTGAAATGGAAGGCTCCAGAAATAAACTGTTGCAAGCCATAAAGCAAGAACCAGGATTAGTTCAGCATGCCAGCTCTTTATTCTCATTTTGAATAGGAACAGCTCGTGCTTATTTAAAAGTTTCTAGAGGAAGTATGTTGAAATCGCCAGCATTGGATGGTAAATCTTTATAAATAATGGTTTATTTTAATGCGTTTATATGGCTTATCACGAATATAATTATCAGCGTAAGAAAACTAGTTTAGGATGTTACTGCCTTATAGGCAGTGCATTTGCAGTTGCCGCTCTTGTTGGCGGTTGTGAATGTGCAAATCGTTTAGAGTACAGCTCTGGCATCAGGAGCGGGATGATTAATAAGGTGTCTAAAAAAGGCTTTATCTGGAAAACCTGGGAGGGCCAGATGGCTCTTGAGGGACTTGTTTCTGGCGGAGGTCATGCCGGTGCCAATGTTTGGGATTTTAGCATTGACGGCTCTGCAAGAAATGGAGAAAACTCAGAAGAATTGGTCAGGAAACTGGAACAGGCTCTAAACAATGGCTCCAAAGTTAAAATCACCTATCGCCAACCATTGTTAAAATGGCCATGGCGTGGCGATACCTCCTACTTTATTCTGAATGTTGAGCCAATAAATGACGAACAATCTAAAAAAGAGTTAATGAAGCACCCTATTTTAATCCAATAGAATTATCTTAGGCGTTTTATTCAATTCTTGTTTTTTTCTATCAATTGGTTTAACATCAAGTGTTTTGTCTCTTTTTTGGTTCTAGAACAGTGCATACACAAAAGGCGATACTGCTGAGCTCTCTCCAAACATTATTAGGATTCCAACTAATAAGGTCATTATGATAATTGGAAGCAGCCACCATTTTTTTCTTACTCTTAAGAAGTCCCATAAATCTCTAACCAGATAAAATCTTCTCTGCGTAAAATTTTCAGTTTCGTCTGGCATCTTCTGTTCCATTTTTATTTAGTTTGTCCTGTTTATTTATTAATCTTTTGCGGTACAAACCCAAGAAAGCTAAAAGTAGATACTTTTATATACTTATAGCTTTATATAAACAAATATGGAGTTGAGGATTAATATTAACTTTAGAAATCTCCAACATTGGCGAGACTCTAAAAGAAGAAGCGAACATGTTTTTGACAGAATGCGGCAAAGAGGCATTGGCATTGAACAAATAAAAGAAGCTCTTGAAAAAGGGGCAAAGAAGCTAATGGCTGATAAAACTATTATTGCAGAATACAGATGGTTTAAGGTTGTTTATAAAGAGTTTTACTTAAATAATATAAAAAAGGTATATCCAATAACAGTGATGGAGGTTTCATGAAAAAGATTGGCTATCCATGCCCCTGTGGTGGAAATGTTAGGTGGTCAAAAGAAAGAATCACATTTGAAGGAATTGATTGTGGAGTTCTTGAAGTTGAGGTTTGTGATAAATGCAGTGAGGAATACCTGCCAGATGAAAGTATGGGCATTGTCGAGAAAAAGATGAAGGAAGCTGGTTTGTGGGGTGTTGAAAGAAAAAAGATTAGTTTTTGGAAAAGTGGCAGCTCTGTTATTTTAAGAATTCCCGCTAAGATAGCCTGCATCTTGGGATTAAAGCCTAATATGGAGGGTTATATTACCCAGGAAGGTAAACATAAGCTTATTATTGAGATTTAATCTTTTGCTACGCTCTCGCTATCCCACAGATACTGTGGATGGTCCTCTCTTTTTATCAGGAATTTGTCCATCACTAAATAATCAATTCCTGTTCCCATCATGCATTTATAGGCCTCTTTTGGCGTGCAGACAATTGGTTCACCGCGTATATTAAATGAGGTATTAATCAGAATCGGGACTTTGCTTAGCCTGCCAAATTCTTTTATTAGGCTATAATAAAGCTCATTTTGTTCTTTGCGTATTGTCTGTAGCCGTCCGCTTCCGTCAACATGAGTAACTGCTGGAATAAGCTTTTGTTTTGCTTTGCGTATTGGATAAACCATTAGCATAAAATCTGTTGGCAGTGGAATTGGGCTGTCGCATTCAAAGTATTCCATTGCATCCTCAATGCATACAACCGGTGCAAATGGCCTGAATTTTTCACGATGCTTAACCTTAAGGTTAAGGATAGCCTGCATTTGAGGGTTGCAGGCATTTGATAGTATGCTTCTGTTGCCTAGCGCTCTCGGCCCCCATTCCATTCTTCCCTGAAACCATCCGATAATCTTATTGTTGTAAATCAGTTTTGCTGTCTTTTTTATAAGTTCCCCATTATTTTTGAATTTGAAATAGTTTATTTGGCTTTCATCAAGGAACTTTTGTATTTCTTCTGTTGTGAATGACGGCCCGAGATAGGCTGTTTTTTGCTCAACCCTCTTGTTTTGCAATATTGAATTGTAAATATAGGTTGCCGCTCCGATACTAGCTCCGGCATCCCCTGCAGCAGGCTGTATAAAAATATTCTTAAATGGAGTATTCCTTAAGATTTTGCCATTAGCTACTGAGTTTAGGGCAACTCCTCCGGCAACGCATAAATTGCTGCTTTTGGTTTCTTTGTGCAGGTGATTTAGCATCTTAAAAATAATGTCTTCTGTTATTTTTTGCAGGGATGCTGCAATATCCTTATGGTGTTGGGTTAACTCTTCATCCGGCTTTCTTATCGGACCGAATTCCACTATAAATTTTTGTCCCGGCATCTTCATTCTGTGGGTATACACAAAGTAGGACATATCCAGCCTGTAGCTGCCATCCTCTTTCACATCAATAATGTTCATGAATTGATTATAGTAAACCGGTTTGCCGTAAGGCGCAAGTCCCATCACTTTATACTCAGAGTTATTTACACTAAATCCAAGGTGCGCAGTTACAGCGCTGTATAGCAGGCCAAGGGAGTGTGGAAATTTGATTTCTTTAATCAGCCGGATGTTATTTCCCTCTCCAATTCCGTATGCTGTTGTTGCCCACTCCCCAACCCCATCAATAGTTAATATTGCCGCTTTTTTGAATAGGCTTACTAAGTATGAGCTTGCTGCATGCGCTAAATGGTGGTCAATAAAAAGAATCGGCCCTTTATATTTTAGTTTTTTTCTGATTGTTGTTGGAACTCTTAGCTTTTCATTCATCCATGAAGGCATTGATTTTAAAAAGCTCCAATAGGACCGGGGGAACTTTTCAAGATGCTGGCTTATATATCTTTCAAATTTTAGCAGAGGTTTTTCATAAAATCCAATATAATCCAATTGCCTTCCGGTTATTCCCGCCTCTTTCAGGCAGTAGTTTATTGCGTTTGTTGGAAAGCAGGTATCATGTTTTTTTCTTGTGAACCTTTCCTCCTCTGCTGCAGCTATAATCTCTCCATCCTTAAGAAGGCAGGCTGATGCGTCATGGTAATAACATGCTAGCCCTAAAATGTACATTGTAAACCTCTAAAACATCCGTTCAAACCTATTATTGAGGTTCTCCCTGCTCTCCCAATAGCTTTTTTTTGTTTTATCATGTTTTAATTCCAAAAATCTTTTTCCGAATATTTTGCACGCGATCGAGGTTAGCCCGATTCCGGTAAAGTAAAGAACTGATATCATGGCAAAATTTACTATAAAAGCAATGGTTCTTCCGAATAATTTAAATCCCTCTCTAAATCCCGCAAAAAACTTTCTAATCACCATTAGGTTAACCTTGTAATAATATAAAATATTGCCGCAAACAAGCAGGATGCTGTTAAGAACCCGGCTATTTTTCCCAGTGTTAAAGGCATTTTATCCAGCATTTTTGTCAGGGAAAGAGTATAATCTTTTAAATCTTGCCTGTTTTTGTTATTTTGGATGAAGGAATTTGTAAAATATCTCTGGCAAAAAAATAATACCCTGCCTATTCATTTAATCTTTGAGGTCACCTCTATTTGTAATTCCAGATGCGCTACCTGTTTTAACTGGAAAAAAACCAATGCAAAACAGCTTCAACTGCCCATTGAGCGGGTTAAAACCATGCTTTCATCTTTTGCAGGCCATAGGCTTTTATGGCTGAGCTTTACAGGAGGGGAGTGCTTTTTAAGAAAAGACCTTGTTGCTTTGTTTGAGCTGTTTATTGATAAAACAAAGCCGGCTTTTTTCAGCATCCCAACCAACGGGCTTCTTCCTGATGTTATTGTTCCGGAAGTAGAAAGAATGCTGCGAATTTATAAAAACCCCTTTGTGGTTACCATTTCATTGGATGGCCTTGAAGCTGTTCACGACAAAATCAGGGGCGTAAGCGGGAATTTTAAAAAATGTCTGGAAACCTATGCAAAACTAAACCAGCTTAAGCAAACCTATCCCAATCTGCATATTGGCATTAATACAGTCCTTAACAGCCTAAACCAGCATCAACTTGAGGATATTATCGCTTTTGTTAAAAACAAGCTTAAGCCTGAATCACACACAATCGAGCTTATGAGAGGTTGTTCAAGAGATGCAACAATCCAAGCCCCCTCTTTAGAGTGCTATTCCCATTATAAAAGCACTATTAAATCTGCTTTGAAAGATAAATCATATTATACCCTGAATCCTCTTGCGTTTCTGCTTAAATCTGCCAAGATATATTACCATGATCTTGCGTATAATACATTAAAGCAAAAAAAGCAGGTTATTCCCTGTTTTGCCGGCTGTTTAAGTGCTGTTGTTGATTGCAGGGGAGAGGTTTATCCCTGTGAGCTTTATAAAAAGTTTGGCAGCCTTCAGGATTTTGATTTTGACTTTAAGAAACTGTGGTTTTCAGAAAATGCCCGCAAAATAAGAAACGAGATAAAACATGGTGCGTGTTATTGCACACATTCCTGCTTCCAGTTTATGAATATACTTTTTAATCCAAGAGTTTATCCCTCTCTTGTAAAAAGGATGGTAATATAAATTTGTAATTGCTCAGCTTTCTGAACTAAAAAAAATAATTTGCTGCGGTTATTATTCAGTTGCTGTCTCCCTGCCATTGAAAACTCTGTTTTCAATGGTTAGATTTTCTCCCCCCTAAAATGTAGGGTGGGAGAAAATATCATAAAAATCTGTCAGCAGATTTTTAGGATGCCAAAAAACATCGCTGTTTTTTGTGCATAATCTGGAGTGAAACTCCAGACAGGGAGGCAGGCATCAGAACCTGAGAAAAGCGCTTTTTAGCAGTTAGAACACAGAACTTTTATCGCACTTCAGGATACTAAAGTGTTATCGTTTTATTCTGAACAAGCCGCGCAGAAATCCAATTCCATAAGCTAAATGTGTCAGGAACATTCCAGTGAATACCAAAATGCTGAGTTTTGGATTATTTTTATGATAGCTGTCCCTCCAAATAAAGGATAGATACGCTCCAAATCCTAAAAGATAAACAAAGCTGAATATGGGTTTGTATACAATTAATCCCGGTCCAAGGAGGATTCCTAAAAAAAATAGGGTTGGGATAAAATAAACAAGTTTGTCTTTTGTGAAATCCTCTTTTATTACATTTGCCTTGTCTTTTGCCTGCTCTAACACCCTTTTTAAGTGTGCTTTGTATAAAGGCCTTCTGTGATGATAAACCACAACTTTAGGTGAGTACACTATCTTGTAGCCAAGCTTTCTTATATTAAAGCAGAGCTTTGAATCCTCCCCGGTTGGCAGGTCAACATCATATCCTCCAAATCCCAGTACAACAGCCCTCCTGAAAAGAAGGTTGCTTGATGGCGCCTCCTTAAACTCCAGCGCTTCGGTGTCATACGGCTTAATATAGTAAGCTGCCTCAACCCCTGCTCTTTTTGAGTGGACTATCTTTACCGCCGCCTGCTCGTATAAAGACACTCCAGGAACAACAAGGTTCGGCCCGGCAATCGCCCCAATCAGCTTATCTTTCTGGAGGTATTCTGCAGCGTTTTTAAGCCACCCCTTTTCAGGGTAGGCATCAGCATCAATTGAGGCAAATATATCACTGTTTATCTGTGCAATTGCAATATTTCTTTTGACGGCCTGATGCACCGGCCCTGTTGCCATATCCCTGCATTTTTCGAACCTCTGCTTAAGCGGAAAATCCGGCAGAAGCATGATTTCATAATCAGGGTAGTCAAGCTTTTGGCAGTGTTCAATACACTCTTTTACTTGACTATCCAGCTCCTTAAAAGGGACTATAATTGCAATATGGGGATAGCTCATTATTTTATGTGATTTGTTCATGTTATTAAAAATTATCGGTTTGATATCCGCCCACTCTTAGAAAACTTTATAATTCGAAACAGATTTTTCCGCTGTATGATTTCAATTGTTACTCCAACATATAATGAATCAAAGAATCTGCCTGAACTTGTGCGCCGTATTGACACAGCTCTTAAAAAGTATGCGTATGAGCTGATTGTTGTTGATGACAACTCTCCTGACGGCACTGGTGAAATTGCAGAGCGGCTTTCAAGCCACTATCCGGTTAAGGTTCTTCATCGTGCGGGAAAGCTCGGCCTAGCTTCAGCTGTTACAGACGGGTTTGCCATTGCAAGGGGCGAGCTTATTGGTGTTATAGACGCTGACTTAAGCCATCCGCCTGAGAAAATTCCGGAGTTTATCTCTGCTATTGAGAATGGCGCTGATTTTGTTATTGGTTCAAGGCTGATACAGGGCGGAAAAGTTGAGGAGTGGCCATGGCATCGGAAATTAATCTCATGGGGTGCAAGGCAGCTGGCTAAGCCGCTAACACCGGTCAATGATATTATGTCTGGTTTTTTCTTTATGAAAAAAGAGATTCTGCATAATGTCAAGCTTAAGCCAAGAGGGTATAAGATTTGCCTTGAAATTCTGGTAAAAGGGCACTACACAAACGTGCAGGAAGTTCCATTCATCTTTATGAACAGGCTTGTTGGTGAGAGCAAGCTTAATTTCAAGACAAACATGGAATATTTGTTGCAGCTGCTTGACCTTTATGTGTATAAAATTTTACGCCTGGCTAAAAATGAATCCTAAAAAGGTTGTTCTTGTTTTTCCGCGTTTCAAATACCCCTCTGGCGATTTTTCTATTGGGCTGGCTTACATCGGAGCATATCTGCGGGAGCATATTCCCTCTCTTAAGTTAAGTGTTCTTGATACCAGCTTTAATTCTGATTGGCTTTATATTCATGAATTTTTTGAGATTAAAAAGCCGGATATTGTTGGTATTTTTACTGACACCCTTATGTTTAAGGATGCATTGGGGGTTGCCAAAGCCGCTAAATCATTTGGCGCAAATATCATTTTAGGCGGTCCCCATCCGACAATACTTCCTGACTCATGCTTCAATAATGATTTTGTTGATGCTGTTTGTATTGGTGAGGGGGAACTTACTATGGCGGATTATGTCGCCGCCTTTTATGGCGGTAAAGGCCTTTCTGGAGTTAATGGCATCTGGTTCAAAAAAGACGGCCAGCTCGTAAAAAACCCGCCGAGGCCGGCCATTGAAGATGTTAATACCCTCCCATTTCCGGCGTATGACCTTTTTAACATGGAAGTATATACAAATAATTTTGTCCAGCTTGATTCCTACTCTCCAAACCTTCTGGGGGCGTCTGTTATTGTTTCCAGAGGCTGCCCCTACATGTGCGCATATTGCCAGCCGACTCTCAAAAAAATATTCGGGCCTAAAATGCGTATCAGAAGCCCGCAAAAGGCGGTTGAGGAAATAAAAATTTTAAGTGAGAAATATAATGTTCAGGCAATCTATTTTCAGGATGATACCCTAACCGCATTTAAAGAGTGGATTAAGGAATTCTGTGAGCTTATGGTTAAGGAAAGAAATAGTGGCTTGGATATTGTCTGGGCATGCAATACACGTGCTGATACAATTGATTTTGAAACCCTTGCAATGATGAAAGATGCTGGCCTTGTTAAGCTTAAGGTGGGCATTGAATCAATAACCGACCGCATTAGAAATGGCATCTATAAAAAGAATGTTTCTCGTGAGCAAATTAACAGGCTTATGGCTGATTGCAAAAAGCTGGGCATACAGCTGACTGGTTTTTTCATGCTGGGCGCTCCGACAGAAACTGAAAAAGAAGTTAAGGATACTATTAGGTTCGCTGCTTCCTCCTCGTTTATAGAGGCAAATTTTTCAATCGCAACACCCCTTCCAGAGACTTTTTTGTATGATTTTGTTAAAGAGAATAACTGGAACCTTCCTGATGATTTTGGAAAATATGATTATTATAAAACAACCCGCCCAAAAATGGCGCTGGATGAAATAAATCCCGAGAAGCTTGAAAAGCTTAAGAAATTGGCTTATCTTTATTTCTATCTTCATCCAAAAAGAATTCTGGCTACAGCAAAAGCCACCTTTGGAGTTAAGGGTGTTAAAAAAGCGCTTCTTAAGCTTAAGCGATTTTGAGTTTCTGTTTAATCTTTTTTGAGTTATACATTC
>CAZGZA010000035.1:0-9730 GCA_964529655.1 uncultured Methanosarcinales archaeon | reverse complement strand
TTTTCGTTAAAAGTTTGGTGAATATCCCAGCGTCCCCATTTTGCAACTAATTGTGACTAAAATTGCAACAGCAATTTTATGTCACAGCTTTTGATCAAACTTTTCGTTAAAAGTTTGGTGAATATCCCAGCGTCCCCATTTTCCGTGTTTGATTAGACAAAATTAAAGGTATTACTCTAATGACCAGTGAAATGCTAGAAAAATCCAAGAAATTATTTGAGAAGTATATCAAAACAGATAATATTAAGCTGCATTGCTTTGAAGTGGAAGCTATTATGAGAGAGTTTGCTAAAGAAACAGGCGAGGATGAGGATAAATGGGCTGCCGCTGGTCTGCTTCATGACTTAGATTTTGAGGAAGTTAAGGATTTGGAAACGCACGCTAGGAAAACCATAGAGATTTTAAGAGGCGAAGGCTTTCCTGACGCTGTTGTTCATGCTGTTGCTTCACATAATGAAGAAGGAACAGGCATCAAAAGAGAGTCAAAGATGGATTTTGCTTTGAGCGCTGCTGATAATATCTCCGGATTAATTTATGCCTATGCTTTAATGCGAAAGGACAAAGGCTATTTGGATGGAATGGATATCATTGGCTTAAAGAAACGTTTGAGGGACAAACACTTTGCCGCTAATTGTAACAGAGACAAAATTAATGATATAGAAAAAACTGGAGTTTTACTGGACAGGTTTATGGAGATTTCTATTAAAGCAATGCAGGGTATTGCAGAGAAGATTGGATTAAAGCAATCTTCCTAGGTTTCTTTCAGGAACCCTAAAAAGTAGATTTAACCGGTGTTTAACACTCTTTCTTTTTCAGCGCTTTTTACGGATTTTCTCTGTTTTTCCGTTTTTCTTTCTGATAGTTTGTTATTATTTTCGGTTTGCCCGTTATTTTTACTGTTTTTCCGTACTAATATTTTTTAATGAGCGCAGTTTAAAAGGAAAAAGAAGAGCGGAGAATATTAATTTAACAAATAGTTTAACCAAAAGTTTTATATAATACGAAGCGTACACTATGAATAAAGTTAGGATAATCGAATTTGAAGTGCATGCAATACACCGAATGTTGCAACGCGGCACTAAATTTGGCCTTGATTATTTTGAAACAGAAGCCCGCACAAAACAAATTGCAAGAAGGGCTGTTAAGCCAAAAAGCGTAACAGGCAGGCGCAAGATTTATTATCAATATTTTGCCGATGGCCTTAGCTTTTATGTTGTCTGCAGGGAGCGTGAGTTTTCAGAAATAACCCATGTTTGCATAATAACCGTAATAATCCAGCAGGGAAGAAAATGAAAAAACACTTGTGCATCGATTGTAATGTTGAAATGAAGAAATCAACTGTTAATTATAGAGGTATGCCTATGGATGCCTTGCAGTGCCCGAAATGCAAAGCAAGAATATACACCGAAGAACAGGCACACAAAGCAATTCTTAAGCTAGAAGCGCAGAGGCTAAAAGAGGAATACACCAAAAAAGCGATAAAAATAGGGCACAGCTGGGGAATAATATTTCCCAGGGAAATAGCGAATTTATTTGCGTTTAACAATCCTCGGGCCAGATTAAAGATTTGCCCTGATTTAGAGAGGGGAAAAGTAATAATATCTTTAGATTAGTTAACCCAAATTGATAATCTCAAAAAATGCTGAGAAGAGCATCCACTTTATTTATTAACTTTAGAGTAGTGGGCAAATTTAATATAGTTAATCTGTTTTCCTTGTTTAAAGCTGACAGGACTTTTCAGTTGTCCTGAAAAGGATGTGACCATATAAGCCAATGTCAAGCGCTCAGCCATTAATCTGGTGTCTGGACTATAACTCACCAGATGAGATCTACGCTTGTTAAGCTTCCTTATGGCGCGAAAGAGATAACCTTTAAAATAAATCAGAAGGTGAAGATTGAAGAGAATTGTTTGAGGCACTCTTTCACTGAGTCCAGCTGTCAGCTGTTCCAATCCAAAATGGCAAAAAAGAGTAAAAAGATGGTGAAAAAGGCTGGCTACTGCGGTCGTTGCGCAAGCAAAAAAAGCAAGGCTTCTAAAGTCAAAAAGATGATTAAAATTGCCAAAGCCGGCAAGCTAAAGAAAAAAGGCATGAAGAAAAAGTAGGCTTAATCTCTTAAAAAATCCTATCAGCGCTTAATACCCTTTCTTTTTTAAGTAATCAGCAATTAAATCTGCAAGAGGCAAAAGCGCGTTCCTTACATCCTTTGCAATTTTCAGTGAGCCCTTATCCACTTTTACAGGAGCATTGCCAAATGGCTCATATACGCCAGAATATTCTTTTTTTGCATACCAGCTTGGCTCTTGGGTTGAAACAGATAGTTTGCTGCTGCCACTATAAGTGTATCTACCGCTACTAAAAACAGCAGCTACAACTTTGCCCTCTCCGGCAAGAGACTTAAAAAACTCAATCGCTGTGTTAATGGTGCTTCCAGAAGCAGCATAGTCATCAATAACAAGAATGTTTTTATTTTTTAGTTCACTCTTTTGTTTTTTAGAATACAAACAAACAGAAGGGTCCCAAACCTTGTGGTACACATTCATAAAATAGAATTTTGCCCTCTTTGCCAATCCCATCCTGCTCAAAACAGCGTGGAAAAGAAAGCCAAGAATTCTGCCTGACCTGTCAATCGCATAAACAATATCTGTTTTGTTTTCTTTGAATAGCCTCACAAGATTTTCCATAAAAGGAATAAGCAGTATAGCTTCTGGTATAAACGGCCCGATTTTTACAAGGCATTCAGCAAGTTTTGTCCTTGAAATCATTCCAGTTTGCAGCGCCTGCGACACAGTTTGATTTGGGTACATCTCAATATATATTCTGGAAACCTCCATGCTTTGTGGATTGGTAATATCCCTTAATATGCCGAGCCTAACATTCAGCCTAGTTAAACAGGAGTTTATATGCCCAGCCCACTTAGCTTGTATTTCTTCATGAGGATGATATCTGGAGCGCTCTTTTACATACTTCAGGCAATTAGCCAGCCTTTCAATAGTTGAAATCTCTAATGCAGGGTCATCAAAACTAAATCCCTTTTTTTTGATTTTTTCAGAAAAAGAGGCCAGAGATTTTGCAATCTCATCAAGTGCGCTTATCTTTTCCGGCTTCCATAGCCAATTTTCTGGAAAAGAGCCAAACTTTTTAAGCTGTTGCGTTAAAGCTTCAAGTTCTTTGTAAAAATTTTTGGATTTAAACAGCCACATACAACCTCAAATTACTGATTTAACTATAAAAACCTTTTTACCCACTTACAGTCTTTCCAATAACACTGCTGGCTATCAGGTTGAAGATAATCATTACAATAAAGCCGATAACGCAGTACAGTAATGTGCTTCTGATAAGGTATTTGCCTGTCCAGTATTGTTCGCTTAGCTTGTCAGAGCCGTTTTCAATGCCATTTGCGAGTATTGCCAAAATAAAGATAATCTGCACAACATAAATTCCAACAACAATCTGAAAGTAATAGGTTGGAATTGAATCCCCGAACATCTCGGTAAATAATGCCATTCTTCCGGCACCTCCCTCCTGTGCAGCGATAACGCCTGCCTGCTCCCTTAGCTTGCCAAGGATTGTTGTAATCATTGAGGTAATCCCAATGACAATGCCGGAAATAACAGGCGCCATGAAATTAATCTGGGATTTCATTGAGGAGATAACTTCTGACATTAGGTCCTTTAAGCGCTCATCAACACGATGGATTTCCTTAATGTATCGTGCAATATTGGATAGTGCCTGCGCCGCAACTCTCGGGCCTTTCTTTGCGCTTTCCACCAGAACTTTCATTGAGCTGTTGATTATTTTTGAGGGAAAAAAGCTAAGTGCCCCTGTTTTTGGATTGAAAATAGCCTCCTCAACTCCCATGCCCATTTTTTGTATGTTTGTTGAAACCATCTCAAAAAATTTGCCGCAGGTAGTGCTTTCCATTACCTCTGCAACCCTGCCGAATGCCATCTCAGCCGGCATGCCATCCGCCAGTCTTCCGCCAAGCTGGAATAAGCCAGAGGCAACCTCTTTTTCAAGCTCTTTTGCCTCCTCTTTTATTTTCATTAAATTTCTGGTTTTGAAAAGAAAATAAATTCCAAAGCCTAACCCAAAAGCAAGCGGAAAGAAAAAGCTGAAGACAGCCGCTCCAATTCCGTACGGGCCAATAAGCTCTCCTGGATTGGTGATGCTTTCTCTATAGCCTAAAAACTTAAAGCCAGTTCCCTTGATAAGCTCTTTTTCAGCAAGCAAACTCTGCGTATCTGCAACAGCACCAAAAAATAGCGGTGCAAAAGCCAAAAAGAGGCATGCGCCAATAATAATAAGGCTGAAGAAGATAGGGTTTATGCTGAGGGTATACGGCCCTAATGGGAGCAGAAAATTTTTGTATTTTTGGTATTGCGGCATTTCGGTTGTGATGTCAACCGCGCCATAACCGGTAGGCCGCCTTGAGAGAATATTCTTTCCGATATAAAAGATTACGATTGGCAGGATTATATTGTATAGCATCGCAAGATGATACCATTTAACCTCTGCCATAAAGCTGACTATAAGCGGCAGGATGACAAGCCCGAGAATTGGCAAAATAATTCCAAGCATATGCAGCATGGTAATTGGTGATTTAAGATTATGGGCATAGTGCAGCATCTTCTCATAGGTTTCAGAAAGCATAACATCCAGTGCTTTATCAAGAATGTCGAGCCTTCGCTCCTCTGTTCCCTCAAAAAGGGATGCCTCAATAAGATGCATGGTTTCAATAAATTCAATGTTCCATTTTCTCCATGTTTCAAGGTACATATCAAGCGATTCCCGGATAGATTCGTATGTGCCGGCCTCAACATCCCAGATAACCTTTTTTAGGTCAAGCGATAGTGGCGGAGTCAGATGCTGCGAGGCAAAGTTAATAGCTCCCTCAAGATTTGAGCTGTGCCTCATGAAGGTTACAACATAGAAGATGCACAAAACCATCTGGTTGCTGGCCTGCATGCGCCAGCTGTTTGCCAGCATCTTCGGAATGCCTCTCAAAGGCATCATTGTTACAAGCCCTGAAAATATAAAAAAGAGGGCGAAAAATATTGAGTTAAACACAACAAAGGAAAAAAATGCCCCTATAACCGCATAGGTTAGTGGCGCCAGAATAGCAAAAGTATCAACCCCCTCTGGCCGGATGTTAAGGTGGCAAACGCCGATGTATTCCTCAAGCTCCCGCCTTCGTTCAGTGCCAACTGAAAATTTGAATATCTTTGCCGAGAAATTGCAGGCTTTTTCGTACCAGTTCATTACCTTCGGCAGGTTTTCAGCGATAAAGTGGCGATATTCGCTTGTTGTGAGTTTTGGCTCAACCGCCACCTCTAATTCACTGGCAATCTTTTTTGTGTACTTAGCAAACATTTCCTCAACGTCTTTTTTTGTGAACTCAGCCATTCGCCTCAAACTCTCTTTTTCGTATGGCCATTTTAAGCCATTCCCGCCATTTGAATAATATCCTCTTTGAATCCAAAGCTCCTGTTTCCTCCCTGACCTCATCAGATATTTTATGGAATTCATCATTGCTCTTAATGACAAATTCAGCTTCCAGCAGCTCAGGTTTTGCAAGCTTTTCAGCAACATCAGTTAGCGCCTGTTTTATGTCAGCTCTCAAGATGATATTGTTCCAGATTGCATCCCAGTCTCCAGCCCATTCCTTGACATTAGCTCCGATTGATTTCAGAATGTCTGATTCGCCGTTCATGAGGTCAGCGGTTGGCTGAAGGCTGTCTGTTTTTGCGTCATATTTCATTAAGTCCACAAATCCCCCCTCAGCAACAGGGTCTGTTTCCCAGTGTTTTCTAACCTCTGTAATTTGTGTAATGCGCCGCCATCTGTGCAGGCCATCTGGAGACCTTATAGGGTTTGCGACAACAATAATATCCGTTGCCTTAAACGAGGTTCTTGGAACATTCAGGTCATTTACAACTCTGTCAAAAACACCGTATGGTGAATCTCCATGTATGGTGCCGGCAACAACATTTGCAAGGGCGCCAACTCTCATTGCTTCATAGAGTGACCTTGCCTCATCGCTCCTGACCTCACCAACAATTAATGATGAATCACCCATTCTTAAGGTGGTTCTTATGCCCTCTGCAGCGCTAATTTCTGATGTTCCCCGGGTCATTGCGCTGGCAACTTTCATTGACTGGATATTATAGCCAAGCTCGCGCAGGGCAGCTACAGGAAGTTCTAGGGTGTCTTCAATTGTTATAACCCTGTAACGCCGCATTATTTCAACAAGCAGCGATGCCAAAAATGAGGTTTTTCCGGCTGACCTTGTTCCGGCAACAAGTATGGTTCTTGCGCCGTCAATCATAAAGCTCATTAATCCCGCTCCAAGGTTGCTTATTGTTTTGTGTTTGACAAACAAAGGCAGTGTCCATGGCTTGTCTCTGTGCCTTCGGAAGGCATAGGCAAGGCCATAAGGGTTTAGTGGAGGTGATATCACCGCAACCCTTGCTGTTGCATGAGGTAACACTAATCCAGTGTCTAGTATTGGATTTGCCTCATCCAGTGGCCTGCCTGAAATCATCCTAAGCTTGGATGCCCAAGACTCCGCCTCTGTAACAGTCGGAATGATGTTAGTAGTGCATTCCCCAAATTCAGCGTGCACGATAAAAACAGGGGTTCTTCCCATTGGGGCATTAACAGTGATATCCTGAATCTGCTCATCAGCCAGCAATACCTCAACCAGCCCGAAGCCAACAGTATACCTAACAAGTATCTGGGCAAGCTGCTCCAGCTCCTTTGCGTTTAATCTTATATTATAATGGCTGCTTAATTCATCAAGCAGGTCAGAACCGATATTATAGAAAACCGCTCTCATTCTTTGCGGGTCAGTGAATTCTGTTTTTGCAGGCTTATGCTCTGCCATAATCTTGCGCGCAGTGTCAAGCAGCATATATTTCTCCTCGCCAAGCTTGAATTCAGGCGGGATGATATGGTATTTTGTAACTATTGATTCGGGCATCCGGAAGATAGTAACATCAGCATCCCCAACAGAATAGCTTCCAATCTCCTCTCCCTCTGCCGGATAGGTGGATATTACTTTTGTGTACATAAAATCCGGTTTTATTACCGGCGACAGGATTTTTCTGTAGATGCTTCTATCACCCAGAGCATAGCCTGGAAGAAGGGGCTTGGCAATTTTAATAAGCTTAGTTGTTTCAAGCTTTTTTAACAGGATATCAATAAAGGCGATATATTTTTTCTGGCATTTTAAGTATGGCTTTTCAAGCTCCTCTGATTTAATGAGTTCTTTTCTTAAGATTCGTTTCAGCTCAACATATGCGCCAAGCGGGTCGCTTTTAAGAAGCCTGTAGATGATGCGCTGGACCTCAGCATAGCGGCTAACAGCGCATGTCTGGGCCGAAGGGCATTCAGGCTCGTAGACATCATGAAATGTAATCTTTTGCTTTACCAGCTCCTCGTATATTTTGGCGATTTCGAATAGGATAGTGGTTTGGCTGTAGTCATATTCATAGTCCCGTTTCTGGTAAAGCACGATTTTTGTAACCCTGCCAACCTCAACAAGTATTTCTATAATCCTTCCCATACAGACAGCGCTATCCTCTAAAGAGGGGATATCAGCCATCTGGGAATAGTCCAGTTTGAGTGTTATTTCCTCGCCCTCTCTTACAACCTCATAGTTGGCTCCTGTTTTTACATCAGCCATTATTCGCTCTCCTCCCTTAATTTTTCAAGCGCAATCTCAATAAGATGCGATTTATTCCGGTATTTTTTTGTGTTGTGAATCTCGCTATCCAGCCATTTAATCAGTTCCTCCTCAATTGTTGCGGATATCGGCTTTTTCATTGTATATAAAATATGAAATATTTTATATGCTTAAAAAATTATTTATAATTTTTTATTGTGTATTATAAAATAGGTTAAAATCTATTTTAAGTTATAATATATTATTTTATAATATCAGGTTTATATATTTTATGGTGCTACTTATCAATAGTGTCACAAACTTATTATATCTAATAAACTGCATCGTTATTGCATGCCATTATTTCAAGCCACCCAAAAGAAGCTGGAAAAGGAGATAACACCACCAGCAATGGCTGTCGAAATAACTGATGTTGTGCGAAGGCTGCGGATGCAGGAGGAAAGGCAGGAAAACCTTAGAAATAAGATGCAGCTGATTGAGCAGAACATGATTTCTATACAAAAAAAGTTTCTGGCTGAAACAAAAACAATCACAATTGAGCTGACAGAGCTAAACGCCAAAATAAGGGATATAGAAGAGAAGATGAGTATTATAATAAAAGAGGTGAAGCTTTCGGCAAAAAAAGAGGAGGTTGACGTAATTAAAAAATACCTTGACTACTGGAGCCCTGTGCAGTTCGCCACAGCTGATAAAGTTGAGTCGATAGTCAAGGATATCTTAGAAGAGAAAGGTTTATAAATTTAAAAATTGAAATTATAGCTGTAAATGGCTCTATTTGAGTTTTTAGGCAAAAAAAGAGAACGTGAAGAGGCAACGCCCCCGCTTGGGCCTCCTGCTCCGGAGCAGTTGCGAAGGCCGTTTCCGCCAACACCGGCGATGCCTAGGATAATGTCTCCAAGGACAGCACCATCAGAGGCGCCTGTTCAAAGAGTTCTTGATTTCAGGGGCCAGGGATTAAATGATGACGAAATAATCTCCGAGCTTCAGATAGAGGGGTATACCTTGACACAGATAGACTCTGCACTGCGGCAGGCTGCCGCCAGCGACGCTGTAAAAGGCCCTGCGCCAATATCAGGCCAGCAGCCTCAACCAATGCCCTCTGAAAAGGATTTTGAGAAGCTCGCAGAGTCTATTATTGAAGAAAAGTGGAAGCAGGCAGGGGAGAGATTTGAAAAAGAAAGGGAATGGAAGGAAAAAACAGAAGTGAGAATGGCAACAATTGAAAAGTCAGTAACTGACGCTAAAGAAACTCTTGAAAGCCTGAACAGGGCAATAGTCGGAAAGGTAAATGAATACGACAAAAGCCTGTTAAGCGTTGGAACTGAAATGAAGGCAATGGAACAGGTGTTCAAGCAGATACTTCCAACACTAACAAGCAATGTGACAGAGCTGTCAAGAGTTGCAAAGGAGTTTAAGAGAAAAAAAACGCCTGTGAAGTAATAGTTCTAGATTTTTTAGCGAAGTCGTTGCAAAATATTTATAAAGAACTGTAAACTGATTTATACAATTATGCCTCAGTAGCTCAGTAGCAGAGCGACAGACTTGTATTATCATAAAAATCCGCTGTATGCGTCCTGACGGAATTAGTGCAGACGCCTGCTTTAACTGGCGGATTTTTAGGATGCCAAAAAATCATCGGATTTTTTGTGCATAAAATAACAGAAATCTGTAGGTCGGGGGTGCGAATCCCCCTTGAGGCTTAGCAGCAGGTTTAATTCAAAAAATGGTTAATTGGGTTGAGTTCGGGTTACATCTTTGGAAATGGGTTCAAATATTGTTCTCGTCTTTTGTAGTTGGCATTTTTGGTGGTTTAATTAGCGTTTTTCTATTGGATAGAGAGAAACTTAAACATTTAGATTTTAAATCTAATAGTGCTTTTGCAGCATATTTTTTAATGTGGCTATTACTAAGTGTTATTATTTTAGATTTTTTTATTTAAAATAAAAGTTGTATTTTATAAAAAATATTGGATTTTTGTAACTTATTTTTTGTCGAACTCTGTATCCCTTAATATCTTGTCCAAACCATTCTTTTCCGTTTCTTT
>CAZGZA010000034.1:0-10182 GCA_964529655.1 uncultured Methanosarcinales archaeon | reverse complement strand
TTCCGTGATTGGCCTGTCCAGAACTATCTTTAAAATCATTCTCGCAACTCCATCTTCCGACTAAACCCGTATCATCTCCTGAGCCGTACCATATTGGCGCAATGGCTGAGGGTATTAGCATGAATAAGAATATCACTATTGCAAATGCGGTTATTGTAGCTGTCACTCTTTTTTTTATGCCTACCACCCTGTTTTGTGTGTTTATTATAGGGTTTGTTCCCTATTTAATTTTTATGCCAAAATCCTCGTTTTGGGCGTTGGTGCTGTTTTCTTCTCCTAGCTCTTTTGCTGGTTGTTTCACATTTCTGGAATTAGTTTTTCACTGACTTTTTTCTTTAAAAAATTGGTGTAAAGCTGAAACTGCATTTTCATTTCTTTGAAATCCGTGTATGTTGCAAGGTTTCCATAATATTCAATTCCATTTCTTTTGGTTCGTGCCCTCTCAAAAAAATCCCAGTTTAGTTCTGGTTCTTTACTGCATAAGTATGCAAAAAGGCATTGGTGGTTGGCGATGTCTTTATTGTCCAGTCTGGCGAATGCGCTGGCTAACTCCCGTAATGCGTCATAGTGCAGGGTGTACACTACGCTCCACTTTTGGCTTTCTGGCGGGAGACTTTTTGAATATCCTGCGCGGATTCCAGGAAAGCATTTGACAGCTGCATCATTGTTTTTATTCTGTCTGTATCAACCCCCTCTTTGTCCCTGAACTGCCCGTTTGCAAGGCATTCATTATATGTTTCGTTTAGTGTTTTTTGTCTAGGCATTTGTTCCCTCAATGAAATTAAGGTTTCCCTTCACCAGATATCCTGAGAGTATGTTGCGTAGTAGTGCTGGATTGAATTTGCTGCATTCTTCACTGTCTTTGCATGTGAATGTCTGTATTTCCCGCCCGAGTTTTTGTTCATATTTTCCCTGTTCAAATTCCTTTGCATCTCCATAGATGAACAGGTCGATGTCGCTTTCTGTATTCCAGTCTGCTCTGGAAAAGCTTCCGAAGAGGATTATTGTTTTGGCTTTTAGCTGCAGAAGATGGTTTAGGAAGCCGGTTTCATAAAGCTTGTTTAGGGCGTATATTCGTTTTCTGTTTTTATAGGCTGGATGCTCAAAGTCGCCGGTATAATAGGGCATTTTGCCTTTTTCCTTTACTCTGCGGATTATGCCCTCTTTTGTAAGTTTCAGGAGCCATTTCATTGCCTGAGGCCTGCTTATTTTTGCTTCTCTCAAAATACACTCAAAATGCCAGTGCTTGCTTGATTCGTTGAAAAATAATGCCAGTACGTTTTCTTCTTTGCTTTTGCTGCCCATATTTTAGTTATACTAAGACTAACTATTTAAAACTTTCTATCCTGCCGTGATTTTCCCGCTACTGTCGTTGAAGTTCCCCTCGCAGCTCCATCTTCCGACTAATCCAGCATCATTTCCAGAGCCGTGCCATATTGGCGCTGCAACAGCAGGGATGAAACTAAGCAAAATCAATATCCATATCATTGCTTTTTTTCTCGTAGTAGCTCTAGTTTCTTGATATTTTTGTCTTCGGTTAACAATTTCATCTGTTGGATTGCTATATTGTTTAGTTTAATCAATCGTTTGTTTTGGGGCAATCCTTCTGTAATAAATAGTGCATTGAGATTTTCAAGATTAGACAAGCATACGAGTTGGGAGACATTGGCATAATCCCGGATATTGCCGTTTTTGCCTTTATTGCTGTCACGCCACGCTTTAGCTGTAATTCCAAATAGGGCCACATTTAAAACATCCGCCTCACTTGCGTAAATTTGATTTATTTGCTCTTTTGTTATCTCTTTAGGAATAAGGTTTTCTTTAATTGCGTCAGTGTGGATTCTGTAGTTTATTTTTGCCAGGTTTCTTTTAATATCCCCTCCTAATTGCTTTTGTTCTTGTTCTTTTAACCGTTGGAACTCTTTAATGAGGTATATTTTAAATTCTGCGCTAATCCACATTCCAAATTCAAAAGCAATATCTTTATATGCGTAAGTTCCGCCATAGCGTCCGGCAGTTGCTTTTAATCCGATAGCGTTTGTTTTCTCAACCCAGTCTTTTACACTGATTTTATAGTTATTTAGCCCTGCTTTGCTTCTAATTATGGCAAATTCGCCATAATTAAAGTTTGGGTTGTATACTCTTTCCCATATGCCTAGAAATTCCACTGTGTTTCTGTTTCTGAGCCAGTCTGAAACAAAAAAATCGCCGTCTTTTGCTTTCAGCATGTCTGTAATAGAGATATAATCCTCGTTTTTTATAGTTATTATTGATATTTCGGTTCCTAAAACTTCTATTTTTTTGTTCATATTGCGTCTCTAAACCCGTCGAATTCGACGGGATTAAAATCAGGGTTGTAAAGATGCTCCCAAATCCCCAGAAACTCGATGGTGTTGCGGTTTCTGAGCCAGTTTTTAATAATATCATCGCTTCTTGCGTCTTTGTATTTGGCAATGTCTGTAATGCAGATATAATCCTCATCTTTGTGCCTATAAAATGATATTTCTCTGTCCAAAACCTCAATCATTTCCATGTTAGCTCATAATTCCTCTATTGTTTTCCTGTCGTTGAAGTTCCCCTCGCAGCTCCATCTTCCAACTAATCCAGTATTATCTCCTGAGCCGTACCAGATTGGAGCACTAACTGTTGGAATAAATATGCTGAACGCTATGAAGCTAAAGAAAACTATTAGAAATACTATCACCGCTCTTTTTTTGATTTCTATCACCATTTACTCTTTTATGAATCTGCTTTACTTATTTATATTTGTTTCCCAATGGCCGCCTTTGTCAGGGCCGATTCTTTTAAGGAGGCCTTTTTCTTTGAGCCTGGCAAGGTATTCCTTTATTGTTTCCGGGCTTAGTTTTAGTTTTGCGGCAATCTCGTAGCGGGTGATGTTTGGGTTTTTGGTTATGGCTTTGAGTATTTCTTCCTCGACTTTTGTTGGTTTCTGGGGGGTTTTCTGGGGGGGGTTGTTCTTCGCGGCCTATGCCTTTGGTTTCGTCCAGTAAAGTAATTGAAAAGAAAGAATTAAAGCTGAAGAGCGGCTCGTTCAAGCCGGCTTTTGCCATTGCCGTTTTCATTCTGTTGATTCCTGTGCCGAGTTTTTCAACAAATTCTGTTTTTGAAAGCAGTTCGGCGATTAGCTGGTTCCTGGGGCTGCTTATCTTTCCGAAATCTTCTGGGTATATGTTTTTGGTTTTCATTTTATTTCGCGGATTTGTCCAGTTTCAGCATTTATTTCAAGCATGCGCATTTTTTTCTTGATGTGTAGCATTGCCAGGCAGTATGGGCTTTCGTTTTTCCAGTTTATGCCGAAG
Organism: uncultured Methanosarcinales archaeon; assembly: GCA_964529655.1. Taxonomy (GTDB): domain Archaea; phylum Nanobdellota; class Nanobdellia; order Woesearchaeales; family JAGWAF01; genus CAZGZA01. The sequence goes on along the minus strand of CAZGZA010000034.1, from coordinate 6,862 downwards.
TGAATCGAGTAAAAGTCCGGAATGGGATATTTTGTTCTTAGCAGCGCAAGTAATTCAAAGAAGTCGAGAAAGTTTTTCTTGAATATTATCTGGTAGTTTGTTTTTATTATCTGCATTGCATTATTGATTGTTTCTGTGAATTTGTTGAAATTTCCTTGTTGGTATAACTCTTTTGAGAACTGCAAATTGTTGTCATAATCAGGAATGTTTTTTCTGAATTTGATTATTTGCCGGTATTTTTCAGCAATTTTTTTGTCAGACATTAATTTCAGTGTTTTTCTGCTGTTGGGAGTTATTTCTTTTTTCATCAGCGTCGCCCAGATGGATGATCTCGCAGCGTGGTAGGCATAATTAGTTGCGTCTATCAGCATGCAGTTTGTTAATTCTGATATTGCCAGGCCTAGTGCGGAAAATGAGTTGAGCATGCATTTCCGTTCTGTTTCTGTATTTGCTGTGAATTTTTTGTTTTTCAGCTGGCGGAATTGTTTTTTGCCGTACACTGCTTTTCCAGTGTGCAGTATGCTTAGCTGTAATGGCGCGCCTTTCTTGAGTGCCTGTATGAATTTTGGCATTGAAAATACATGGGTCTGGTGTTGAAATTGGCTTATTTCTTTGAATAGCCTGTCCCGGATTTGTTTTTCTTTTGAGCTGGCGATTACTGCCAAGTCTATGTCGCTGATGTTTTTTACATAATCGCCGGAAATAGATGATCCAAATTGGATAATCATCTGGATTTCCGGGATTTTTTCGGTTATTTCTTTAATGTTTATTTCCATTTTTCTTGCCTGTAATTGTATTACAGAAGTTTGATTCCATCTTTTCTTATCTCTTCTATTAGTTTGTTATTCATGTTTTTGAATTCCCGTTCTGTGAAATAGTGCGGCTGTATTTCTTTTTTGAATCTGTTTTTTATATTTGTGGTGATGTTAGTTATGAGTAATTCAATGTCAATATCTTTTTCTTTCAATACAATTGCCACGTCTATATCTGATTGTTTGTGGTAGGTTCTTTTGGCATAAGAGCCGAATAGGATTATTTTTTGTATTTTTTCAATATTTAGGTTGGTTAATTCGTAGATGAACTCTCGTAGGATTGCCATAATACTGAAATCAGGGCTGTTTAGCTCTTTTTTTTCAGTTTTGATCAGCTCTATTATCTGTGTGGTGAACGGGCTGGAGAGGTTTAGCTTGTAAATGCCTTTTTTTCCTATCTTGCTTGCCAGGATGATGTCAAATTTTTCAAGTATTATTAAGAATTTGCTTAGCATCTTGTTTCCCATTTTTGTCAGTTTTTGTATTTCTTTTCTTTCTACTGCTTTGCCTGGCGCTTCGGCTAGCACTGATAGGATTCTCCATGCGCTTTTTGTTCCGAGGCAGATGTCTAATAGCATTATTTCATCAGCTCTTTGATTAGTTTAATGTAGGGTTTGGCAATTTTATCAAGGAAATACAATGCTTTTTGGGAATTAATAATTGCTTGTTCTGTGTAGTCTTGTGTGTAGTATTGGGATTTTGTGCGTTCTTGTTTGCCTTTTCTTAGGAGGGTTGGAAGAATTTTTTCTTTAAGCCGTTCTGCGTTGTAGTATATTTCTTTGGCTTGGTTTAGGAGTTGTATGAGTTTTTCTTTCAGTTCTTTTTCTTGGATAGCTTGGTCTATTGCGGCAATTGTTTTTGCATGTATTTCTGGGCTGATTATTTTTATATTGTATGTTTTGGCTAGGAACAGTTTTGTAATATTGTGCATGCTGTAATATGCTGAGATTATGCTCCATCTGGGAAAAAGAAGAATATTGTGTTCTGAGTGCCGCATATCTTCCTCAAATGCTGCTTCATGGAAATCTAGGTAATTTTGTTTTTCTGTGGCGGGTAGTTGTTCTCCAAAGTTCATTTTTCCACCTTAGTGTATTTTATACGGTTCTATTTATAAACTTTTCCACTCTGGTGCCTATATTTGAACACTCTGGTGTTTTATGTATATATCTTTCTTTGTGTTATGATTCATAGTTTGTCTCATCCAGTCACACTCCATCAAACCCGCATCCTCTCCCCTTCACTCCTGAAGTAATCGTCACCCCACCAGATTGCGTCCCATGATTATTAATTCCAGAGCTATCGTTGAAGTTGCCTTCGCATGACCATCTTCCAACTAATCCAGCGTCATTGCCCAAGCCGTACCCTGCTGGCGCAATGGCGGGCGTTAGCATGAATAAGAACATTACTCTATCGGTCCCCAGCTCCATTTTATTGCTTCAGCTGGGTTTGTTTTGTATGCCTGGTAGGTTAGGGTATAAATATGCCCTATCTCAAAATTAACATCTTTATCCTCTGTGATTATTTTAACCATTTCAGGTTTGTCCACCTCTATCATTTTGGAGGGGTTTGCTGTAAAGTTTTTCAGCGCCCTGAACTGTACCTTTGCAATGCACGGCTCATCCTCTGTTCCGGCGCATTGGTTGTCCTGGGTGTATTGCGTGACATTGAGGTTTTCCTCAAAGAAATCAACTGAATAAGCGCCTGTTATTTCATAGTTTTCCCTTGTTAGCCCCAGCAGGATTATAATGCCCAGAAGAATAAATCCTAAAATTATTATTGCTTTCATTTTGGTATGCTTTATTTTTCTTATGCGCTCATTAAGGTTTGTTATTGGATATAAATATTTTCCCCTGTTTTTGATTTCCACAAAAATCATCGGATTTTTTTGGCATTTAGGTAAAAATCTGCCGCGAACGGGCTTTCCGCATACTAGGATTATATGCCTGAAAGCTATATTTTCATCAAGGGCTTTTCTTGTGAAGCGTTCTGCGTAATGATTTCCGCCCAATCCTAAACAACTGTCCTGACTTTTGTTCATTTATAGTGAACAAAAGCATCTATTTTTGTTCATTCTAAATGAAAACCAAAAACTTCTTTCAGCAGGATGATTGCTCCTGTGTGATTTTCGCATTTTATGCCTATTCTAAATAGCGCTGCAAGAAGGAGGTGGTACATAGAGTAGTATGCCAGTGCAACACTATCTTTTATGTTGCCGATTTTGAGAAGAATTTTAGCAGAAGATAAAGACTCGTTTGACCTCTGCAAGTATGCTTTTGTAACATTTTCACTAGGCTCGCACTCCTGCAGTTTTTCCTCCCTGTGCAGCTTAATCAAAAAATTTATTTTTTTCATAGTAAGCTTCAATGCCTTTTAGGATGGCGTGATATTTCTCAATCTCTTTTATTAACAGGCTGTCCTTGTTGTATCTTCCAATTTTTATGCTTATTCTTGAGTCTATAAGTTCAACTTCCTCTTTTATTTGTTTATCAGCCGTATCAATATAAATGTCAATGTCGCTGCCTTCACCGGCAGTGCCTTTTGCATGCGAGCCAAACAGCACAGCCAGGCTGATTTTCTCATTTTTTTTAATTAGCTCAATAACCCTTCTTAAGTAAGGATACCTTTTTAGCAGTTCTAACAGCCTGCCTGCCTCGGTTTCATAAACAAATTGTTTTGCTTCTAGTGTTTTTTTGATGAAGAAAACTTTATTTCTGCCCTCCTGCCTGAAGTCAGCTATGTTTTCTTTGCGAAGCTCACCAGCCTTTCTTGCAATTGTTGTCTGGTTTGTGCCAAGAAGTTTAGCCAAGCCTCTGATGTGATTATCAGATTTCAGCAAGGCTTCTGTAATTTTTCCTTTGTAATTATTTTGTGACATATGTAACAAATATATGACAGTTGTATTTAAATCTTTCTATTCCTGCCTGCTATTGCTTAAATCCCGCCTGCTTAAATTAACACCCTGTATTATTCATTACAAAACCCAGCCATTGCTTCCGCACAGGCATAGGGCATTTGCTGATGGTTAACTTTTGCGTTTTCAAATTTGCATATCGCGTAAAAGTTAACAAACGCCAATTGGCTTATTCTGTTTCAAGAATGTCTCTTTTTTTATATGTAATTTTGTTTTGCTTTAATATTTCTTCAAATTCTATTGATTTTTGGATGGGTATTTTTATTGCTCCGTTTGCGAGCCGTTCCCCTTCGTATTCTTTGATTATTCCTTTTAGGTCTTTTCTTCCTGCAAGCAGGTAGTTGAATTTGACTTTTTGCGTGTGTGACAGCCCTGTTAGAGTGTACCAGAATAGTGTTTTGGCTTTGAATCCTAGTGTTTCGCAGAATTTTTTATGCTTGAATATGCTTTCGCCTTCTAAAATAATTCCTGTTCTTGCAGGGAAGTCTGCTGAGAATAGCTCTGGGAGGGTTATCTGCTTGATGTCTATTTCTGTTTCTATTTTTGTTTTCAATCTTTGTTTGATGCCCTGGATTTTGTCCAGCCGTTCTCGTAGCGTGCCTTGCAGGAAGATTACGGCGATATCTATATCTCTCGCTTGTGTTTTTCCTTTGGTTAGCGAGCCGTATATAATAATATCAAATAGGGTTATATCTTTTTTTTCAGATTCCAAGTATTTTTCTAAGAGTTTCAGCATCTTCTTTGAGCAGTTGGGCAGTTTCTTTGTTCATTCTTTTATGGTAGCTGTCCTGGTAGAATGGGAAGTCCCTGTCTGCCATTCGGTATATTTTTGGGTATTTTTCTTCCAGAATTCTGAACCTGTTGGAGTGTGATGATGGCGTGATTCCCTCTTTTTTAAGGATGTACAGGTCGCATAATGTTGCTATTGCCTTGAAGAATAGTGTTGTGGCGGTGTTGTATTTTCCTTTGTTGAATGCGCCTGTTCCGTCGTTGAAGTATTCCTGGAAGTTTTCTATTAGGATTCGTTCATTATCCTTCATTTGTAATATACAACATAGTTCTATTATTTAAACTTTGCGGTTGTATTATACATCTTAATGTACATTACAACATTAAACCCTTTATTTTGGCGCTTTGTTGTAATGTACGGTTATTGCTGGCGGAAAATAGCTTATGAAACTTCCAATGATACTTTAAATTACTTTAATTTCTTTAATGATTAAATTATTTAAAGTAATTTAAACTAATAAGAATGCATAAAGATGCCTCCCAGCTTCAGTTCTTATCCGGCTGTGCAGATTGTAAGAAGTTAAGATTATTGCAATTAAGTTCATTCCTATCCCTACTGCCTGCTTAAATCAGCACCCTGTATTATTCATTACAAAAGTCCAGCCATTGCTTCCGCACAGGCATAAAGCATTAGCTGATGAATTAATAAACAAAGCTCCCTTTGACCCTGCATTGCAGGTGACAGGATGGCCGCTTGCATTCGGCACAAGCCTGAAGGCATAGCTTTAGTAAGCGACAAAAATAAAGCATAGAATAAATCGCTTACTAAAGTTTGCCAGAACATAACAATTTTATGTGTGATCTATGTCTGGCATTATTTGCGCTTGCCATCTGCGCTGTTATGAATGTTATATTGTGCGCTCTAGAGATAATTGATTATCGCCGAAAGTTATATAAACATGATTTTGGTTAGAATAATGTGCGGGCTAAAATGAGATGCAGCATGTTAATAGAAACATTATTGGCTGAAAACAAGCGGATAATTATGGGCGGTAAATTCCTCGCAGGTTCTGGCGAAAATTCATGAAGTCCACAAAAATGGATAGAACTATCCACAATAATGGATTATTAAGGAAGAGATTCTTAATCTTGGCTCCATTCATAAAAGAGCCTTGGAAAGAATTTACGCTGGCAGAAATAAAGGATATTACCAAAAACAAATCCCATCATTATGTATTTGAGGCATTAAAGAAATTTGCGCGCTTGACTATAGTCACAGAGAAGAAGAGGGGAAATACCAATCTCTATGCGATTAATCCAGGAATCCAAAACCTGCATTATTTAACAATTATTGAATATCTATTAGCAGAAAAAAGAACAGATATTCCATACAGCAACATAAGGCAGATTACCGCTAAAATAAAAAATTCATTCTATACACTAATCATTGGCGGAAGCTATGCGGATGGCAGGCAAAAGCCGGCTTCTGATTTAGATATTGCCTTTATTATTCCGGATTCAGAAGATAAAAATCCTTATCAGATAGCCCTAAAAGAAGGCGAATTAATGATTCCCGAGATTCACGGGTATATTTTTACAAGGGAAGAATTTTATCAAATGCTGATAAATAACGAGTTTAATTATGGGAAAGAACTGGCAAGAAAACATATACTTTATTATGGCGCAGAGCAGTATTACCAAATCTTATTTGAGGCGATGAAACATGGATTCAAAGGTTGATATGTATTTCAGGAGAGCAAAAACAGAGCTGGAAACCGCTGAAATTCTTGGTGAGGTATCTAAAAATAAGGAAGTAAAGCAAAACCTTGTTATTTCGCCTGAATCAACATATTACAGTGGAGTAATCTCTCACGCGTATTACGCAATTTTCTATTCAGCAAAAGCAATGTTGCTTGCTAAACATCTAGAAACAGAAGCTCCAGAAGTGCATAAGAAAACACTTGATGCTTTCCAAAAGGAATTCATTGATTCAGGATTGCTTGACGCTAAGCTTCTGGTTATTTATAAGCAGATGATAGTAAGGGCAGAAACCCTTCTTGAGATATTCCGGGCAGAGAAGAAAAAGCGGGGAGATTTCACATATAACACAATACCCCAGGCAAATCAGGAGCCAGCAGAGGAGTCTATCAAAAATGCAAAGGAATTCATAAAACACTGCAGCGCATACTTATCCAGCTCGTAAGTTTTCTCTCATTTTTTTATACAAAGGTTAGCATCCTGAATTATTCATTACAAAAGTCCAGCCATTACTGCCACACAAACACAGGGCATTAGCTGAGGAATTAATAAACAAAGCTCCCTTTGACCCTGCATTGCAGGCGACAGGATGGCCTGTTGCATTCGGCACAAGCCTGAAGGCATAGCTTTAGTAAGCGACAAAAATAAAGCA
>CAZGZA010000033.1:0-10843 GCA_964529655.1 uncultured Methanosarcinales archaeon | reverse complement strand
AATTACACTAGAGACCACAAAGGGGCTTTACAAAGTTGAGATAGGGGAAACGACTGAGCTGGGACTAAATGTATACGATGCCCCGACAACAAACCTAAGAAAAGGGCTTGACCTGCAGGGCGGAACAAGAGTCTTATTGCAGCCGGTTAATAAAATTTCCAGCAATGACATAGCACTTTTGCTTGAAAGCTTAAAGGAAAGGCTTAATGTTTACGGGTTAGCGGACATCATTGTTAGAGAGGCTGGAGATTTAAGCGGCAACCAATATGTGCTGGTAGAAATCGCCGGAGCAAACGAACAGGAGGTAAAAGAACTGCTTGCAAAACAGGGCAAGTTTGAGGCAAAAATTGCAAATAGCACTATATTTCGGGGTGGAGGGCAGGATATCACCTATGTCTGCAGAAGCGCTGATTGCGCAGGCATTGACCCAAGGCAACCCTGCCAGGGAGATATTGGGGATTACGCCTGCAGGTTTAGCTTTGAAATTACCCTTAGCCCGGATGCAGCCGAGCGCCAGTCAGCTTCAACAAAAAATCTTGAGATTGTCACCAGCCAGGGCGGCGAAAGCTACCTCAGCGAATCTTTGCTATTATACCTTGATGATAAAGAGGTTGACCAGCTTAAGATAGCCTCTGATTTAAGAGGAAGAGCAGTTACCGGAATCTCAATCTCAGGCTCTGGAGTAGGAAAAACACAGGAAGCAGCAATTGCAGACACACTTAAAAATATGAAACGCCTGCAAACAATACTTATTACAGGCAGCCTCCCTGTCAAGCTTGAGATTGTCCAGGCAACAAATCTCTCACCCTTTCTGGGAAAGGAACTTTTGCTGAATGCAATCATAATTGGATTAATAGCTTTGCTAATTGTGGGCGCCATTATCTTTATACGCTACAAAAAACTTAAGGTTGTCATTCCAATGCTATTTATTAGCCTTAGCGAAATAGTAATGCTGTTTGGATTTGCTGCTTTGGTTGGATGGAATCTTGACATGTCGGCAATAGCAGGCATACTTGTCAGCTTAGGCACTGGTGTAAATGACCAGATTATTATAGCAGATGAAACACTCAGCAAATCTGCAGAAAGTGTTTTTAACTGGAAAGCAAGGTTCAAAAGGGCATTCTTTATTGTGTTTTCTGCCTATGCTACAATTATCGTGGCAATGATACCATTGCTCTTTGCAGGAGCTGGCGCTACAAAAGGATTCGCCCTCACAACAATGGCGGGCCTAACAATCGGTGTTTTAATCACAAGGCCGGCATTTGCAAGCATTATACAAATTCTATTAAAAGAATAAAACTCTTATAACCCTTATTTTTGCAGCAGGCTTAAAATTTCCCATGGCTTTATTATTCCTTTTTCTGTTATAATTGCTGTGATATATTTTGCAGGAGTCACATCAAACGCGAGATTAAGCGCGCTTGAATTTGGCGAGCAAACAAGAAAATCCTCAAGCTTGTTTTTTTCACTAAGCCCTTTTTGGTATAATACCTCTTTAGGATCCCGTTGCTCGATTGGAATAGTTTCTCCTGATGCACAGTTTAAATCAACTGTTGATGTTGGTGCGGCAACATAAAAAGGTATTCCAAACTCCTTTGCAATAACAGCTTTGTCCAAAGTTCCAATTTTATTTGCAACATCGCCATTTCCTGCAATGCGGTCAGCCCCGACAATCACCATATCAACCTTGCCCTGAGCCATTAAGCAGGCACCAGCACTATCAGGTATTATTGTGTGCTGGACACCTTCATTATAAAGCTCCCAGGCAGTTAGTTTTGCTCCCTGATTTCTTGGCCTGGTCTCATCAACATAAACAAAAACTGATTTTCCTGACTTACAGGCGGCGTATACCGGAGAAAGAGCAGTCCCATAATCCACAAAGGCCAACCAGCCTGCGTTGCAATGGGTTTCGATATTGCTCCCATTACTAATAAGATTTGTGCCATACTCCCCAATTTTCCTGCAGCTTTCTGCATCCTCATCCGCAAGCTGTTGTGCCATTTTTACCGCAGCAGCTATTGGATAGCGGGAATTTCTGGCTGCTTCAAATACTGTATTAATCGCATAAAAAAGATTTTGGGCAGTTGGCCGTGTCTGCTGAATGTGTTTCCTTGCCTCTTCAGCGTAGCTCCAGAGTTTATCTGCCGGCGCCTCTAAAAATGACTGAGCCATTGCAAACCCTGCTGCAGCACCGATAGCGCCAGCACCCCGTACTGTCATCTTTTTGATGGCGCTGCAAATATCCAAATGCGTCTTTGCCTCATATACCTTAAAAGCAAAGGGCAACCAATTTTGGTCTATCATATAAACCTTTGTCAGGCTATCCATCCAAATTGTTCTGTAGTGCCGAGCGTTGACATTCATGCCAAAGAAATAAAACTTTGTGGAATATAAAAATATTTGGAATTGCAGCCAAACATTCGCATTTCGTAAACTTTTGTAGTTCATGTACAAATACCCAAAATTTTACGAATCTAGCCTTTTGCTCGATATCAAAACAAAAAACGCAAAAGTCTAGATTCCGAAAACTTTATAAGTTTCCCGCGTTATACACTAACAGTTTGGTGATTAGCTATGGGACGTATAAAAACTAAGTTAATAAAGCGTGTCAGCAATGAGATTTTGCATCAGTATAAAGACAGGCTAAAAAAAACTTTTGAGGAAAATAAAAGCATTGTTGAGACATTGGCAAATTTTCCCTCAAAAAAATTAAGAAATACTGTTGCGGGCTATGTTTCACGACTGATGAAAAAAGCAGATTAAGGAGGGATAAACAATGCCTGAGGATAACAAGGATAATAACTCTATCTTTATCGGCGGAAAACCGTTTATGAACTATGTAACCGGCGTAGTCATGCAGTTTACAGCAAAGGGGGCTAATGAGGTTATAATCAAGGCACGAGGCAAATTCATCAGCAGAGCTGTAGACGTGGCCGAGGTGACCAGCAGGAGATTCCTTGAAGGAAGCGTCCTAATCAAAGATATTAAAATAGGCTCAGAGGAATTTGAGAATACAGAGGGAAAACAGGTAAGGGTTTCAACGATTGAAATTACCCTTGCAAAGAAGTCCAATTAAGTTTTTATTCTCTTATTTTTGACTTTTTCTTTCAATAGTTTTATAAAGTGCTATAGTTTTTTTGTTTGTTGCGGGCCTGTGGTATAATGGACAGTACAAACGGGTTCGAGACCAGATTTTTAGGAAAGCACAAAAATCCCAGAGGATTTTTGGCTCCCAAAAAACTTTTGGTTTTTTGTGGAAATCTGGTAAAAGCACAAAAAATCGTGAAAGATTTTTTGGCTCCCAAAAACCTGAAGGTTTTTGTGGAACTAGGCGATTAAACCCGCTGCTGCGGCTTTAATCCCCTAAGATTTATAAATGTAGTATATTAATTAATTTTGTTTGAAGTTTTTTTAGGAGTTATTTGGGCCTGTGGTATAATGGACAGTACAAACGGCTTCGGACCGTTTAATCCGGGTTCGAATCCTGGCAGGCCCGTACCCGTTCATCAAAAACTTTAAAAGCTCCTAAGAATAAGATTTTAAAATGGCAAAACCCCACGCAACTGAAAAAGGCCCTGCAAAAGAACAGGAGAAACAAGAAAAGAAAAGCGGACTAACTGTTAAAAAAAGCGAGGATTTTTCTGAATGGTACTCCCAATTATGCTCTGAACAGGGGGCGCAACTAGTTGATTTGCGGTACGGAGTGCAGGGCTTTGTTGTTTACCGTGAATGGGGCTACAGCCTGCTGAAAAAAATTTATACCCTCTTTGAAACTGCAGTGGAGGCAGACAACCATGAAGCGTTTTTGTTTCCGGTTGTTATTCCAGAAGAAAACCTGAAAAAGGAAAAGGAGCATGCCGGCTTTACCCCTGAGGTATTCTGGGTAACTCATGCAGGAGACGAAAAACTGGAAAAGCCCCTTGCATTAAGGCCAACCGGCGAGACAGCATTATACCCAATGTATTCCCTTTGGATTAGAAGCTATAAGGATTTGCCCTACAAGCGCTACCAGTCAAGAATAATGGTATACCGAAATGAAATGACCACCAGGCCATTCATAAGAGGAAGGGAATTCTGTTTTTTTGAAACCCACGATGTATTCAGGACGCATCAGGAGGCGCTTGACCAGATAAAGCAGGATATGCGCTTTATGCAGCAGGTAGCTTATGACAAGCTTTTTATCCCGTTCATTTTCTTCCGCAGGCCGAAATGGGACAAATTTTTAGGGGCGGATGATACATACGCCTCAGACACATTAATGCCTGACGGCAAAAGAAACCAGCTATCCTCAACGCATGACCTTGGGCAAAATTTTGCAAAGGCGTTTGATGTTTCTTTTGCAGATGAGGATGGCAAAAAAAAGCTAGCCTTTCAAACCTGCTTCGGGCCAGGCATTATACGCCATGTCGCTGCACTGATTGCTATTCATGGGGATGACAGAGGATTAATTTTGCCATCAGCTATTGCCCCTTTGCAGGTGGTAGTGGTGCCAATTGTTTTTTCCTCACAGCCAGAGCTTGCCAGAAAGGTATGGGACAGATGCGCAGAGGTTGAATCCAGAATTAAAAAATTGGGATATACAGTTAAGTTTGATGATTCTGAAAATTCCCCTGGCTTTAAGTATAACCAATGGGAGCTTAAGGGAGTGCCGTTAAGGATTGAGATAGGCCCGAAAGAGGTTGAGGAACATACTGTAACAGTTGTCAGGCGCACTGACAGCAAAAAGATTCCCGTGCACCTCACTAACCTGGATGAGGAGCTTCAAAAAAATCTTGTTGAAGTTGATGCCCAAATCAAGAAATCTGCGGAGGTATATTTCAAAAACAACACAAAGAATGCATCAACACTGAATGAACTAAAAACAATCCTGAAAAAACATAAGGGTTTTGTTCAAGTGCCTTTCTGTTCTGTAGAAGCAGATGGCAAAGAATGCGCTGATACACTTAAGACTGAAACCATTGGCGGATGTGTTTCAGGCACTAAATTTGAGAATCCGGAAACCCCAAAACAGGGGGACAAATGCATAATTTGCGGGAAAAAGGCAGGGCATATTGTATATGTGGCAAAGAGCTACTGATGTTCCTGAACTTTTGCATTTTACATATAAAAATAGGCAAAAGTTCATGTAGTTAACTTTTGTATGGGATAATATAGTAATAGTGCAAAAGTTAACTGCTCTAAAGTTCTATAATCTTTCCCTTTCTTCCAACATTAATAACCCTGGTGGCACCTACCATTTCTTCAATACCCTCTGCTTCGTGAATATGGGAGCAAAGAACAATATCCGGCTTAAACTCGCTTATTGCTTTTGTTACTGCACTGCTACCCTTAACAAACTTTGAAAGTTTTTCCATTGTTGTCTGTGCAGGATGGACGTGAGTAATCATTATCTTTTTGCTGATATCATGCAAAGAAGCATGCCCTTTCTTTAATAGCTCAAAAATATCACTTTCAGGGGTGGGGTTTGGACCAATGTTTGCGCCGCCACACCCAAAAATTCCAATATTCCCTGATTTAAGCGAGTAGCCGTGAAGGTTCTTTACACCATAAACCATGGTCAGAAAATCAGCTGTTGCAATACTTTCATGATTCCCTGGAACAATAATCACCTTTAACCCCCTTTTAACAAACGGGCCTAAAATATTATCTGTTGACTGCTCATTATATGTGATATCCCCACATATTGCGACCAGGTCAGCATTTTCTTTCTTTGCCCTTTCAGCAAGCTGTTCAGCCAGCCTGCTGTCCCCGTGAATATCTCCGCATGCAAATAGCTTCATCCAGCATAATGTGCCCCCTTTGTTTAAAAAGCTAGCGGATACTATTTATATTACCCTAATTTTTGCTTTTTGTAATGGCAATTGAAATGATAGTTTTTGACCTTGATGGAACAATAGTTTCATATCCAAACTCAGAATACGGCAGCGCCTGGGATGCATTGGGCAGGGCGGTTGGCCTTGAAGACAAATTTAAGGCTAATATGAAAAAGTTTCTTCCGCAAAAGACAGATTATGAATCCTGGGTCAGGGCGGATGTTGGCTTATTAAAAGGGTTAAGCCATGAATTAGCAAAAAAGCAGCTTTTTCCACCCCCATACACTTCTGGTGTCAGGGAATTTTTTGCGGCAACAAAGGGGAGATTTATCAAGGGCATTGTCAGCGGAAGCATTGGATTTGTAGCAGAATATATCAGAAACGAGCTTGAACTTGATTTTTACATTGCAAACGAATTAGGAGTTGCAGACGGCACTTTTAATGGATTGTACAAAATAAATGTTGATATGTGGGCGCCGCCGGATAAGGCGTGGCATGTCCGGGAGCTGCAAAAACAATACAAACTTCCCAAAGAAAAAGTAATATTCGTTGGAGACCATAACAATGACTTAAAAGCAGCTGCTGAGGTTGGAATATTTGTCGGGTTCAATCCAAAAACCGAGGCAGTGAGAAAGGCTGCAAACTATATAATCACTGATTTGCGTGAGCTATTATATATCCTCAAGAAATAATTCTGCGATTTGCTTCATTTCATTTGGATAATTTCCCTCACCTCTCCTGAATCTTTACCTTGTCCTCAAACCTGACAAGAGTGGAGGGCTTTCCCTTTAGTTCACCTTCATAAATAATAAAATCCACTCTGGAATGGACCCTTTTATCCAGATTTTCCAACGATGTCATAAATGTGCCTCCATGAATGTTTGCGGAGGTTGTTACAATTGGGATATTCTGGTTTTTAGCTATCTCACTGCACCAGTGATTTGGAATCCTTACACCAAGAGTGTGCCTTCCTGGAGTTACAGCATCAGCGATTGCGGTTTTGTTTTTCACCTTAAAAATAAGGGTGTAGGGGCCTGGAAGCTTTTTAAGCCATTCCTCTGCCTCTTTAGGAACCTGACAATTCTCCTTAATCCACTCCTTTGAGGGAGCAATAACAGAAAATGGATTTGGCGTTTCCTTAATCTCGCGGATTCTTGCAACAGCCTCCTGAAGGCAGGCATTGCAGCCAATACCATAAATTGTATCAGTTGGATAAATAAACACAGCGCCGTTCATTACAGCCCTTTCCAAATAGCCCTGCTTTAGCTTAAACTCTTCTTTGGTATAAACTTCCATAAGCCAGCTGAAATTCTCAACATTTTAAATAGTTTTGGTATATATTTTGATTCTAACAGACAAGTGCGAAAAGAAAACGTTTTTATACCTTCCTAGGCTAATTTTCTTTTATGCTTGATATTAACCTTATAAGGGAAAAGCCCTCTGTTATAAGAAAGAATCTTGCCAGAAGAAAGGATGCTCAATTGCTGCGACAATTTGATGAGCTGATAAAGCTTGACAGTGATTTTGGACAGGAAAAACACCTTCTGCAAAATATTATCCACGAAAAAAACCAGGCCTCACTGGAAATAAACCGCCTTAAAAAAGAGGGAAAAAATTTTAAGCTTATAGTTAAAAAAATTCAGGGCCTTTCACAAAAGATAGGTGTACACCAGCAAAAGGTTGATATGCTCCAGCTCAAAGTTAAGGGGTATTTAATGAGCCTGCCTAATATAATGCATGATTCTGTCCCCTATGGAAAGGACGACACTGAAAATGTGGAGATTAGAAAGTCCGGAAAATTACCTAAATTTGATTTTGACCTTAAAAGCCATGCTGAGATTGCTGAAAATTTGGGATTAGCGGATTTTGAGAGAAGCGCTAAAATTTCCGGCTCTGGATTTTCTTTCCTTAAAGGAGAGTTAGCGCTGCTTAACCAGGCTTTAATCAGATTTGCAATAGACAAACTGCTAAATAAAGGTTTTATGCTTATAGACCCGCCATTAATGATGCATAGAACAGCCTATGAAGGTGTTACAGACTTGGCGGATTTTGAGAAAGTGATGTACAAGATTGAGGGGCAGGACAGCTATCTTATTGCAACATCTGAACATCCCATCTGTGCAATGCACAGCAATGAAGTGCTGCCCGAGGAATTATTCCCCTTAAAATATGCTGGCCTAAGCGTTAACTTCAGAAAAGAGGCTGGAAGCCATGGAATTGATGAAAAAGGGCTCTTTAGAAGACACCAATTCTGGAAGGTTGAGCAGTTCATCTTCTGCAAACCAGAGGACAGCTGGAAACTCCATGAAGAACTTATTAAAAACACAGAGGAATTGTTTAGGGAGCTGGGCATACCTTATAGAATTGTTAACATCTGCACCGGTGACTTAGGAATAGTGGCTGCAAAAAAATATGATATTGAGGCATGGATGCCGCGAACAAATGCCTATAAAGAGGTTGGCTCATGTTCAAACTGCACAGATTTTCAGGCAAGGCGATTAAACATAAAATACGGCAAAGAGGGCGGACAAAAACAATTAGTGCACACCCTCAATAGCACAGCTATTGCAACCTCAAGAGCATTAGTGGCAATTCTTGAAAACTTCCAGAACAAAGATGGAACAGTTGACATTCCAAAAGCTCTTTGGCCTTATATGAATGGCATTAAAAAATTAGCCCATAAAAATACAAAAAATTAAAATACCGGGCATTTCTAGTCCCCTTTATGGGTATATTTGACGGGCTTGGCGCTGGAAGCAGTACTATTCTCAAAAATGAGTGCGCTCTTGACCTGGAATGGATTCCTAAAATCCTGCCGTACAGGGAGATGCAACAACGGCATATTGCTGCCTGTATTAAGCCGCTAATTGAGGAAAGAAATGGCAAAAACCTGTTTGTCTATGGCATTCCTGGCATTGGCAAGACTGTTGCAACAAAGCATGTTCTAAGGGATTTAGATAATGAAACAGACAAGGTTATTCCATTTTATATTAACTGCTGGCAGAAAAATACCTCTTTTAAAGTATTTGTTGAGCTCTGCAACCAGCTTGAATACAGGTTTACCCAGAACAAAAAAACAGAGGAAATATTTGATATTCTTGAGAAAAAAATCAACCAGAAATCAGCTGTTTTTGTCTTTGACGAGGTGGATAAGGCTGAAGAGCTGGATTTCCTGTACACCCTTCTGGAGAGGATATACAAAAAAACAATTGTCCTTATAACAAACTACCCCTCCTGGCTGGAACAGCTTGATGCAAGAATAGCATCCAGGCTGCTGCCGGAGCTGCTTGAATTTAAGGAATACACCAAGGATGAAGTTCGTAACATCCTAAAACAAAGAGTTAGCTTTGCTTTTGCTGAAAACCGCTGTGAGCTAGGTGCCTTTAACCTTATTGTTGAAAAGACAGCTGAAAGAAAGGATGTAAGATGCGGGCTTTACATGTTAAGAGAGGCAGCTCTTGCCGCAGAGGAACAGAACTCCAAAAAAATACTGGCAGAACATGCCCAAAGCGCAATCCAAAAGCTGGATGCTTTCACAATAAAAAAACCAGATGTTTTAGATGATGACGCAAAGCTTATTCTTGAAATTATTAAAAAAAGCCAGGCAGAGACAAAAATAGGAGAGCTCTACAAGGCATACCAAACACAAAATGGCGCCAACTCCTACAAAACCTTCCAGAGGAAGATAGACTTTTTAGGCAAAAACAACTTTGTTTCAATAAAAAAGCTTGCGGGCGGAGCAGAGGGAAATACAACTTTAGTAAGCACAAACAGGAAGCTTAGTGAGTTCTAACAACGAAAATTCGCTGCTCAGATCTATCCATAGTTTTACGCTCTCGTTTTAGCGGGCGAATTTTCGGGATTACCAAATTTAAAAAATTTGGGGATTGTAAACCCGGTTTTACAATAGAAAATTGTGCACTAAAGTACAGGTTTTAAACCATGCACAATTTTCAATAAGCACTGGTCACTGGACATTCTGGTGTGAGGTATATAAAGGCAGTCCACTAGCTATAGCTATTTTTGTTTAATTCGGCGGGCATCCGTGCTAACAAAACCCGCCACCTTTTTTTAAATGGAGGCAGTAAACATGTATGAGCATTTCGACCCTGAAACAATCAACAAATTATACTTTAATCAAATTAAAAGACTAACCTTAACCAAAATGCACAGGCTTAATTTGCACTATTAAAAAGGAGGTTGAGAAATATGAAAAACAAGCAGGATGAACAGGATGAGGACAAGGATATTTACCAAAGCAATTGCGTTGAAGACTATCTTGACGATGATGCCATTTCCTCTGAAGAGGGAGGATTTATGCAAGGTTATATTCTTTCTTAATAAGAATCAGCCCAAAACCCTTAACCCCTGCTGGTATGGCAGGGGTTGCTAGTTCTCTCATGCAAAAGCTTTAAAATTCCAGCCGAGTCCCATGTCTTTATGGAACTTGAAGTCCGTATTGAGACAATCCTGCGCTATCCAAGCAAATGGTTTGAGGATACCCTTACATTGCCTTTTCCAAGAGGCCACTATCTGGCTGCCAAGCCTGACAGTTATGTTGTGATGGAACGAGTAAGGTTTCTGCCAACGCAAAAAGAGCTGATACGCGTAATAGTCATACGCAATGGAAAAAAAGAACATTTTAGATATGTTCCTTCTGATATCTCAAAGGCAGCTGAAAAATACAATAACTGCATGCTGGTGCTTAGAGCAGATGAGTTGCTGGCTGATTGAATGACTAGGCCCAAGCTAAGGGTCGTATTGAAAGGTTGCTGTGTCACTCTAGTTTATTAAAAAGTGCACAGCTCCAAAATCTCGCACTTTAGTACACACTTTTTAATCCCGCAGACTCGTTGATTGATATATAGTCGGCGAGTCTGCGTTATGCCTATCCAGCCCGCTCTGTCCAAGCCAAGCTTGGATGATTTCTTTCTCCCCTCACCTGTGCGGGGAGAAAGAAATCAGTCTGTAAGACCAGAGCGGGCGAGATAGCTGAACTCCATAAAAGCACAAAACCACAAAAATTTTAA
>CAZGZA010000032.1:0-12148 GCA_964529655.1 uncultured Methanosarcinales archaeon | reverse complement strand
TTCGTAATTATTTAGCTTTCTGAAGTGATTTTGATGTATGTTCTGCAGTAGCGAAATCTTTATCTACTAGTGTAGCTACAATGTATATACATGAAAAGAAAAACAATTCAAATGAAAATGGAAGGATATGAAGCAGTTGAAAAAACTGCAAGATATAGTGGTAATGGTGCGCAAGTATATGTGCCTAAACATTGGGCTAACAAAAAGGTAAAAGTTGTGTTGATAGGATGATAGAATATCCAGATAAAAAAATAAAAGAACTTGAAGAAGAGAATCAAAGATTGAAAGAAGAAGTTAAGCGTCTTAAAAAAGTAGAAAAAGAATTCGAAGAATTCAAAGCCAAACATGCTCAAACAGTTGCTAATCTACAAAAAGCAATGAAAATAAAACCCAATAACAAAACTAATCCTGGACCTTTAGGTTCTCCTAAAGGCCATAAGGGATATGCACGGCATATTCCTGAAAGAATTGACACGATCAAATCTTTAATTTTAAAAAGATGTCCTCATTGCCAAACAAGATTGCCTGGCAAAATCCAAGAAATAAGGTCAAGATATGTTACTGATATCAAACTAACCTCAAAAGTTAAAAATACGAGATACGATATTCACAGAAAATATTGCCCCAAATGCAAAAAATTAGTCGAGCCAGAAGTACCAAATGTTCTACCTCATGCAAGATTTGGACTCAATCTAATGCTCCTCATTATGTACTTAAAACTTGGACTGAGACTTCCATGCAATAAAATATGTGATTACATTTCTACACTTTATAATCTTACAATAAGCGAAGGAGAAATTATCGTAATCCTGCGACAATTAACAAGAGAATTCGGAGACTATTACATCCATCTAGAAAAAATTGTGAAACTCGCCAGAGTCAAACATAGTGACACTACCTCGTGGAGAGTCAACGGAAAAAATTATTTTGCATGGGTCTTTATAGCATGCGGGATAGTGCTATATAAAATTCGAAAAAGGAACAACCACAAAGTAGCTTTAACAGTATTTGGAAATAATCAAAAAAATAACATCCTAGTCGTGGATCGGCATCAAGCTTTCATGACCTTAGCAGAAAAAGCAGGGTTTCTCCTGCAATATTGCTGGTCGCATATCCTCGAAGACACAAAGGAATTTGCAAGAGACTTTGGAAGTGAAGGAAAATATATCCACAGAAAATTAAAAGAAATCTATACTTTAGCCAAAGGGCTAAAGCAAGGAACCTCTGAACAAGTTGAACAATTAAAAGGGGAACTCTATCGACTTGTTATTAAACATTACAAACATAGCATGATAAAAAAATATCTACAAAAATTATATTACCCAAATGGGGATAATTTATTCAGGTTTGTAACTGATTCAGAAATTGCTTCAACAAATAACATCAGCGAAAGAGAATTAAGAGCTCTAGTAATTATTAGAAAAATAAGTAACGGTTCTAGAAGTCCAAGAGGAGCAAATGCAACAGCAATGCTCCTCTCAATCATACAAACATTAAGATTTAACAAAAAAAATGTGCTTCATGGACTGCAAGAAATCCTAAAAAGTCCTTCAGGATGCTAAAGTAATACTCCCGTCAGCTAGCTTTATAAATCACCAGTTAAACTTAAACTAACTATCAGGAGTTAAGAATGATATCAAAATATTTTATTTGTTCAGATGTTCATGATGATGCGGATGCGTTAAAAGCTTTTGCAGATTTTGTACAAGCACAAACGGCAGATAGAATCTTATTTTTAGGGGATATGAGTTTACGCCCTTTTACTTCTAACGATTTAGAAGCTCTTATTAAAACAGGGGATAGCCAAAAGTTTGTTATATCAAAAAGAAAGCGTACGAGACAAATTTTAAACGATATGAAAGATATTCTTAAAAATTCAGGTGTTCCATTTACAGTAATTCCTGGAAATTATGATAGTGACCATGATTTTGAAGATGTTTTTGGTGAAGACAATCTGCATAAAAAAACAGCTTATTTCGATGAAGCCAAAGTTTTTGGGTATGGGGGCGCAGATTCTTTTGCACAGCATATAGGTTTACTATACCAATTAGGAGAAATTGTTGCTTTTGATCATTATGAATTGTATAACCTTCTTAAAAAAGAAAATCCGGATATAAGCTTAATTCACAATCCACCACATCAATTATGTGATGTGATGTTTAATGGCCAACATGTTGGCACTCCTGCAACAGCACAATATATTACAGAGAATAACCCTAAACTTATTTTAAGCGGGCACATTCATGAAGCAGGACCGCACGGAAATAATCCTAAAAGTGTTAGGGGAATTAGTGGTTATCAAAACCCAACTTCAAGAAAAACTTCTATTGTTGTTAACCCTGGAAATCTAGGCAGATTTGAAGTCATTCATCCCCTATCATTACAATCAATCCAAATGTTTGATTATGGCACTTTTGTTTCCTTGGATGTAGAATCAGATGGGACCCCTAAAAAGCTTGTTCAATATTGCTTACAATCTCCAGATAAAAAAATTGGGAAAATACAAAAAATAGGAGATTTTACTTTTTAAAAAGTATTAATTATATTAAATTCTCTTCACAACCTTTTTAAATCTGGATTTTCTTATTGGACTAATGAGCCGTGAGGAACGAATAGCAGAACTTGAGGAAGAGTTACACACAACAAAGTATAACAAGAAAACACAGCATCATATTGGGCTTGTTAAGGCAAAGTTATCCAAGCTAAAAGAGGAGCATATAAAAAAATCAGCGGGAAAAGCCGGACTTGGCTATGATGTCAAAAAAACAGGCGATGCAACAGTTGTTTTGTTGGGATTTCCGTCTGTTGGAAAGTCAACTATTCTTAATAAGCTGACAAATGCGCAATCGCGGGTTGCAGAATATGATTTTACCACGCTGACAGTAATCCCTGGGCTTTTGGATTACAATCACGCCAAGATACAAATACTTGACCTGCCAGGTATTGTATACGGGGCAGCTTCTGGCAGGGGCAGGGGCAGGGAGGTTTTGGCTGTTATCAGAAATGCAGACCTTATCATAATTGTGCTGGAAGCATTAAATCCTCAACAAAAAAACATTATTGAAAAAGAGGTTTACGAAGCAGGCGTTAGGTTAAACAAGATAAAGCCTAATGTGAAAATTACCAAAAAGTCCAGAGGAGGAGCCTGTGTTGGGCTGGCGGTAAAGCTCACAAAGCTTAATGTTAAGACTGTTCAGGCTATGCTGCGGGAGCTGGGTCTTACAAATGCAGATATTCTAATCAAAGAAGATATTTCTGATGATGAGCTTATTGACGCAATTGAGGGAAATAAGGTTTACATACCCTCTCTTGTTATAATCAACAAAGCAGACCTGCTGGACAGCACCACAATTGAAGCTGTAAAATCACAGCTAAAGCCTGATATGATTATAGCTGCTGAAAAAGGTATTGGCATCAATGAACTAAAAAATCGAATATTTGAGAAACTTTCACTGATTCGCGTTTACCTTAAAGAGATTGGAAAAAAGCCTGATATGAATGAGCCTCTGATTATGCGGCAGGGCTGCACTATATATGATGTATGCAACCGCCTCCACAAGGATTTCACAAAAAAATTCAGGTTTGCAAGAGTCTGGGGCAGCTCAAAGTTTGAGGGGCAGGTATTCAGAAAGCCAGACAAGCAACTATCTGACGGCGATATTCTGGAGATACATATTTGAAACCAGTAAACTATTCCTGGCTCTACAAGGTTAAGTCAAGTTGGGCGTCTTTGTTTAGGATGCGGTTATGTTGTGTTGCCGCTGTTATGCTAATCCATGCCCACCTTTTCTTGCGGTTACCCTTTACAATCTGCTCAAAGCCTCCCTGTCTGGAGCTTGCTCCAGATTAAATTTTCTCCCCCTCACCTGTGAGGGGAGAAAATACCTCAAAATCAGAGATTTTGCGGTCTTTCAAATTTAGCTTACCTCTAAATCTGATTTTGAGGAATTACAAATTTAGCAAAAGGCTAAATTTGAAATATAACCCGACTTTGTTCTGAACAAAGTTGGGCAGGGAGGCGAGAGCTTTGCAATACAGCCTGACAGGGATTGGATGGTTTTGCTTAACTTTTTAGTATCCGTAATTATAGCACCTTAACCTGCTTTGACACTTAACTTGACGGCACTGCTCTACAACAAACTATTTAAACAAGCAGAAGTCAACATAAGATTATGGAACTGCAAACTGCAAAGGGTGTGAGGGATTTTCCTCCAGAGGAACAAATAGTCAGAAATGAACTAATTAGCAGGCTAAAAACAATTTTTGAGAGGTATGGTTTTGTTCCGCTAAGCACTCCAATACTTGAGCGCTATGAAACACTTGAGGCAAAATATGCCGGTGGCGATGAGATTCTCAAAGAAACTTTTGCATTAACTGACCAGGGCGGAAGGAAGCTCGGGCTAAGGTATGATTTAACAGTGCCTTTTGCACGGTTTATTGGCATGAATCCCAGCATAAAACTTCCGTTCAAGCGCTACCAGTTTGGGGAGGTTTTCAGGGACGGCCCTATTAAGCTTGGGCGCTACAGGGAGTTTATGCAGTGCGATATTGATATTGTTGGCGCACAGTCAATGCTTGCGGATGCGCAGGTTATTGAGATTGCCGTGGATTTTTTCCGCAGCATAAACTGCCCGATTGTTATAGCGGTTAATAACCGGAAGATACTGGATGGTTTAATGGATACCTTTAGCATAAAAGACGAAAGCCGATTAAGCATAATCCTTTCAATAGACAAGCTTAAGAAAATAGGGTTGGATGGTGTAAAAGAGGAGCTGAAACAAAAAAATCTTCTTGACAAGAACACAGAAAAATTATTGCAAACCCTCACAGTTCAGGGCTCAAATGCAGAGAAAATAAAAGAGTTAAGCAAAGTAATAACTTCTGAAACAGGCAAAAAAGGGCTGATGGAGATTGAGGAACTGCTTGCCTATGCAAAATGTATGGAATTTGTTCCGTCACTAGCACGAGGATTATCGTACTATACAGGAACAATTTTTGAAATTTTCGCTCCAGAGAGTGCGGTTAGCTCAAGTTTAGCGGCTGGCGGAAGGTATGACTCATTAATATCAAACTATCTCGGCACCAATAAGGCATATCCTGCTGTTGGAATCAGCTTTGGGCTTGAACCTATTCTGGAGATACTAAAAACAAAAACTTCATTTGCAGCTAAAAAAACCTGTATTAAGGTGTATGTTATTCCTATCAAAACCCAGAAAGAGTGCATTTCAGCGGCAAAAAGATTGAGAGACGCAGGCATCAATACTGATATTGATATAATGGCTAGAGGCATAACAAAGAATCTTGAATATGCTTCAGTGCTTGGAATTCCCTATGTTATACTTATTGGGGAGCAGGAATTAAAGCAGGGCAAAGTTAAGCTAAGGGATATGAATTCTGGCAAAGAGGAATTGTTGAATTTGGATAGTGCTATCAAAAAATTAGCATAATAATAACCGGCAGCATCAGGCAGCCCATGAGTATGCACCTCTTAACCTGATAGAGCGGAGCGACTATTCCAATAGCTGTTGCTGTAAACAGCACCGCTAAACCAAGCCATCCAGAGATTAAGCCGACCATTACCGCTAAAAATAGGATAATAGCCAGGCATAACAGTTTATAGTTAATTTTTGGCAACACTACAGCAAATAGCCTTGCAAAATTGAGTGTCAGAAGCGCTGATATTCCAGAAACAAGCAGGGCAATTGCAACAAAAAGTATAAGCTCTTTTAAGCCGATTTCCCCAAGAAGTTTTTGCACAGTGACAATTGCGCCGTTTCTTGCTTTGTTTATTGTATAAAAAGTCACCAGCGACAACAGAAAATTGACAGTATTGACTCCGCCAACAACAATAAGATAGATAGATTTGCTCATTTTTTTGAATAGTAAACTAGCAAATACAGTTGCCTGTGCTGCGCCAACAGCCGGAAGCATTGATGTAATCCATCCAGCTAATGTCAGGGCAAAAACCGCTTTTGCAATCCTGGCTTTTGTTATTATTATAGGCGCGCCAATAACCTGCTCTGGCAATATGGCCTCTGTGTTTAATGACAGGAGCAGGGTGCTCATTCCAAACAAGCCGCTTAGGAGAGGCAATAATGCCTGGTTGACAACAAGGCCCCTAAGAAGAAGAAAGCCCAATATCCCTGAGGCCAGAAATAAGATTAATGCAACAAATTTTTGCTTTGCTGTTTCCTCTTTTATGATAAGTAAAACAGCAACTCCAATCAAAAAATAGGCAATAAAAGGTTTAACTATAGCGTAAATTACAGGCACAATAATGATAAATACCGGCATTAGCATAATACTTAGCACAACTCCAAACAAAGAGCCGATAACACCAAGTTTTACAGCCTCAAATCCGAGGCCTTTAAGCAAAAACTCATGTCCGGGCAGTACAGCCAGCGCAGTGTCGGGGTTTGGAGCGCCAAGAAATACAGTGGGTATCATATCAAGAAAGGTGTGGGTCAAAGCAATAGAGATGATAAACACCGCCAGCGCAATCTCGCTGAAAAAATTTAGAATATGGGCGGCACTGCTAACCAAAACCGCTGAGACAAGATTAACATGCAATCCAGGGATTAATCCAGTAACAATGCCGCATAAAATTCCAGCCAATGTTGCCATAAGAATCTCCACAAACATCTGCAGGATAAGCCTATTAGAGGGATATATATGCTTCTGCAAAAATACCGCAAATTTTGCAAACTATCGGATATGGGATAACAAAAACTCGCTGCTCGGAGCTATCCACTGGCTGAAGCCCGTGGTTTTACGCTCCTAGCTTAATCGCGAGTTCCACAAAAAACGTAGTTTTTTGGGACCCAAAAATCGAAGATTTTTGTGGTTTTGGGATTAAAAATTGTCGGACTAAAGTCTGAGGTATTAAATCCCGACAATTTTCAATAATATAGAAAAACATGCCAAACCGCCAAAACATTTATATACCAAAAAGGGTATTGCATATAATAAAAATAAATTTTAAAGGTGGTTTTAATGGAAGGATATTGTGTAAAATGTCATAAGAAAGTTGAGATGAAAGATGGAAAAGAAGTTAAGACAGCGAACAACAGAAACATGATGCAAGGCAAATGCTCTGTATGCGGAACAAAGGTTTCAAGATTCTTGCCTAGCAAGTAAAACTTCTTTCAAATAAGGAGCCAGTGGTTGCCATTGGCTTCGAAACCTTTAAATATTGCTGTTTTGTAGTTGAAATAAAAACCTGAGGGGGGGATTTAACAATGATAATTTATATGGTATTACTTATTGCGTTATTGGCATTGGGCTTTGCCGGCTATCTAGCTTATGATATCAAAAGGCAACCAGCTGGAACGCCAAAAATGATAGAAATCTCAAATGCTATTCGCGAGGGTGCAATGGCGTTTCTTATGCGGGAATATAAGTTTCTGGCAATTTTTATTGTGGTTGTAGCTGTTATTCTTGCATTAACATTAGACGTTAAGAATACCGCAGTTAATGAGGGTTATTTTACAGCCGCCGCCTTTATTGCAGGTGCCTGTTGTTCTATCCTATCAGGATTTTTTGGCATGAGAGTCGCTACCAAAGCTAATGTGAGGACTGCCTTTGCTGCAACAAAGGGTCTTGGCAAAGCACTTAGCATAGCATTCTCCTCAGGCGCAGTTACTGGTTTGTGTGTAGTTGGGCTAGGGCTTTTTGGCCTTACAGGTGTTTATTTAATTTTTTCAGCATATTTTAATCTTGAAGCAGTAATCGTATCCAATGCTATAGTAGGATTTGGATTAGGCGCTTCATCAATTGCATTATTTGCCAGGGTTGGAGGCGGAATTTATACCAAAGCCGCGGATGTTGGCGCAGATTTAGTGGGAAAGGTTGAGGCAGGGATTCCAGAGGATGACCCTAGAAATCCAGCTGTTATAGCGGACAATGTTGGTGATAATGTTGGCGATGTAGCTGGCATGGGCGCTGACTTGTTTGAGAGTTATGTTGGAAGCCTGATAGCAGCATTTGCAATTGGCTTGACAATTTTTAATGCAACAACCGCCTTTCTTTTTCCGTTGCTAATAGCATCGGCAGGGATTGTTTCAGCGCTTGGAGGAACATATTTTGTTATAAGAGGCAGCAGAAAGGAATCGCCCTTAATTCACGGAGCTTTTAGAAATGGCTTGTTTTTTGCATCAGCTGTTGTAATAGTTGCTTCGTTCTTTTTAACGCGATACTATTTGCCGAAAACTTTTGCAATGGGAGGTGCAACATACTCTAGTCTGGGTGTTTTTGTTGCTATTGTAGCTGGCTTAATAGCCGGTGTGTTAGTTGGCCTGATTACAGAGTATTATACATCAAGTGATTATAAACCGGTAAAAAAGGTTGCAGAGGCATCGAAGACAGGCGCTGCAACAAACATTATTCACGGGCTTGCTTTAGGCTACCTCAGCACAGTGCTGCCTATTCTTGTTATTTCGCTAGGAATATTCCTTGCGTATTACAACGCAGGATTATATGGGGTAGCAATCGCAGCAGTTGGGATGCTGTCAACACTTGGAATATCACTTGCTGTTGATGCTTATGGCCCTGTTGCGGATAATGCCGGTGGAATAACTGAAATGAGCGGTCTTGGAAAAAAGGTAAGGGCAAGAACAGATTCATTGGATGCTGCGGGTAATACAACAGCTGCAATTGGAAAAGGTTTTGCTATTGGCTCAGCAGCTCTTACCGCTCTTGCATTATTTTCGGCTTATAGTACAAGCAGCGGATTAAGCATAATCAGCCTTAACAACCCGATGGTAATAATCGGACTTTTAATAGGCGGAATGCTTCCTTTTTTATTTGCGGCAATAACCATGAAAGCAGTTGGGAAGGCTGCGTTTAGCATGATAGAGGAAGTGCGGCGCCAGTTTAAGACAATCAAGGGATTAATGGAGGGCAAGGCAAAGCCTGACTACAAAAGATGTGTTGATATTTCAACAAAGGCGGCAATAAAGGAAATGGTTGCTCCAGGCCTTATTGCAGTGATTGCGCCATTAGCTGTTGGCTTCCTGCTCGGGTTAGAGGCGCTTGGGGGATTGCTGGCAGGGTCCTTGGTCACTGGTGTTTTGCTGGCTATCTCTATGGCAAATTCCGGCGGAGCATGGGATAATGCAAAAAAGTATATTGAAAGCGGTAAGTTTGGAGGAAAGGGTAGCGACCCTCATAAAGCAGCGGTTACTGGAGACACTGTTGGCGACCCATTCAAGGACACCTCAGGGCCGTCACTTAATATACTTATCAAGCTGATGAGCATAGTAAGCTTGGTATTTGTCCCGTTGCTGGTGAAATACGGCGGGCTGCTGATTAAATAAAAAATCTTTTTGTCAAGAACCGCCAGTCATCTCGCTTCTATAAGTTGGTGGAGTAATTTATTCTCCAGACAGCTTGGCATTTCGCATTGTAGGGCATTGCAATATTAAGCGT
Source organism: uncultured Methanosarcinales archaeon (assembly GCA_964529655.1). Taxonomy (GTDB): domain Archaea; phylum Nanobdellota; class Nanobdellia; order Woesearchaeales; family JAGWAF01; genus CAZGZA01. The sequence goes on along the minus strand of CAZGZA010000032.1, from coordinate 2,722 downwards.
AATAAAAGTACGCTTAATACATGTTAAGTGAAATAATTTTCAGGGGCTAAAAAACGGATAGGGGCTTGGGACTTTTCGATGTTTTTATAAACTTCTTTAAATGCATTCTATTTGTGGTGCAAAATAAACAGATTCAATCAAATATTTGGAAATACTATTCAGCTACAGCATTGGCATATTTTGGTTTCTTCACGCCAATTATCCAATTGTTTTATCTAGACCATGGTTTGACAATAACGAAAATTGCAATTCTTGGTGTCATTTGGAGTATAGTCAGAATCCTTCTTGAAGTTCCTTCTGGAGTATTAGCTGATAAATTGGGGAGAAAAAAAGTATTTGTAATCTCATCCATTTTTGCAGTATTTCAAGTAATAATGATTGTTTATGCAAGCAATTATTGGTATTTTATATTCGCCAGTATTTTTTCAGCGATATTTTTCTCATTCCTTTCAGGAACTAATACTGCATTTTTCTATGATACTCTCAAGCAACTGAAAAAAGAGGATGAATTTGAAAAATTATGGGCAAGACAGGAAATTTTTGTTCAAATTCCATTGATAATTTCATTTTTGTCTTCTGGTTTCCTTTACAATTATGCACCGCTACTTCCATTTCAGTTATCACTAGTATTTTTATTCGCTTCATTCTTAGTAGTTCTTACATTCAGAGAACCAGAATACCATAAGCCCATAGAAGAAGTAAATGTGTTTACCCACTTTAAACAATCCATGAAATTTATTTTGGGCAACAAGTTTTTAAGAGCAATACTCCTTTTTTCAGTCATCTTTAGTATTGGGTCTGACCTTTCCTATGGTTACGGACAAATTTATCTTAAACAACTTGCATTACCTGTTGTCTTATTTGGAATTGCTTACACATTCAAATCTTTATTTTGCACAGTATTTGCTAACCTCACTCCTGCAATCAGAAAAAAGATTAATTATGATAGGATTTTTGGGCTTCAAATCGTCTTAATGACAATTTTATTTTATATTATGGTGCTCACAAACAACTATCTGATTGGAGCAATCTGTTTTATTTTAATCGCAATTCCGCATGGTATGTTTTCAATCTCAAAAGACAGTTATATAAATAAGCATATAGAAAGCCATCATAGAGCCACAGTCACTTCAATGTTCTCATTTGTTGTAGCTCTATCTCTTCTGGTAATAGAACCAATTTCTGGTTATTTAGCGGATTTATACACTATGAAATTCCCATTCTTCTTAATTGCTATTTTATTAACAATATATTCTATTTATTATCTGATTTATGGTAGAAAAAAGATATAGTCCCAAGCCCCTCGATTATTGTTCTATATTGCACTTCGTGCTTTGAGAACGCCCCTGAAATTACTTTGATTTTTTGCCTTCGGCATCGTTGCACTAAAAATCAGGTCTTCCCTCTGGTCAGACGAAACTAACAGGAATTTAACGGTTCCGAAACCTTGCAGGTTTCTCCGTCCAAATCTGCTTCGCCGACTTCAGTTAATGCCAATTTAAATACAATCGAGTTCTCGCTACTACTAAAACAGGAAAAGGCAACCGAAAGGTTTAAATATTTACACATAAAGTAAATATATACACATAACACAGGAGGTATGAAAATGACAACTTTAACTTTAGCTGTTCCGGATGAAATGAAAAGGAAAATGGAGTCTTTTCCGGAGATGAACTGGTCTGAAGTAGCGAGGCAGGCATTCATGCAGAAGATAGAAGATATGGATTTTCTGAGAAAGTTCAAAGAAAAGAGCAAACTTACCGAAGCAGATGCTTTGAGATTAGGCAGGGAAGTTAGTAAGTCTGTAAGCGGTAAATTGCGAAAGATGGCAAAGTAAACATGGGTCTCGTCGTTGATGCCAATATTCTATTTTCAGCTTTGATTAAGGATAGCTTTGCTTACAATATTCTCTTTAGCGATGCGTTCCATCTTTTTACTCCAGAATATATTTTCACGGAACTGGAGAAACACAAAAAGAAGATTCTTGCAAAAACAGAACACACAGAGGAAGAATTTCTCAGGATACTTGAAACATTAAAACAAAGAATTATTATTGTTCCTTTGGAAGAACTTATTCCTTATGTTAAAGAAGCCGAAGAACTTACTCCTGATCCAGATGATATGGCTTACTTTGCACTCGCATTAAAATTGAATTGTGCGATTTGGAGTAATGACAAAAAACTGAAAGAACAAAATAAAATTAAAGTTTACCATACTCATGAATTGAGTAAAATAAGTGGGCACTCCTAAACTACTGTCTGCTTCGCAGAAGAGTGTTAATAAGTTAGCTGGATTTATTTAGTGTGCGCCATTTTGCTTATGTTTCCGGTAAGAAAACCGCATATATCTTTTGCAGTTTAGGCAGTAATAAACAACCATGCCTTTTCTTGTTCTTACGCGGCAGTTTACGCCTGGCTTTAGATAGGCATAGCAGTGTTTGCAAAACTTTCGTTTAAACTCCCCTGGCGCTTTCAGCCTGAACTTCATCATCAGATTTCTTGCTTTTCTTACATAGTCATCAGCCTGTTTCTGGCTTTTGTTAATGCAGGAGGCTGCTGCATCAAAGAGCTCCCTAATTTTGTCAGGGGCTTGCCGCTTTTTTTCAAGTTTTTCCCTAAGCTTTTTTTTCATTGTTATATACCTGTTATTATTGCCGTTAAACTATCTGAATAAGAATAGCTACCCTGGCTTTTCAGGAGGTGTCTGGCAGCTAGCAACTGCC
>CAZGZA010000031.1:0-12555 GCA_964529655.1 uncultured Methanosarcinales archaeon | reverse complement strand
CCGATAACCAATTTTAACGAAAGGTTTATAAATAAACCAAGGTTATTAATATAGATAACCTAGGTTGATTTTGAAAACCATGAAAATCCCCCTAACCTTAAAACTGAAAAAAGCCAGCCACCAGGAAATAGCGCGAGCTCAAGATATGATTGTTGAAGAGCTTTACAAGGTCTTTGGCCAGGCAGTGCTGCACGGTGGCACAGCCATCTGGCGGTGCTACAGTGGCAACCGGTTTTCTGAAGATGTGGATGTTTATCTGCATAAAAGCAGGGAAAAGCTTGAGGTTTTGTTCAGCCATTTAGAAAAGCGAGGCATGGTAATTGAAAAGAAAAAAATTACGGAAAGAAGCGTCTACTCACGGATGAAGTTCAATCGCATGGAGGTCCGCTTTGAAGCCACGTTTAGAAAAATAGAGGGCCAGCTTAGGGATTATGAACTGGCTGATGGCAATTTGATAGTGGTTTACACTTTATCGCCTGAAGAGCTGATCAAAGAGAAAGTTTCGGCTTACACCAGCAGGTTGAAAATCAGGGATTTGTATGACATTTTCTTTTTGCTGAGGGAGGTTAAAGAAAGAAAAAAGATTGAAAGCGATTTAAGAAAACTGGTAATGGCTTGGAAAAAACCAGTAGATGAAAAGGAACTTCAGGTCCTGATTATAGAAGGCATGGTGCTGCCATGGGAAAAAATGCTGGAATACGTCAAAAACTGGCTGAGGTAAAATGGGCAGGGCAAAATATCTTGGAAAAGTGGAAGAGTTGTTTAAAAAAAGCCCGGTAGTTAAAGCTTCATCTGTAGCAAGAATAGTCAAAAACAAGGGTTATACCAAGCAATTAATCAGAAATCTGCTCAAGAAAGGAAAAATAAAAAAACTTGCTAAAGGTTTTTACACAAAATATGATGAAGCATCTTTGGCAGTTTTTTGCTTCAAGCCGGCTTATCTTGGCCTCGAAGATGCCCTGAGTTTCCATAACTTGTGGGAGCAGGAAACTATTCCAGTGATTGTGACAGCAGCCAAGGCCAGGCAGGGAATAAGGCAGATTTTAGGGATTAATGTTTTAGTCAGAAGAGTCAATAAGAAATATCTTTTTGGCTTTGGCTTTTATCCCAGCCAGGAGATTTACCTGCCTTATTCTGATTTAGAAAAAACAGTGATTGATATGGTTTATTTCAAGCGAAAAACAAACAAAGAAACAGTTAAAGAAGTAAGAAAGAGGCTTGATAAAAAAAAACTCAATCTTTATTTGAAAAGATATGCCCCTAAGTTCAGAAAAAGAGTGTTAAATTTTCTTAAATTATAACCTCTTGCTTTTTAACAGCAGTGAGTTTGCTACAACGCTGCCTGAGCTTAGCGCCATTGCCGCTCCGGCAATCATTGGGCTGAGCAGCCATCCTGTGAATGGATATAAAACACCAGCTGCAATTGGAATTCCCAGGATGTTGTAAACCAATGCCCAGAACATATTCTGCTTGATTTTTGCCATTGTCATTTTGCTTAGCTTTATTGCGCTTGGAATGTCCAGCAGGCTGTTTCGCATCAGTACAATGTTGCCTGTTTCCATTGCTACATCAGTTCCTGAACCCATTGCAATGCCAATATCGGCCTGCGCCAGCATTGGGGCGTCGTTTATTCCGTCTCCTACCGCAGCTACTTTGCCTTTTTTTTGCAGTTTTTTGACTTCATTGGCTTTATCCTCTGGCATGACCTCTGCTATAAACTCTTTTATTCCTGCTTTTTGGGCAATGGCTTTTGCTGTTCTTTGGTTGTCTCCTGTAATCATGTAAACCCCTATGCCAAGTTTTTGTAATCGTTTGATTGCTTCCGGTGAGTCTTCCTTAATTTCGTCGGCTACAGCAACTAATCCAAGAAGGGTTTTGTTTTCAGCCAGAAGCATGGCTGTCTTGCCCTGTTTCTCTAAATTAATCATATCCTTTTTGAAGCTGGCAAAGCTTATTCCAGCTGCCTCCATTAGTTTGATGTTGCCCATATAATATTCATTTCTTCTAATTTTGGCTTTTACACCCTTGCCGGGAATTGCTTTAAAGCTGTGAACCTTTTTCCAGCTGACATTTTTTTCCTTTGCCCTTTTGACAATAGCCTCTGCCAGCGGATGTTCTGAATTTTTTTCTATGGAGCCGGCAATCTCCAAAAACTGTTTTTCTGTAATATTTTTTTTGCCGTTTGTAATAATATCAGTTACCTCTGGTTTTCCCTTTGTGATGGTTCCTGTTTTGTCGAAAACAACAAACTTGAGTTTGTGGGCTGTCTCAAGAGCCTCGCCGCCTTTGATAAGTATGCCGGCTTTTGCGCCCTTGCCAGTGCCTACCATAATTGCAGTAGGGGTTGCCAGCCCTAAAGCGCAGGGGCAGGCAATGACCAGCACAGCAACAGCTGCAATCAGGGCAAAGCTTAGCTCCTGTCCGATAATAAAATTCCAGAAGATAAATGTGCCTAAAGCAATTATTAAAATAGCTGGCACGAAATAGGCAGATACGGCGTCTGCAAAGCGCTGTATTGGCGCTTTTTTTGTCTGCGCCTCCTCTATTAGCTTAATAATGCGGGATAGGGTTGTTTCAGCCCCAACTTTTGTTGCTTTAAATGTAAAGCTGCCGTGCTTGTTGATGGTTGAGCCAATGACTGCATCATTTTTTTTCTTTTCAACCGGCATGCTCTCTCCTGTTACCATGCTTTCATCAATTGCTGAATGCCCGTTAATGATTATGCCATCAACAGGAATTTTTTCCCCTGGCCTGACAAGGATAATATCCCCTTTTTGCACATCATCAATTGGTATTTTAGTTTCCTTTCCATTTCTGATGACTGTTGCTGTTTTTGCTCCAAGCTTCATTAGCTTGGTAATTGCCTCGCTTGTCTTGCCCTTTGCCCTTGCCTCAAGGTATTTGCCAAGAACAACAAAGGATATTAAGACAGCCGCTGCCTCAAAATATTGCTCGCCGCCTGGCAGAAATAATACTGAGAACGCTGAATAAAAATAGGCTGCGCTTGTGCCAAGCGCGATTAAGGTGTCCATGTTTGCGCTTCTGTTTTTTAGGCTGCTCCATGCTCCTGTATAGAAGGATTTGCCAATGTAAAATTGGACAGGGGTTGCCAAAAGCCATATAATATAATCGCGATAGTGAAGCTGGGGCATTACAAACATGCCAATTAAGAGCGCCGGGAGTGAGAATATCAGGCTGATAATAAAGCGCTGCCTTAATCCGCTGATTTCCTTTTGCCTGATTTTTGTTTCAGTAGCGAGGTCTATATCTTTTGCTGCATATCCTTTATAGCCCTTGCTTTTTATGGCATTCAGAAGCTGTTCTTCGCCGGTTAGTTTTGAATCATATTCTACCACGGCTTTTTCAGTGGAGAAATTTACATTAGCTGATTTAACTCCCTCAGCCCTTGACAGCGCTTTGGTTATTATAGTTGCGCAGCTTGCGCAATGCATTCCCTGAATCTTAAAGGTTGCTCTTTCCATTTAAAGTTTGTGGGACCTCAGCTAACAAAATTTATCTTGCGCCTCCGCATCCGCACCCGCCGCCGCCAGCTCCGCATGAGCCGCCTTTAGGAACCTGTACTTTATTCAACTCAGCTCCGGCAGAGGCGCTGTCAACATTATCTTTCACAACAAATACACCTGGTATCATTCCCATCCAGCAGCTGAATGGTATTGTTCCCTCTTCGTTTGGGGTGAACTCAAATGTTTGAATTCCTGGCTTTAGATTAAATTTCAGTCCAAGCTTTGGAACTTGAATAGCATTGTTGCAGCCAGTTAATTCCTTCCCATTAATAATCCATTTAACAGGTACACCCTTTTTTAAAACAAATTTGTTAGGGCTCCAGCCTGATCTGAGCACGTCCATGCGGATTTCCTGATATCCATCCTTAAGGATAATATTGCCTCCGGAATTAATTTGGTTTGCTCCGGCAGGCAGGCTGATTTTTGAGGCCAGTGAATTAAAGTCATAGCCAGAGCCTGTCAGGGAAAGCCCCCTGTTTAGCATGATTAAGCCAAGGATGATAACAATAAATGCAGACGCCTTCAGAATCTTCTGGGTTGCTTTGTTGCCAATAAAACTGGTTAAATATCCAAAGCCGAGCATAACCGGCAAAGTTCCAAGTGCAAAAATGAATGCTATCTTTGCCCCCTCTACCAGACTGCCTGTTCCAGCTGCCATAACATAAATTGCCTGTAATGGCCCGCACGCAATCATAAGCCCGTTTAATAGTCCAATAATAAATGGGCTGCTTGTTTTTGTTGATTCCATTCCGGCAAATTTGGCAATGGATATTGGCAGGCCGAACTTCCTTAGCGCCGGGAAGATATTCAGCATCTTCAGCCCAAATAATATTAAAAAAAGTCCGGCTAGTATTCCTGCAACACCGCGCATAAAGGGTGTAAATGCAATAATGCTTCCAACAAGGCCAAAAAATGCTCCAATTGTAGTATAAGAAATAACCTTTCCAACAGCATAGGATACATGCATTTCGTGCGTTTTCCTGCCTTCTTTAATGCCTTTTGCGGTGTATGATACAACAAATCCGCCGCACATGCTTACGCAATGAAATCCGGTAAGGAGTCCAACAACAAACAGCAGGCCATAGCCCATGTTTTGGCTTATCTGGGGTAGGTTTATTCTGTCAACAAGCTTGAAAATAAAGAAAAGCGCTACTAAAGTGCCGGCAATAATAAACCTCCAATTGGAGTTGAGTGCGCTTTTTTCGCCGGATTCAGCGCTAATTTCACTGCAGGAATATCCCTTTTCCTCAATTGCTGCTGTTATTTCCTTTAAGCTTGTTTTTTCATTATCGTATTCAATAGTCGCCTTTTCAGCGGCATAGCTTACGTCAATAGTTTTAACTCCAGCCAGCTTAAAAGCCTGCTTTGCAATAATCTTTTCGCAGCTTTGGCAGGTCATGCCTTTTGTGTAAATGCTCTTTTTCACCAGCGTCATTTTGTTTCCTGCAATCAGGCTGTTCAGTCAACTTTGTAGCCCTCTTTTTCAATAATTGCTCTTATTTTGGCAGAGGTAAGCTTTGTTTCGTCAAACTCAACAACAGCAGTCCCTTTTTTGCTGTCAATATGGCATGCTCCTGCGCCAGCTTCAAGAAGCGCATCATTAATTAGTGTTTCACAGCTTTTGCAGTGCATGCCCTTCACTTTTAATGTTAGTTTCATTTGTTTAATTCCTGTTCAATAATCTGCTCAAAAACCGAAAATGGCTGGGCTCCGACAACAACCTTATCATTAATAAAGAATGCTGGCGTTCCTGTTACCCCTAAATTTTGCCCGTCATTAAAGTCCCTGCTGATTTCTGCAGCAGCCTTTCCTGAATCAAGGCACTGGCTGAATTCTGAGGTATCCAATCCAAGTTCAATGGCATACTGTTTAAATGCCCCAACCCCGCCTGCAACTCCATTGCCAAAGAGCTTGTCGTGCATTTCATAGTATTTGCCCTGGTCACCGGCGCATTCTGCTGCCTCTGCTGCTTTTTGTGCATTTTGGTGGAATGACAGTGGGAAATCCCTGAAAATCAATTTAGCTTTGCCTGTATCAACATATTTTAATATTATTTGCGGCAGTGTCTCTGTTGCAAAGCGCCGGCAGTACGGGCATTCATAGTCGCTGAATTCCACTATTGTAACCGGAGCATTTGCGCTTCCTTTTACATCGTCATCTTCAGTCAGCTGCTGTAGGTTGATATTATTTCCAGCCCCTGCTGGAGCGTTGTCAGGAATAGTATTCTGGCCGTCAGCTGCAGGTGCTTTAATTAAGTCGTTAAATGAAGACATCTGGTATGCTACCAAAAACAAAAGCAGCACCTGGATTATATTTATAGTTAAAATAATCTTTTGAAAGCTATCCAGCCCGCCAGCTTTTTGCCCATGTGAATAGCTAGGTTTTGGATGTTCCATATGATGTTCCATGGAAACTTCTGTTTTTGTTGCAGGCTCATCTGCTTTTGGCTCTTTCGGGTATACTGCCTCTTTTAGCTCAATCTCATCATCAGTGCAACTGCAATTTTTTCTTGTTTTTGTTTCGGTTTTGTTTTTAAATAATGTCATTTTTAACCCTCCATATTAACCATATTTTTTGTCTGGTTAATTGGATTTAGTTTTTAATACTTGTGAACTATTGCCAGTCAGAAAATGTAACAGCTTATAAAAGATGTAGTGAAACTAGTTTCAGCGTCTAAAACTATTTGAGAATAACAACATTTGTCATGCCCCTTCTTTTGCGCTCAATAAGGCCTTTGCCCTCCAGCCTGTCAAGAATTCTGCTAATCTTGACTTTTGTCATGCTGGTTTCCCTGATTAAATCACTCTGATAGGCTGAGCCGTTCTCGCGCAGAATTATATTCATAACGGTTTTTTCCTCCTCATCAAGCCCCTGCATTTTTGCTTTCTTTTCTTCAGGTGCAAGCTCAGCTATTTTAATATTTTGGGCAACAGTTACCTGCTCATCCTTCATGAAAAGCATTATGAATATTCCAACGCCAATCAGCACAGCAATAAGAATATAGTTTACAGTCTTTAAGGTGTTCAGGCTGGCGCGCATTGGGCAGGCATTTTCATGCGTGCATGAGTTATTGGCAACAGTTTCCAGAGCGTTGCTGAAAGCCATAACAACAACAAAAAGCAGGGTTGCAAACCCAATAAGCAATACGCCAACATGCCGGTTTTTCATCTTCCAGCGAAGGATTTATCTGTTGTTTAAAAAGCTTCTGTTAAGCCGGCAAAGTCAATTTAACTGGCAAAATCGTCGTCAGGGCATGCTTTTGTTGTAAAACCCGGGTTTATATTTTTCTTGCAACAACTTCCAGAAAAGATTTTGTATCCTTATCGTTATAGCCTAAAGAAATGATGTCGAATGAGCCGTTCATGTATCTCTTAATGCATGGCATGGAAAAAAACCTTCTCTGTTTGCCTTTGTAAAGGTAGAGCCCTTTCTCAAGCATCCTGCCAGTTTCAGCTTCTGTGTGCAGGGCAGAGTGCACTGCAACAAAAAAAAGTCCGTTAGGTGCCAGGATATTATGAACATTTGCAAAAACTCTTTTTGTGGTTTTTTCATCAAAATAATGAAGGCTTCGGTGCGCATACACAGCTTCAACGCTTTCAGGATCATATACCTCACTTTGCCATGGTTTTGTGAAATCCTTTACCCGGCAATCCAGGTTATACAGATTTTGTTCATCCTTGATTTTGTTAAGGTAATCTATAGCGGGTTTAGAAAAATCCAGTGCCAGAACTTCAAGCCCATTGCCAGCAAAAAAAACTGCATCAGAGCCAATGCCGCAGCCAAGCTCCAGCAGAAATGCTTTTCCCTCTTTTTTGATTCTTGAATAGCTTTTTTTGGCGAAGCTAGAAATCTCCTGCGAGTAAACTCCTGTGTCGCGCCAAAATGCTTTCTGGTCATGTGCTTTCATGAACACGAAAAAAGAGATATACTTTAAATATTTTTCCTGTTTATAGTTGAGGACATAATTAAAGCATCATTATTCAGCCTCAACTATACGAGAAGACTTTAATATTCGTATGAAATTAGTTAAAGTCTTCTCTATATAAGCAAGGAGATATATACGAAAACTAATGTCCTTGCTTATATATTGAAAAAGACAAACTATAGTAACAGACATTAGTTTTCATCCATAATCTGCTGTTACTATATTCGGCAGACATAATCTATTTGTATAATTGTTTATGTCTGCCGTTATATTTTATGTTTTACTTTTGTCTTTTTCTATTATTTGCGGCTGCCGAAATTAAAATATTCCCGTATATCAATATTGTCGGGTGTGAACTCCCCGTTTTTGGGGTGGCTCTGCTTTGTTTCTGCAACACTCTGCTTTGTTTCTGCAACACTCTGCTTTGTTTCAACAACAATCTTTGGCTGAGCCTCAACAGGGGATTTTTCCACAGCGGCATTTTGTGCAGGATGCTCCTTTAGCTTTTCCTCAACGTCATTTAAAAACTTGATAATTTCATTAATCTTCTGGGAGATTCCCGTGATAGATGCCTCTAATCCGCTAAATCTCATCTCAAAATCGTTTTTAACAGGTTTTGGAGTTTCCTGCGGTTGTGCCTGAGAAGACATTGGAAGGTCCACTGAAAAGAATTCCTCTGTCTGTCTTGCTGCTTCATCAAATGTTTTGGCAAAGCCGAATTTTTTCATTTCAGGAATAAGCCTGTTCAGCTTCTTTAATTTTTCAATATCATTCATGCTCTCCCCTCAATTTTTTTTTGACAGCCAAAGACAATTAAGCTGTGCATTAGCCTCTTTTTTTGCAATGTTTTTAAACTTTTTTGTTTTTCGGCTATCAGCTGTGCTCTGCGCCTGTTCTCGCGCACTTTCTTCTAATTTCTAATAGGGTAAATGCTATTTCAAACACCAAGAAAAAAAGAATAAGAAATAAAAATTTAATTTAGCTATTAAAAATTGTAGATATAATATCTAGGACTTTAGTCCGACAATTTTTAATCCCGAAAGCACAAAAAATCTTTCGGATTTTTTGGCTCAAAAAAATGCAAAGCATTTTTTGAGCAATAAATCCAACCAGGATTTATTTGCTCCCAAAAAACCTTTGGTTTTTTGTGGAATCGCACGATAAATACCTCTGGCTTTAACTAGAGGATTAGTGCGATTTTCGTTATAAAAAACAAAAAAAGAAATAAAAATTTGATTGGTCTATCTTGCTCCAACGCTCTGCGCATCATATATCATCTTTTCCAGTACTGGTTTGCAGACATTTGTGCATTCATTTACATCTAAAGAGAGCTCACCAAGTTGGTCTTTGCAGCATTTGCCGCACTCAACTGATGTCTTATAGTTGATATCCTCTGTCCAAAGCATGGCATCCTCAAAGATGTTTTTAGCGCAGGCTGCACCCTCTGGAGATGAACCCATATCCCTTGTTGTTAGTTGCTCTTCTGTTACAACAGTTCCATCCCATGTTTTCTTTTCAAAAGATGGTCCGGCTATAGAAGCTCCAATCGCTGTCTGGTTGCCGAAATAGGTTACCAGCCCGATTACCGCAACTACAGCAACAACAGCTAAAACCATTAAACCATATTTTTCTCCATTTTTATACATATCAAAATCACCTCGTTTAATTTTCAGGTTTGATTGTTAATGAATTTTCTTATGCAGAGCCAAAGGCTTTTTTTGAACCCATCTCACAGCCACTTCTGCAGCCGCTATAGCAGTTTGCACTCAAGCCAATACATAGGTTTCCGCATAAGTTTGAGCAACATTCTCCTGCACTCATGGATTCGCCTTTAACAACTTTTAGCTCTTCTGTAAATTTCTCAAGGTTAGCGCTACATTGGTTGAAGAAGTTTTCTCCAGCACTAAAGTATTCACCCTGTTCATTAAGGTATTTACCTGTGGCCAATGCGCCGGTTAGCCCTGAAAAGTTTAGGACCAGTCCAACTACCGCCACTACAGCTACCAGTGAAGCTATTACGATTCCATAGTTTCTTTCAGGCATATTATCACCTCTTGCCTTGGGTATTTCATTCGCAAACAAGATATATAAACTTTTCTATATTGCGGCTGGAAAAATCCCAAAGGGGATATTCAAGGCAGCTATACAAGCGGGTTAGAATCAGGAGATTATGATTGTTTTCAGCCCAACTATTTGTTTAAAATGATTGTCAAGAGTAACAATTGGATACCCATTTTTTAGGCAGATGCTGGCTATAAGTATATCTGTTTCGTTTATTTTTTGGCCTTTTTTTGAGAGTGATTTATAAATGCCAGAGCTAATTATTGCAGATTCATGGTCATACTCCAATACTTCAATGCTTCCAAGCAGCTGCTGCAAAGGCTTTTCGTATGGTCCTGATGCCCATTTAAGCAATTCGTGTATGCTAAAAACTGTTGTTAGTGCAGTTTCTGTTCCAATCAAGCGGATTATTTTGTTCCCCTGCGGACTATCATGCAGGAGTTCTATAAGCGCGGAGCTGTCTAAAATGTGCATATCTTTCCCCCATATCCTTGTTTAAGTTTTCTCGTGATTCCCCTATCTGTTCCTGCCACTCCTTTGCCTCTTTTTCAGTTATTTTTATTGCTCCAATAAGGTCTTTTACCTGGAGTTTGCGTTCACCTAATCTTAAGAATAGCTTGCTAAAACTTTCATTTTCATGCTTTAATCTGCTTACACAGTTGTACGCATCTTCTGTTATGGTTATTGTTTTTATTGCCATAAACTAAACATATGTTTAAACATATATTTAAAACTTTTGTTGACATGGCCATCGCCTAAGGCAAACAAAAATTTTATAAACCTGCGGCAAGTTCATCACTAAAATGGCTAAATACAAAATAGAGTTTGACGAAGAGGCGTGCATTGGTTGCGGAGCCTGCGAGGCACAATGCCAGGAAAATTGGGTGATTGATATAGAAAAACAAAAGGCAAAGCCAAAAAAAGTGCTGGTTGATGATTTTGGCTGCAACAACAGCGCAGCAGAGGTCTGCCCGGTTAGCGCAATCAAACTAAAGGCATTAAAATGAACAGCAAAACAATCACAAAAAAGACAAGCCTAAGGGAAATGCTGATGGAGCATCCTGAAACCTTCGAGGTGTTTATGAAATACGGCCTGCATTGCATTGGCTGCCAGGCTGCACAGTTTGAAACAATAGAGGACGGGGCTGTTGCGCATGGCATTGATGTTGATAGCTTAGTTAAGGAGCTGAATGCCGCAGTAAAGAAGAAAAAGGATTAGAATAGGCTAGTATTTATTCTGTGCTCTATTTGGCTGGAGGCAGCATCAGGATAGAGCAGCACACAATTTGGTTTTGTAATTGGAAAACTATAAAAACACATCCTTTTTTTAATCGCAGGGTGATAGCGTGATTATTGGGATTACTGGCACTAACGGTTCTGGCAAGGATACTGTTGGCGATTTTCTGAGAGAGATGGGGTTTAATTTTTTCTCATGCTCCCAAATTATACGGGATGAAGCGGCTGAAAGAAATATTGCCATTAACCGCGAGAATATGATTGCCCTCGGCAATGAGCTTAGGGAAACCTATGGCCCGGGAATTCTTGCAAGGATGATATTTCAGAAAATAAAGGACAACGGGCTTGAGATGGCGGTTGTTGGCAGCGTTAGGCACCCGGCCGAGGTTGAGGAGCTGAAGCAGGATAAGGATTTTATTCTTATTGCAGTCGACGCTCCCCTTGCTATGAGGTATAAAATCATTAGTCAGCGCGACGGCGCAACAGATGAGGTCAACATCGAGGAGTTTCAGAGGCACGAGCTTATGGAGCTGAATGGAAGGGATGTTCAGCAGCAGTTGTTAAAGGTTATGGCGATGTCAGACTATAAAATCATCAACGATTCATCGCGCGAGGATTTGCATAGGAAAGTTAAGAGCATTATAGACAGCCTGCAGGCGCAGAAAAAGAGGATGGGCTGGGAGGAGTATTTTATGGGCCTGGCAAGGCAGGTAGCCACTCGCTCAACCTGTAGCAGGAAGCGTGTCGGTTGTGTCATTGTTTCTGACAAGACTATTCTTTCAACCGGCTACAACGGGAGCCTGAGAGGAATGCCTCATTGTGATGAGATTGGCTGTGACATGGAGAATGGGCATTGCATTGCAACAGTCCATGCTGAGGCAAATGCAATCATTCAGGCGGCAAAGAATGGCGTCAAGATTAGCGGGGCTGAGCTTTATACGAGCGCAAGCCCGTGCTGGAATTGCTTTAAGCTTACAATTAACAGCGGCATTAAAAAAATTTATTATGGAGACTTTTACAGGGATGAGAAAAGCAGGCAGATTGCCGATAAGCTTGGGATTGAGCTGGTTAAGGTTTGATGCAGGCGGGTTATCTGCATCCTTGATGCCGGGCAATTAGTATTCTATTCCCCTTCTTGCGCGGATGTTTCGCGCCTTGAATGGATGGCGTATTTCGTTCATTAAGGTTACATAGTCGGCTTTTTCAACTATCTTTTTGTTTGCGTTTCTGCCGGTTAATATCAGCTCTGTATCCTGGTTTTTATTGTCCAGCAGCCAGCTGATTTCGCTCTCTTTGATAAGCCCTAATGATTCTGCAACATTAATCTCATCCAGAATAATAATATTGTAGCGGCTGTCTTTAATCAGCGCCATTGCCTTTTTCAGCGCTTTTTGCGCATGTTTTTCCTGGCCCTCGTCATTCTCAAAGCAGTCCCTGCACTTTCCGCAGTTTATGCCCTCCCGTATATTGTCGGTTCTGCCTGAGAATAGCTTTAGCTGTTTTTTCTCCTTGTGGCAGCCCTTTCCGAACTGCAGGAACTCCAGGTTTGGGATATAATTTTTTGCGGCGATGCACTCTCCGGTATACTCTCCGCCCTTCATAAATTGTATTACAGCAACTCTAAGCCCCTGGCCAATCGCTCTTAGGGCAATGCCAAGTGCTGCGGATGTTTTTCCCTTGCCATCCCCGGTATAGACATGCACGAGTCCAAGTTTTTCCGCCATTATAATCTCCGATAGTATTCTATAGTAACAGACATTAATTTTTATACATAACGCAGACTCGCTAATTGATGCTATTATAGTAAGC
>CAZGZA010000030.1:11546-14271 GCA_964529655.1 uncultured Methanosarcinales archaeon | reverse complement strand
TATGCCTCGAATCCCCTGGGCTACACGCGCGCAACAATGGTAGGGACAATGGGATACAACTCCGAAAGGAGAAGTCAAACCTCGAAATCCTACCCCAGTTCGGATTGAGGGTTGCAACTCACCCTCATGACGCCGGAATCCCTAGTAATCGGGGCTTATCATACCCCGGTGAATATGTCCCCGCTCCTTGCACACACCGCCCATCAAGCCAACCGAGTTGAGTTTAGGTAAGAATCAGTTTGTTGATTGCCTCGAATCTAGGCTTAGCGAGGTGGGCTAAGTTGTCACAAGGTATCTGTAGGGGAACCTGCGGATGGATCACCTCCTTTTAAAAATAAGAGGGTGATCTTCACGAGTTTACTCGTGTTAGATCACCTCTTTTTATTTTTAAGAAATTATATGAATAAGTAATGCTTACACTTTTATTTTGGGCCCGTAGCTCAACGGTAGTTTGCGCCGGCAAAACCTGCGCAAAGCGAGAAAGAGCGCCGCCCTTGCAAGGCGGAGGCTTCGGGTTCAAAACTGTTTTTGGCATAAACGCCAAGAATGGTGATTGTCCCGACGGGTCCATTTTAAAAGCGCTGATCCAATCGAGATTGTACAATTTCGATTGCAGGGTTTTAGAATATGTTTGTCATATTCAATTATGAACCATACATAAACAATAGATTACTGGTCTTTAACGCTATTAGGTGGAAGACTTGGTTCTGAACACCGAAGAAGGACGTGGCTAACTACGAAATGCTTTGGCGAGCCGTACGCAGGCTTTGAACCAAAGATGTCCGAATGAGACTTCTCAATGGCTCAGTAATGAGCGGGAACGCAGGGAACTGAAGCGTCTCAGTACCTGCAGGAAGAGAAATCAAATGAGATGCTGTTAGTAAAGGCGATTGAACACAGCACAGGGCAAACTGAATCCCTTGCTGAAAAGCAGGGGAGATGTGGTGGCTTTCTTTATACTGTCCTTGGTTGACTTGAGGTTTCTTGGAATAGAACGCCGAAGAGGGTGAAAGCCCCGTAGAGGAAAACCGAGATGGTATGAGAGCTAAAGAGTACTGTTCATCGGATATTGAGCAGGAATATGGGAGGCATCAACTTCCAACCCTAAACATGTTTAGAGTCCGATAGCAAACTAAGTACCGTGAGGGAAAGTTGAAAAGAACCCTTAACAGGGAGTTAAAAGATCCTGAAACCTAATAGCTACTATCCGATAGGGCCCTACGGGGTTCTATCATACGTTTAGAATAACGGGCCAGGGAGTGCATCTAAGTGGCAAGGATAACAAAAAGGTATCCGAAGGGAAACCGACAAGCCCGCAAGCAATGAGGGGCGAGGTATTAATGTGCCTGGAGTCACTCGGATGCGACCCGAAACCATTCGATCTAGTCCTGGGTAAGGCGAAGTGCGGGTAAAACCGCGTGGAGGCCTGCAGAGGTTCTACGAGCAAGTGTTCTTCTAACTTGGGACTAGGGGTGAAAAGCCAATCGAGAATGGTAGATAGCTGGTTCCTACCGAAGTTGGCCGCAGTCAAGCTCCGAGGGAGATTGTTAAGACGGTAGAGCGACGGATTGAAGATTTAAGCCGGGAAACTGGTTGGTCTTCTGTCCAACTCCAAATGTCTTAACGTTGTAGATCTCGGTAGACGGGGAGCCGGGGTAAGCTTGGTTTCCGAGAGGGGAACAACCCAAACTGTGGTTAAGGTCCCTAAATACTAATTGAGTGTTAACGGGTAAAGATTGTTTACAGCCTAAGACAGCAAGGAGGTTGGCTTAGAAGCAGCCATCCTTTAAAAAGTGCGTAACAGCTTACTTGTCAAGGTTGTGAGCGTCTAAAATGGACGGGGCTAAATTAGTTACCGATACCGCAGACAACTTTCGAGTTTGTAGTAGGTAGGCGTCCTGCATGGGCAGAAGTGCTTTCATGAGAGAGCATGGACCGTGTGGGAATGAGAATCCTGGCGTCAGTAAGATCGAAGCAGAGTGAGAATCTCTGTCGCTGAAAGGGCAAGGGTTCCTTGACAATGACAATCAGTCAAGGGGTAGTCGATCCTAAGTGGCCTCATAATATGAGCGCCGCGAAAGGGCAAACGGTTAATATTCCGTTACTATTCAGATATGTGCGGCAACGCAAGTCTGGCTTCCGACCCTTCCGGCTAGGCCGACATTTGATCAAGAATGTTAACCAGAATAGGCAAGGGGAGTGTTATCATGACGAGAACCTTGGCAAATCTGGGAATAGCACTCTTCGGAGTGTTCGGTCGAGGCCTGGAGGCCGTGAAAAGGACGCGAGAATAAATTCTGAATATTCGTACCCAGAACCAGCACTGGTGCCCCTAGGTGAGTAGCCTAAAGCGTGATGGTTTAATCCGATTAAGGGAACTCGGCAAGTTGGTCCTGTGACTTAGGCATAAGGGATCCCTGCGACTGTTGATGTATATCTGCAGTTGCAGGGCGCAGTGACTAAGGACGTTCGACTGTTTAACAAAAACACAGCTCTCTGCAAACCTGTAAAGGTGTGTATAGAAGGCGACGCCTGCCCAGTGACGGTACCTGAAACTCCTTTTCAAGGGGGCCAAGGGCCGTTAAACGGCGGGGGTAACTATAACTCTCTTAAGGTAGCGTAATACCTTGCCGTTTGATTGACGGCTTGCATGAATGGCGTAACGAGATGTCCACTGTCCCGAGAAGGAAGCCTCCGAACTCCTTGTCTTGGTGCAAAAACCAGG
>CAZGZA010000030.1:0-11536 GCA_964529655.1 uncultured Methanosarcinales archaeon | reverse complement strand
GATGTCCACTGTCCCTAGTCGGACACCACCGAAACTCTTGTCTGGTGCAAAGACCAGAAGTCTCTAGTGGGAAGCGAAGACCCCGTGAAACTTTACTGTAGCCTGTTGTTGTGACGCGAATTTTGTTGCATAGTGTAAGTGGGAGCCGCTATGTCCTGGCTTTTGGGTCAGGAATAGGCAATAATGTAACACCACTCTTCAGAATTTGCGTTGCTTACTGGGATGCAAAATTCCTAGGACAGCAATTGGTGGACAGTTTGCCTGGGGTGGGACCCTGCTGAAATGATATCAGTAGGGCCCAAAGGTTGACTCAGCCGGTACAGAAACCCGGCGTAGAGTGCAAGAGCAAAAGTCAGCCTGACTGGATTTATGACAAGAATAAATCCAGGGACGAAAGTCGGGTCTAGCGATCCTCTGTGTCCTCCTTGATGGGGGCCAGAGTTGACCGAAAAGTTACTCCGGGGATAACAGAGTCGTCTCGCCCGAGAGTTCACATCGACGGCGAGGCTTGCTACATCGACGTCGGCTCATCCTATCCTGGCTGTGCAGAAGCAGCCAAGGGTGGGGGTGTTCACCCGTTAAAAGGGTTCGTTAGCTGGGTTCACAACGTTGTGAGACAGTTGGTTTGATATCTACTAGAGATGTTGGATGTCTAAGGGGAAGGATCCTTTAGTACGAGAGGAACGGGGGTTCGAGGCCTCTGGTCAACCGGTTATCTGACAAGGTATGCCGGGCAGCTACGCCTTATGGGATAAAAGCTGAAAGCATCTAAGCTTGAAACCCTCCTTAAAAAGAGACATCCTAGGATACTCGTAGAAGACGAGTTTGATGGAACTGGTGTGTAAGCTTTAAGGTACACGAGAAGTTCAGCACGCAGTCCCCAACAATCCGTTCCAGTAATTTGTTGTTTATGTATGGTTATTTTCTTTCCTTTATACACAATCTGCAAGCAGGCATAACGCTAAGGGAATGAAGAACGAAATTTATGGGACAGCGCGATTTTTAGGGACAATTTGACCGAATCTGGCACTCACTCTTTTCCTGTTTACACATAAAAAACCAAAAGATTTAAATGTACAAACTAATTTTAGTGTATTAACAATTATTGGTGTAATAAAAATGGTTACATTCACTGTTTCAATACCTGAAGAATTAAAGGAAAAGATAGATAAATATCCTGAACTGCGCCTAGCAGAATATCTCAAAAAAAAGTTTGAGTTAAAAATAACAGAATTAAGAAAATTTGAAGAACTAAAAAGCAAAGGAGCAATCTAAAATGGCATCTGTAACCCTGTCAGTGTCAGAACAATTCAAAGAAGAACTAAAACATTTCTCATGGGTGAACTGGAGTGAAATAGCTAGAGAAGAAACCATAAAAAAACTAATTTTTGAAAGATACATACAAACTGGAGAGCTTTCTGATGAAGACTGGAAATTCTGCGATAAAATTGACTGGCATCCTGTTGATGAATTGCCTCTAAAGAAGGAATTTATTGAGAAACTTAAAAAGGCAAAAAAAGAGAAATCTATTAGAGTTGGTTCTGTTTCTGATATAGTCAAATGAAATATGGAATCGAAATTAAGCTTTCTTGCAAAGAAAGTATTAATAAATTATGCAAGAAAAATCCTGTTCTTGAAAAAGCAATTAGAAACAAGATAGAGCAGATTCTTGAGAATCCCCAGCATTTTAAGCCATTAAGGCACGATTTAACAGGAGAAAAAAGAGTCCACATTATGAAGAGCTTTGTCTTGACGTATGAAGCAGATGAGAATACAAAAACAGTCACTTTCTTGTTTTTTGGGCATCATGATGATGCTTACAAAAGATAACTCCACCTATCAAAACAGGTAATGAAAACACTGGGATTTATCAAGAAAAATATGCTTTAGGGACTGCAAGAAATTCTAAATAATGCTGAAGTACTACTATAGTTCGTATTACTTTAGCATCCTGAAGTGCAATGAAAATTCTGTGCTATAAATATGCACAGAAAAGTGCTGTTCTCAGCTCTGATACCTAATAATTACTAGAAATCGTAACATCTTAGCATCCTGAAGTGTTTGGGAGTACTCATGCAATCCCCACTCAAACTTTTGCTAAGCTTCAAGCCTCCCTGTCTTGGCTTTGCCAAGATTGAATTTTCTCCCCCTGCATTTTAGGGGGGAGAAAATACCTCAAAATCAGAGATTTTGTGGTACTTCAAATTTAGCCAGAACCCTTTCTTGATTTTGAGGTACTGCAAATTTAGCGAAAAGCTAAATTTGAAGTATAACCCAACTTTGTTCTGAACAAAGTTGGGCAGGGAGGCAGCAGTGGCTTATCAGACAACTTCAGAAAGCTAAATAATTACGATAGTTCGCTGGTTTTTTAAACCAACGCTGATTATTGAGATTAATTATTAATATGCACTAATTGGAGGAACTAAAATGGCAGAAAAAATAAATGGATACATAAATGGATACCTAATTGGAGCTGTACTGGCTGTAGGAGGGTTTACTACTGGAATTTCGATAACAACGTTTACAGATAATATAATTCCAAGAGCAAAACAGGTTCAGTCAGGTTTTGCTGTTCCAAACAAGCTGGAGATTCTTCTTCAGGATTTGGACAATAACGGAGAAAAAGAAACTCTGCTAAAATATGATGGCAAAACCTATCTGTTGCTTTACGACGGAAACATGCCTAAAATTGTTCCTTATGAGGTAAAGCCTGCAGAGATTGTCAAGAAGGAATAAAGCTTTAATTTTTAGGGTTTCATTTGAAACTAATGTGTGGTTTCATCTGAAACAAAGAATTGGTTTTTTCTTTCCCATTACAAATTGTTCAAAAATAGAAAATCTGAAATATTTGTAATAGCAAAGTAGGGGGATGAAACTGTTAGTATATTTTCTTTCTAATGAAACGCTATCACCTGAAACCCGTATTTGTCAATGTCATTTTTAGTAAAGAATTTCAAGTCCTTGGTTTTAAGGGCATAGGTAATCTTTTTCTTTAGTATTCTGCCAGTGTATTCATTTTGTTTTGAATTCCATTCACGCAAAACAAGAACATCTCCGGCTTTGCATTTCCAATCAGCAAGCCGTATCTCAAATGTTTTTCTGCCATCCAGGATAGCTTTAAAGAATTTAGGTGCACATTTCTTTTCAATGTTCATTTTAAGAGCCTAGAATTCAATTGCCATCGCTATCTCGGCATTCAGTTTTTGGTCAAGCTCCATGGCAATAGCCAGCGCGGCATTTTCAGCCTCGCTCTCTTTGGGAGCAAAGGTTATAACTATAGTGTTATTTTGTTTGTAGTCAAAGAGGGATTTTAATGAGCTGAAATCGCATTTCTCAAGCCCCTCTGCATAAAAATTTCCGTTAGCATAAACTAAGATTATGGCAGCAGTTGCCCCTCTTCTGACAGCAATATCCCTTAATTCAGTTGTTATTGTTGCAGGCTGTTTTGTTTTTAGCAGCAATGCTATTTGCTTTTTATTTTTGTAGAAATCAGTTTTAGCTGTTTTTGGAGCGCTGATATGGTTTTTTATTTCCTCGAGAAAAAGCTCTCCTTTATCTGTTAAGCTATGCCCCTGTTGTGTTGAGGCAATCAATCTTTTTTGTTTTAAGATGTCAAGTATGCTTCTTACAGTTCCCTCTCCTAATTCAAGTTTTTTGACAAGTGACTGTCTTGATATATTCTCATCTATTAAAAACAGCGCTCTTAACACATCTAGTGGTGTAAAATTTGGCTGAATGCCTGCCATAAACTTTTGTTAGGTATCTCAGAATATTTAAACCTAATCTTTTTAAAGAATGGCCCATAAAATCATGTGATGGGGTTGGAATACAAATCTACGAAGGATATCGCTCTTCCAAAGAGGCTTATCGACCAGGTTATTGGCCAGCACTCTGCAGTTGAAATTATCAAGAAGGCTGCTTTGCAGAGAAGGCATGTTCTGCTAATCGGCGAGCCTGGAACCGGAAAGTCAATGCTGGGTTTGGCTCTTGCTGAGCTGTTGCCTAAAGAAAAATTGGTTGACATTCTTGCTCTGCCTAACCTTAATGATGAGAATTCGCCCCTGATTAGAACCTTACCGGCAGGCAAGGGCCGTGAGACAATTGCCAAATCAAAGATTGAATCAATGGGCATTTTAAAAACCCAGAATATTATGATGATAAGCCTATTGGTGCTGTCCATGATTGCGCCATGGTGGGCGAGGTCGTATTATAAGTCAGATATTATCTTCGCAGCTTTCTTTCTAGGGGGCATGATATTTGTCGGCTCTTTTATTATGTTTATGAATATTGGCCGAAGGTTTAACAACACCAAAACATTAGGCCCGAAAATTATTGTGGATAACTGCAACAAGGAGCAGGCCCCATTTTTTGACGCAACCGGCGCTCATGCCGGAGCTTTGTTGGGGGATGTCCTGCACGACCCATTTCAGACAGGGGGGTTAGGAACTCCGGCTCATGAGAGGGTTGTTGCTGGAATGATTCACAAAGCAAATATGGGGGTTTTGTTTGTTGATGAAATTGCGACTTTGGCTCCGGCAACACAGCAGGAGCTTTTAACAGCATTGCAGGAGGGCAAGTTTGCAATTACGGGCCAAAGCGAAAGATCTGCCGGTGCAATGGTCAGGACAGAGGCAGTGCCATGCAACTTTATTCTGGTAGCGGCCGGAAATTACGAAACAATTAAGGAGATGCATCCGGCCTTAAGGTCAAGGATTAGAGGGTATGGCTATGAGATTTATATGAATGATACATTTCCAGATACGCCCGCAAATAGGGAGCTGGTAGCCAGATTCATTGCGCAGGAGGTTGTACGTGATAAAAGAATTCCGCACTTCAATGCCGAGGCAATCCAGTATATTATTAATGAATCCCTGAGGATGGCAAACAGGAAGGGCCATTTAACATTAAGGTGTAGGGAGCTTGGGGGTTTGGTGCGGGCTGCTGGTGACTTGGCAAAAGAGGAAAAAGCAGAGTTTGTGGATAAAAAACATATACAGAAAGCAAAAACCATTGCCAGAACGCTGGAACAGCAGATAGCTGACAAGTTTATTGAGCGCAAAAAAGAGTATGAGGTTATTGTAACTTCCGGCAGCAAAATTGGGCGGGTAAATGGATTAGCGGTTATTGGTTCCGGCGCAGCTTATTCAGGGATTATACTTCCTATAGAAGCAGAGGTCACTCCAGGCGGAAAGGAAAGGGAGATTATTGCAACAGGCAAACTCGGTGAAATTGCCAAGGAGGCAATTAAAAATGTATCAGCTATCATTAAAAAGTATTTTGGGGATGATATCAAAGAAAAATATGATATTTACGTCCAGTTCCTGCAGACTTATGAGGGTGTTGAGGGCGACTCGGCAAGCATCGCCGTGGCAACTTCAATTATTTCAGCGCTTAAGAATGTCCCCATAAAGCAGGATTATGCTGTAACAGGCAGCCTGTCTGTCAGGGGAAAAGTACTGCCTGTTGGCGGGGTCAGCGCTAAGGTAAAGGCCGCTATTGATACAGGAATTAGATGTGTAATTGTTCCAAACTCAAATGTTAAGGACATTATTCTGGATGAAGAGGACATTAAAAAAGTAAAGATAGTTCCGGTTGAAACAATAGAAGAGGTGCTAAGAGAGGTTATCGATTGGAAAGGCAAGCATCATGTTCTCAATCAGTTTATCAAAAACCATAGGCCATTGGTGTGATAAAAAGCGGTTGTATCAGCTTGAGTTTATACTGCTTAAATGAATATATACAAAAAGTTTATAAATAAGATTTTTGCCTATGGCATTGTGGATGGTATGGTAAAAACAATCGAGGAAATAAAGCAATGCCCAGCATGTGGCAGCGATAATCTGGTTTATGCAATATCCAAGGAGCAGATTATTTGCAGGGACTGCGGCCTGGTCCACGAACCATTCTCCTCTGTTGCAAAGGATATACTTGAAATCACCCAGCCTGCGGAAAACGCTCCGTCAGCACTGGAGAGAGTTACTGTTAAGCCGCCAAGGCCTGCTAAACTAAAACCTGCAAAACACAGGCTAAAGCCGAAAACCGCGCCGAAATTAAAAGCACAAAAATCTTTAAGAAAAAAGATTTTTGGCTCCCAAAAACAACGTTTTTGTGGAATTAAAAAAAGTGCGCCAAAAGCAAAAAAGGCTAAAACAGCCAAAAAGGTAGCGGTTAAAAAAAGCCCGAACAGGAAGATTAAAGCAAAACTCAAACAGAAGCCAAGGCCTGCTGTAAAGAAAGTGCAGATGCCTGCAACCCCGTTGCCTAGCCCGGCTACGTTAGGGTTCAGGGCAAGGCTTAAGCGTCTTGTTAGAAGAAGGTAGCTAAGTTAGGCTTATTCTTAATTGTACAAATACGGGTTATATAATAGCAAATTTGTGTTGTATAGTAACTGACATTAATTTTTGAACAATAGGCAACAGTTACTATATACAAAAGACATAACTAATTGTATAAAAAATATGTCTTTTGGTATAATATCTCACCGAGACGCAATAAATAGTCTCTTCCGAATTGGTGGTGGGTTAATCCTGTGTATAGTTGCTGCGGTAATTCATCCAGTGGTTTATGCATTAGCTTTATGCCTAACACAATTGAAGCAATACTATCTGTATCTCCTCCAAGTTTTATAGCTTGGGTTAAAATCTCTTGGAGGCTATCAAAATTAGATAATAAATATAACACCGCCCCCACTGTCCGCATGCCATCGCACGGAACACCTTTATCTTTCCATTCCAAACCAAAGAGTAATTCTGCATCAAGATCCTTCATTTGTAATACCCACTTTAAATATGAAGCAGTTTCGTCATCTATCATCTTAATCAATTGTATTAGCTCTGAGTTTGTATTGGAGTTATAGCCATAATAAAGGTTATTATGGGATATTAGTGCAACGGCAACCGATGAAGCAATTCCTTTAGGAGTGTTATGGGTAAGATTTGCATTCACTTTTGCGTATTGAACAAGCTTTTCTAGGTCTCTAACAGCCCCAATCGGAACTGCCCTTGCAGCCGCCCCATTTCTTTCAGAGTCCGGCCTTATTTTAGAAAGAAACTCCTGTTCATCAGAAACCGAATCGAGAAATGCCTGAAATCTACCAGCATATCCTGTAATTGGGTCTCTTTTATATGCCTGCACCAGGAATTTAGCAAGATTATGGCAGTTAAACTCCTGATTGCTGGCTAATAACTCTGCAACAGCAATCGACATCTGGGTATCATCTGTATACATTCCGGGTTGATGGTGAAAGTTTGGATTTGGATGAGAACAAAATTTGGTTATGTCAACATTGTTAAACTTCTCTCTTCTCTCAAAAGCAAATTCATAGCCTGCACCTAACGCATCTCCGATAGCAATTCCAAGCAGCATCTTTTGTAAAGGATTCATGTGATGATCCTATGGGGAAAGATGTTTATTAAGCTTGCTTTAAACATTAAAGAATCAGCATACTACTATTTTCTCCTGCAAAATTCAGACAGCAAATCGCACTGCAGTAATTTAGCTTAGTGAGAATAAATCTTATTTATTTCGCCTTTGCTTCTTTCTTTGGCTCCTCTTTTTTCAGGGCAGCTTCCTTCTTTGCAGTCTCGCCAGCTGCTCCGGCTGCTGGCGCTGCTGCTGCCTCTACCGGCAATAGCTCCTCTA
This sequence comes from uncultured Methanosarcinales archaeon, assembly GCA_964529655.1. Lineage (GTDB taxonomy): Archaea > Nanobdellota > Nanobdellia > Woesearchaeales > JAGWAF01 > CAZGZA01. Next base: position 3,895 of record CAZGZA010000030.1, on the reverse strand, counting down.
TGAGGCTGATAGGCGTCTTTGCCTCCAATAGCTTTGCCTTTATTTCGGCTCTTGTCTTGCCCTCCATGCTTGCTATAATCTGCTTTGCCTTGGTTATGAAGTCTGCCTTTCTCTTTTCTACCTCTTCCTGTAGCTTTTTCTTTTGTTCCTCGATAGCCTTTAATTCAGCGGCTGTTAGCTCTGTTTTTCCGGCTATTATCTTCTCCTTAAAAGCGCCGTTGTTAATATCATGTATAACTTCCTTGGCTGGTTTACCCTCGATTAGGATTCCCATGCTGTTGCAGGTGCCAAGAATTTCTTTTACTTTCGCGAAATTATTCCCTCCTAAAAGGGAGTCCTCCTTCATTTTGGAGATTTTAATAATCTGTTCAATTCTAAGGTCAGCAACTTTATCCAGAAGAGGGTTTCCGGCTCCCTTTTCAATGCCGGCTTCTTTTTTGAGCAAAGCTGAAACAGGAGGTGTCCCAACTGTAATGTTAAACTCTTTTGTGCTCTTGTCTACGATTACCTTTATCGGGACCTGCATTCCTTTAAAAGAACTTGTTTTTTTGTTTATTTCAATAATAATTTGACCTATGTTTACTCCTAATGGCCCAAGGGCTGGCCCTAACGGCGGTGCAGCTGTTGCCTTTCCGCCCTCAATTAATGCCTCTACTGTTTCAGTTGCCATTTTTGATGTTTTAGCTATTTGTCAGCTCTTTATAAAACTTTGCCTATTCAGGCTTTTCCTCACCCTCACGTCTTATAACCTTTACAGAATCAAGTTTTACGGTGATTGGAATCGGGACTGCTGCCTCTAATAGCTCAACAACAATCTCCTCTTTGGTCTTGTCAATCCTAGTTACCTTTGCCTTTTCTCTTTTGAAGGGGCCTGATATAATTTCAACAATATCATTTTGTTTTATGCTAATTTCTCTTTTAATCCGCTCAAGCATATGCTCAATTTCCTCATAGGCAATAGGTTTGGGAAGCAGGCCCTTTGCATAGGGAACATTTCGTGCAGCCTGTTCAGCTGACTGCCTGTCCTTTGCCTCAATAAAGATATATCCTCGCAACCCATGCGGTCTTATAACTGCGTAGACATCCAGCTCTTTTTTTTGGGCATGGCTTACCAAAAAGTCCATGACCTGGTCCTCTCTGTTTGCAGTTGTTTTCAGTCCAAAAATCAAGCTTTCAGATTCCATCTTATGCACTCATCAAAAGCTGTTTAATCATTGTAATAAGAAACCCTATAAGCCCTATTATTGTAATTCCTAGTCCAGATGCCTTGACAATTGTTTTAAATTCAACTGCATCCGGCTTCTTTGTCAGTTTAAGCACTCTCAAACATTCCCTTAAGAAATGCTTTAGCTGCTGTAATTTTGTTGGTTTCCCAATTACATCCATTCTAGTAAAGAAAAAACTTTGTATTTAAAAAGGTTGCGTTAACATGTATGTTGTACGGCAGAGTGGCATATGCCATTGCAGAATACACCTGCCTCCTTAACCTTAATCTTTAAATATGGCATATAATTAGCGGGTTATTAATGGATATTGGTATTCTAAAAAAACAGGAGTTTTCCTGTATCCTGGGGCAGGACCAGACAAAGCATCAGCTTAAGTCAGCGCTGCTTATGAACCGGCATGTGCTTATAGTCGGTCCTCCGGGTGTGGGAAAAACAACTCTGGCAAGAAATGTGGCAGATTTACTTCCAAAAATAGAGGTTAATGGCTGCAGTTTTCATTGTTTACCCTCTCATCCGGTTTGTCCTGAGTGTATTGCGAAAAAGTCAGCTAAAACAATTGTGCTGAATGGTGCTGAACGTTTCATAAGAATCCAGGGCTCACCAGACCTGACTGTTGAGGATTTAATAGGGGATATTGACCCGCTTAAGGCCTTAAAATTTGGCCCGTTAAGCATAGAGGCATTTACACCTGGAAAAGTATTCAAAGCTAATCATGGCATCCTATTTTTTGATGAAATCAACCGCTGTCCTGAAAAGCTGCAGAACGCCCTTCTTCAGGTTCTGGAGGAGGAAAAAGCAACACTCGGGGCTTACACAGTTGATTTGCCGGCCAGCTTTATTTTTATTGCTACAATGAACCCTGAAGAGTCTGCTGCAACAGAATCGCTGTCAGATGTTTTTTTGGATAGGTTTGATTCTATTATTATGGGTTATCCCGAAAATTTGGATATTGAAAAGAAGATAGTAAAAATAAAAGGCAAAAAGCTGGATATAAATTTTCCAGATGATGTGCTGGGTTTTGCAATAGCATTTGTGAGGGCGTTGCGTGAGAATAAGGACATAGAAAAAAAGCCATCTGTACGAGCTTCATTAGGGCTTTATGAAAGAGCCCAGTCTAATGCTGTCCTGCACGCTAGGAAGCAGGTTAGCCTGGAAGATATTAAGGATGTTGTTGTTTCTGTTTTAGCAAGACGTATCTCGCTTAAGCCATCTGTCAGCTATCTCCAGAGGGCTGAGGAGTTTGTCTCGGCAAGATTTCAGGATTTTGAGAGCGGCAATGGGCTAGATAACTTTAAGGGTGGTTGCCGGTGACAGGGATTCTAATGAAACCGATGAGATTAGCCTAACGCAGGAAGCAACGGGCTCCTATAAAATTTCAAAAGATAGTGATGCTGCATCAGATGAGGAAAAGATTGCACGCGCTCTTGTCCAGAATGATGTTTCTACGATTAACGCAGGAAAGCTGATAAATGAAGCAGTGAATCAGGGTTTGTTTGCATTTTCTCCTAATTTAATGTTCTCTCAGATTGTGAAGAATTTTCAGCTAGCAAAAAGCCTTTATGGCGAAAAGCTGTTGCGGCTTATAACAGGGTATGAGCCGGATTACGTGCAGAAAAATATCAACATACCAGAGTTTCAGCGTGAGCTTAAAATAAAGATTGAGGAAACTATCAGGAATTTAGGGGATTGCAGTTTTATCGAATCAGACGGGATGATTTCAGATGCCGGGATTATGCTTGCCTCGCTTGTCTTGCTTATGGAGGAGCTGGATATTCTTGCCTCAAGAACTGTCGGAGAAAAAAGGGGCAGGACAAAAACACAGTATGGAAACCGTGATGCTGTACGGCAGTTTAAGGCAGGAGATAAATACCGGAATCTTGCTTTGAAAGCGTCATTAAAGCTTGCTCTCAGAAGGTCGCATCAGCATCTCCTAAAGGACGACCTTAAATCGTTTGAGCGGACTGACAAGTCTGGAATTGAAATTATTTACGCAATTGATGCCTCTGGGAGCATGCGTGGCGAAAAAATAAGCACTGCAAAGAAAGCAGGCATTGCCCTTGCTTTCAAGGCAATTTCAAACAAGGATAAGGTTGGTTTGGTTGTGTTCGGCTCTGAAGTTAAATCAGCAGAACACCCAACCAGGGATTTCAGGAGGCTGCTAAAGGCATTAGTACAGGTAAGAGCGTCTAAGCAGACCAACTTTGCCGGCATGCTGGATAAGTCAATTAAACTATTTTCTTCTGAACAGCTCACAAAGCATATTGTTATCCTGACAGACGCGTTGCCGACCGCTGGTAAAAATCCTGAGGCGGATTCCCTAAAAGCGGTTTCAAATGCAAAAGCAAGAGGGATTAGCATTTCCCTTGTTGGCATTAATCTGGACAAAAAAGGCCGGACATTTGCCGAACAGCTTGTGAGGCTTAGCGAGGGAAGATTATTTATTGTCAAAAACCTGCAGGAAGTTGACAGGATTGTTTTAGAGGATTATTATGCTATGGCCTAGCGGTAATTATTTAGTTTTATGAAGTAAAAAGTATTTTGCTGCTGTTATTATTCATCTGCTACCTTCCTGTCTTGGCTTTGCCAAGATTAGATTTTCTCCCCCTCACAGGTGAGGGGGAGAAAATACCTCAAAATCAGAGATTTTGCGGTACTTCAAATTTAGCCAG
>CAZGZA010000029.1:6310-14506 GCA_964529655.1 uncultured Methanosarcinales archaeon | reverse complement strand
AATAATTTTTCAAGAGTTGCAAAAAAACTGTTGTTAAACGCACCTGAGGGGATTTGAACCCCCGACCTACAGCTGGCTCCATGATTTAGGAGGCTGTCGCGCTATCCAAACTGCGCTACAGGTGCACAAAACTAGTTTCAACAAAGGATAATTTAAAAGTTTATGGTTTCTAACTATTAAAGCTATGTTATGTGGTAAGCCTGCAAGGTGGATGAGGAAGCGAAGTGACCGATAGTATGGCATAGGCAGGTTAACTTTTCTTTAAAAATTCTTTAACTCTTTCTTTTAATATCAAGTACTCTTTAGTATTTTTTGTGTCTTTTCTTTCAATAACTGCTGGTTTAGGGAATTCTTCATTTTGATCAAACTGGCTTCTTGTCAAATCAATTTCTTTTCCGTTGATGTAATTAGAGTAGTGTTCGCTCCCGTCTTTAAATTTGTATTTTAAGATTTTTCCCCCTAGGTAGTCATTGACAACTAGAGCGGTACAGTGGCACTGACCATACGCTGGTTTTTTAAGAGACCAGCCCTTTTTCATAGGGGGGTAACAACTATCTTTGTCCCATGACTTTGATAAAATAATTTTAAGAGTTTTTATATCCATACTTTATGTTGATAGCAGTGCCTATATAAAATTAACTTGTTGAGTATATATTGTTGCGTTAGAGGGACTTTAAGTTGAAACTACAAAATTTAAATAAATGGTCGTTATTCTTTTTTCTTTCAAAAGATTTGGGTATTTGTGGAACATATTAAAAAAACCTGTTGTGAAAGATTAATTAATTCTAATCATTTGTTCCTTTAAACTCCATAATCGATTTTTGTTCCATACCACATAACTCTATTTGAAAGAATCTATAAATTCTTTAAAAAGAAAACTGTCCCTGTATATCTTTAGCTTGCCTGTTTATTAAAATTAACAACTAACAAACATACTTTATTATATCAATCATTTATTCTGAGGTGTATGGATGAATTTGAAAAGCTGAAGCTTGAGCCTACTGGACAATTTATAAAACTTTAAAGATGTACACTCTCAAACAGCTTCCTGAAGATTTTGTTGTGCGTGAGAGATCAGCAATCCAATTGGAAAAGAATGGCAACTACACCTATTTTTTACTAAAGAAGAGGAACCTTAATACAATCAATGCCCTGCAGCTGATTGCCAAAAAGGTAAATATAGACTTTAAAAGATTTGGATTTGCCGGCAATAAAGACAAAAGGGCGGTTACAGAGCAGATTTGTTCTGTTGCTATGGCCAATAGCAGCCTAATTGACCTGTCCATGAAAAATCTCAAAACCCAATATCTTGGAAGGGGTACCATCCCTGTCAGCCTCGGCATGCTGGAGGGCAACTATTTTGATATTACCATCAGAAACCTTGAACCAAAAGTGAAGATTATACCTCTCAACAGCTTTATTAATTATTTTGGAGAGCAAAGATTTGGAAGCACAAATGCAGAGGTGGGCAGGGCATTGGTAAAAAGAAACTTTGAAAGAGCCTGTATGATAGCAGATCAGGATGTCGTAAAGGAATATCTGCAGGCACATCCTGCTAATTTTATTGGTGCATTGCGCAGGCTGCCAAAAAAGCTAGTGAAATTTTATATCTGCAGCTACCAATCCTTATTGTGGAACGCCCTAATTAAGGATATTATAACCGAGGGCCAGCTGCCCTTGCCTGAGGAAGCCCCAATAGTTGGTTTTGGTACAGAGATAACCGCATCTGCGCTTAAAGAAAAGATTGTAGTCCTCATGAACGCGGAAAATATTAGTTTTCGGGATTTTATCATAAAAGAAATCCCTGAGATTAGCTCAGAGGGTAGCTTCAGGCGGATTATCGCACCGGTTGCAGAGCTGGCGGTTGGCAAAATAGGGGATGATAATCTTAACAGCCACAAAAAGAAATGCAAAATCAGCTTTTTCCTGCAAAAAGGATGTTATGCCACAGAGTTTATACAACAGTTGATGAATAATCCCGCCTAAATTGGGTAGTTATCCTTTAACAGCACTAGAACATTTTGTAAGATTTCTTCAGGAGGCTCTTCTGCGTCAATCTTTAGAAGAAGGTTTTCGCGGAGATAATAATCAACTAAAAGCTTTGTTTTTTTTGCATATTCATCAAGCCGTTCTTTAATGATATCCGGCTTCTGATCTGAACGCTGGTAAAGTTTTCCACCGCACCTATCACAAAAACCCTCTTTTTTTGGAGGATTTGTCTTAATATGATAGATTGCACTGCATTTCTCGCAGGTTCTTCTGCCGGTTAACCGTTCAAGAATTGTTTTATCGTTCACCGCAAGCTCAAGCACTGCATCCACTGCAATATACTTTTTCAGCGCTTTTGCCTGTTGCAGTGTTCTTGGAAAACCGTCTAAAATAACCCCATTTTTATAACAGGGTTTTTTAAGCTCACCAATCAGCTTTTTTATAATTATCCTGTCAGCGATTAGTTTCCCTTTATCAATAATTTCTTTTGCAGCGTTGCCGAACCCTGTTTTGGCTGCAATCTCAGCTCTTATCATATCGCCTGTTGAAAGGGTAGGGATACCATAACTTTTTGATAATAGCGCACCGATTGTGCCCTTTCCCGCGCCAGGCGGACCAAGCATAATGATATTCATTTTAGCCGAAATACTCAAGTGCCTCCTTTAGGTTTGTTTCCCGCTTCCAGTGCTCTTTAAGTTTGCTTAGGTATACAAGTGCATTAGCTTTTATTGTCGCCCATTCTTTATGTATCTCCCCTATCAACTCTGCATCAAGAGCCTCTTTGTTAAGATAGCAGGATTCATATATTGCCCTAAGATAATACTGAATCTGCCTAAAGAGCTCATAAATTTTATCCTTTTCGTCAGCTTCAAAAATCTTACATTCAGACAGATGAACAAGCGATTCTGAGCTGGGATTTAAAATGTCCGCAAATGTATCAGCTAAATCCTGTAGCTTTTCTTTTATCTTATTTTTAACCTGCCGAAGAAAAAAATCAGGCGTTTCTATTAAATAAAGCTCAAACTCATTGTTTAGTTCATCAAACGATGGCAGTTGTTTATACCTCTTTTTGTATACTGCATAAACTTCTTTAACCATAACCATGTTTTAGTTTGTTGTTGTTTAAATATTTTATTGAAATTTGCGCAAGGTTTAATACCCATGCTTTAGTGCGCAAATTTCTATTGTAAAACCGTGTTTTACAATCCCAAAATTTTTCAAATTTGGTAATCCCAAATACTCGCTGATATGTTAGGAGCGTAAAACCACAACCTTAGGTCTGGGATAGCTCAGAGCAGGCGAGTTTTGTTATGCACAAAAAAGCGAAAACCAGCATCTTTAGATGCTGGATGAAGCTTTTCTGGCACAAAAAAATGCTTTGCATTTTTTGTGCAATAAATCCTGTTAGGATTTATTTGCATCCTAAAAATCCACTGTCAAAAGAAAACTGGTCAAACCAGCACTTTTAAGTGCTGGTAGGAGTTTTCTGTGGATTTTTATGATTAAAAAAAGTGTGCAGAAAGCTCGTTCGTGCGATAAATACCTCAGGCTTTAGCCCGGGATATATGTGGGTTTTGTCAATCCTTTTTTCAGGCTGGTAAAAAAATATAAATTCTTGCCCTCTATTCCAGAACTATTTCGTGCTCAATATCCAGTTTTGAGTCTTTTGGCAGGGGTTCAAATATGATTTCTCTGGCATTAACAGCTCCGGCAATGTCATCTTTGATTTTGTTGAAATCATTTTTGCTTATTTTTGCTTTTAGCAGCATGCTTTTAATCGGCGCCTTTAATGATTTTTCAGCTTCTGACTTAAGCTTGCGGGCATTCTCCACGCTATAGTTGACAACAGTGCTTAGTCTCTCAAACTTTTTGGAGATTGCCTTTTTGTCTGCCTCAGGCCATTTAGTTAAATGGATACTTTTTTCTTTTTCCCCCTCCCTGAAATGAATCTGGTAAATCTCCTCTGTGACAAAGGGCATTATAGGAGCGAGAAGCTTTAGGATTGTCAGGAAGCAATAGCGCAGGGTATATTGTGCAGACTCCCTTTGAGCCTTTCCTCTTTTATCCGGGTTGTAAAGCCTGTCCTTTACAACCTCAAGATAATAGTCACAAAAGTCCTGCCAGAAAAATCCCTCAACCTCAAGTTTTGTTTTTGAGTAGTCATAGCTGTCAAAATTTTTGGTGCATCTCACTATAATACGGTTTAATTTTGAGATGATAGCACTGTCATAAGCTTCAAGCTTAAATTTATCGAATTTGTAATCCTGCAGATGAAGCAAAACAAACTTGAAGGCATTCCACAATTTTGTAACTATTTTCTGGCCTGTCAAAAGGTCCTTTTCCTGATACGGCAAGTCCTCGCCAAGCTTTGAGCCAGCAGCCCAAAACCGCAAAGCATCAGCTGAATATTTTGACAAAACCTCCCTTGGGTCAATGGTATTGCCCTTGGATTTCGACATTTTTCTTCCATGCGGGTCCAAAACCCAGCCGGATATCATAACATCACGCCACGGCACTGTATTGTGATGGAAATATGATTTTACAACTGTATTAAAAAGCCAGAAAGTGATTATATCATGCGCCTGCGGCCTTAATGACATGGGGAACAGATGTTTATATACAGGCTTATCCTTAAACAACATGGTTGCAAGCTGTGGTGATAGCGACGACGTTGCCCAGGTATCCAAAATATCCTCCTCTGGAATAAACTCATTGGAACCGCATTTGCACCGGTGTTTTGGCCTGTCAACTTTTGGGTCAACAGGCAAATCCTTTTCATCAGCTAGAATAACCTCATTGCAGTGCCTGCAATACCAGACCGGAAATGGAACTCCAAAAAATCGTTGTCTTGAAATGCACCAGTCCCACTGCAGCCCTTTAATCCAGTTTTCATACCTTGAACGCATAAACTCAGGCCGCCATTTTATCTGCCGGCCCGCTTTAATAAAGCTTTTTTTAAGGTCAAGGTATCTTATAAACCACTGTTTTGTTTCAAGTATCTCAATTTCAGTCCCGCAGCGCTCGTGAACATTTACAGCATGGACAATCTTTTTTTGGGCAACAAGAAGCCCTTGCTCTTTAAGCGCTTCGATTATTGCTTTTCTTGCCTCTTTGATTTTCAGCCCAGCATATTTTCCCACAATCTCGGTCATTCGGCCATCCTTTGTAAAAGCAATCTTTAGCGGCAGGTTATAGGCAAGATACCATTCGGCATCTGTCTGGTCGCCAAAGGTGCAGCACATTACCAAGCCAGTGCCTTTTGAGGTATCCACTCTTTTGTCAGCCAGAATTGAAACATAAAAATCAAATAAAGGAACCTTAATTTTTTTGCCGATAATCTTTTTGTAGCGCTCGTCATCCGGATGCGCAAAAACAGCAACGCAGGCAGGCAACAATTCCGGTCTCGTGGTTGCAATAAAAAGTTTTGTGCCATCCTCCAGTGTAAAAATTAGGTCATTGAAGCAGGACTCAAGCTGCTCGTCCCTCATCTCAACCTGGGAGATTGCTGTTTTGCATTCAGGGCACCATACTGTTGGCGCTTTTTTCCGGTATTCCCTGCCCATTTTATACAAATCAATAAATGACTTCTGCGAAATCCTCTGGCAGTGGTTGTCAATTGTTGAGTAATAAACCGAAAAATCACAACTTATGCCAATGTTTTTCCAGTCCTGTATGAATGCAGGCAGCTGCTCATTGAGGTATTCCAGGCAGAGCTGTTGGAATTCCCTGCGCGCCATATCAGAGCCTCTGACATGCTTTTCCTTTTCAACCAGCCTTTCAGTTGGAAGGCCATTGTCGTCTGTGCCAAACGGATAAAAGAGGTTTTTGCCCCTCATTCGCTGGTACCGCGCAATAAAATCCATCTGAGAGTAAGAAAAGGCATGGCCGATATGCATCCTGCCTGATACAGTTGGCGGTGGCGTGTCTATTGCAAAGATAGGTTTTGTGCTGTGAGGGTCAAAGGCATAAATCTTATCTCTCTCCCAAAAATCCCTCCAGTTGTTTTCAGCGCTTTTTGAGTCATAATTGCCGGGTAAATTCATATTAGTCCACTAGAAAATAAGTATATATAAAGGTTATTCTGTTTTCACGCATGTTTGATGGTGTATTCAACCTTTATTAGCTCGTAATCCTTGATTAGCTTGCTGAATGCCTCCCTGATGGTTATAATATCCCCAATAGCATCCCCATCTTTTTGTACAATAAAATTCAGGATGACATTCCATGGTCCAATAGTGGTAACCATAAAGACTATACTGGGCATTTTTTGGGCAAGCCTGGCTAATTTTGCACACTGCTCCGCAGAGAAATTATCAAAGCGCATCAAACAGTAGATATCCTGATACCCCATTTGTTTTTCATCAAGCTGAACGCCGAAACGCAGGATATAATTTTGTCCCTCAAGCTTTTTGATTATTTTGCAGATTGTTTTGTAGTTTATCCCTGTTCTTTTTGAGAGCTGGACAAGGGAGCAATCTGCCTCTTTTTTAAGTTCTGCGCACAGTTTCCTTTCATTTTCAGTCAAAAGAATTTGATGCGCCATCTCTTTGGAGAGCTTGCAGTCATCGTCTGAGCTTGGCGCTAAGTAACGGAGGGGAAAGCTGTAGTTTTCGTTTACCAGCAGGAATTCCTTTTTTTGGATGAATTCTCCGTAGTTTTCGCTGAGCTTTAGTATCATATTATTCATTGACGGAACACTTGAGGTGATATATGTTAAAAATAAATCCCAGTTCCCGCTGGTTCTTATGGCGTATGTGAGAGATTTTTGCTCTCTTAAAAAAGCGGCGATTTCATCCTCCTTTTTCTTTGTCAGGTATTGGAACTTAATAAACAAAATAAAGGTGTGGCAGCCAATTAAAAACTGGTTCAGTGAAAGGTCAAATTTCCTGATGACACCGAGTTTAACGAGGCGTTTAATCCTGTAGCTGACATTCTGCTTTGCCATGCCGATTTTTTTTCCTAGTGCGGTAAAATTTTCCCTTGAATTCCTGCTTAAAAGGCATAACAATTGTTTATCTTTCTTAGTTATTTTTGTCATTTTTGTATATTTTTTATTTAAATTCCATAAATGTAAAATAATAAGTGAAAAACCTTTATAAATTTTGCGGTATTACCGGGACAGATGAGCGGGAAAGCTATCCACAGACGCCATGTAATCGCTGAGTTAGAGGGGCTTGACAGCAGGCTTCTGAACGATAAAGCTGCCTTGCAAAAAAAGTTGGACGCCCTTTCAGAAAGATTAAACCTTACAGTAGTTAACAGATTCTCTCATGTGTTTAATCCTTTTGGGCTGACTATTGTTTATGTTCTCGCTGAATCCCACCTGGCGGTGCACAGCTGGCCGGAAAATGGCTATATTCACCTAGATTTATTTACCTGCTCGCCTAAAACCAATCTGTCAAATTTTGAGAGGGAAATTAAGATGCTGTTTGACGCAACAGCCTATAAAATAAGGAAGGTGCGCTATGCCTAGAGAGATAAACCCGTGGATTGTAGAGAAGATATGCGCAACAAGGCCCTCTGCAAGCCGCACACTCGACCAGGTTCATATGAAGCCTGAGTCAATCGTAAAACAACTGGACCATCTTAAGGACTATGTTCCTGGAAGGGATGTTATGCTTTTAGGGGATGATGATTTTCTTAGCATGCCAATTGCAATGTTCCTTGAGCCAAAGTCAGTAACGGTTTTTGATATTGATATTAGAATTCTTAAAAGTCTAAAAGAGCTGAACTGGAGCTACCATCTTGGCATTAAGATAAATTTTTATAACGCTCTTACCAATGTCCCTCCAGAGCACCGGCAGAAATACAATTTTTTTATAACAAACCCCCCTTATGGTTCTAAAAACAAGGGAGCGGGCGGTTGTTTTTTTATTAACCGGTGCCTGCAGTTTTGCACAGATGACACAAGCGGATGCTTTATACTTCCTAATGATAAAAAGCTGGCCTGGAGTCTTGAGGCGATGTTGAATGTACAGGAATTCCTCAACCAAATGGGATGTACTATTAATGATGCAAGGCACTCCATACACCATTATAGCCATGAGGACGAAAATTTAACATCCTCATCGTTTATAGTGGCAAGGATAAAAAACAAGGGTTATGTTCCGGATTTTGGAGGCATAAACCCTTACTAGGTGATAAAAAATGAAGGAGCTAATTTTTGTAACCGGAAACAGGGCGAAGTTTGAATGGGCCCAAAGGAGA
>CAZGZA010000029.1:0-6300 GCA_964529655.1 uncultured Methanosarcinales archaeon | reverse complement strand
GGTATATCTCTTATCCAGAAAACTGCGGATATTCAGGAGCCGAGAGAATTTGAGGTAGAGGATGTTGTAAAGAAAAAGGCAGAGGCGGCAATGAAAATTGTTGACAGCTCATTTATTATGGATGACACCGGCTTCCAGATAAGGGCGTTGAATAATTTTCCGAATTCATATGTTAAATTGGCGGTCAGCACGCTTGGTGTGGGGGCATTATGCAAATTAACAAGAGATAAAGAAGACAAAACAACCAACTTTAAGTCTGCCCTGGCTTATGTTGATGCGGCTAAAAAGGTGCATTTGTTTGTCTGCGATGATTTTGGGACAATTCCACCAGAGCCAAGGGGAGACAATACAAGGGGATGGAATGAGCTCTTAAAAATCCATATCCCAAGGGGGTTCATAAAGACCCTGGCTGAAATGCGTGAAGAGGAATTTAAAGAATACGAACACAATATTGAGGAGGATGACCATTACATTAAATTTGCAAAATGGTTAACAGAAGATGGGCGCGAATAATATTGTGCAGGTGATTGGCATACCAGGTGTCGGGAAAGACTATATGCTTGCCTGTTATAAAAAGGAATTTGGGGAAAATTATGCGTTTGTTAATGCCGGAGAGGAGCTCTCCAGGATTGTAGAAAAAGCAACAGGGGGGAATATCAGCAGAGATAAGCTTAGTGGTGTTGATGCAGGGATTCTCAGGCAAAGCGCCGCTAATCTGCTAACAAAGATTATCCGATCCTCACGTCCAACAATAGTTAATACCCACATTGTGTTTAAGCGTGATGGTGAGTTTATCTGGGATTTTGATAGTGAAAAAATGATAAACAGCGCCGCCTACATCCATATAATTGCTGAACCAAAGGATATCCTTGCGAGAAGAGCGGCGGACAGCGGCAGGGAAAGAGCGATTGAGACAATTGATGAGATTATTGAATACCAGAATGTTTCATTAAGCGTAACAAGGAATATCTCAAGAACATTGAATGCCGGATTCTATTTTATACTAAACTCTGACAGATTGCTTATGGCAAAACTTAGGCTGATGCATCGGGTATTTGCAGCATATCTGAGGGCTGAATGACAGATCTGCAGTTGATTAATATAGAAACAACTCCTATTGATCCCAGAATCAGTGGGGATGTTGTGGACTGCCTTAGTCTGGCTGTTCTTGGAGCTGTTTTAAAAGATCAGGGTTTTCAAACAGCGCTGTTTATTAACCAGTATGAAAAGAATAAGCATACACAACTTTTGGAGAGCATCGCCAGAGAGAATCCAAAAGTAGTGGGGCTCACAACAAAGATTTTCAATGTCCGCGGTGTGGAGGATGCCACAAAATCCATTGCAGAAAACTTTCCTGATAGGAAAATAATTCTTGGAGGAACCCAATTTGATGGGTATTTTTCAAAGCTGTTCATGGAAAAGAATCCGCAGATTCATGCTATCATTCGAGGGCAGGGAGAGGCAACGCTTCCGATTGTTTTGGCAAGGCTGCTTGAGGCAACTTCCCTCAATGGTGTTGCGGGGGTAACACACAGGCAAAACACGGATATTATTGTTGAACCTAGAAGAATGCCTCTCACAGAACAGGAGCTAGAGGCTCTTCCAACGCCCGCATTTGATTTAATTCAGGATATTACGGTTGAGAAAAGAGCTGGCAAAACAGTGCAGCTAAGAACAAGCGCTGGCTGCAACGGAACCTGCAGCTTCTGCTACAATCAGGAGGGCGGATGGAGGGGAATTTCCAGTGAGAAGATAGTTGCGCAAATGGAGGGATATCTGAAGATGGGCTTTAGAAGGTTCCTGATTGTTGACAACAACTTTGTGGGAAACAATATCACAAGAGCTGTCAATTTTGCAAAGGGGGTTTTGGGTTTAAGAAAAAGGTACGGGCCAGTACACTTTCAATTTGATGCAAGGGCTGACAGCTTTGGCAGCTACAAGACTGGTTTTAAGCATGATGTTTTGGAGCTTCTGGTTAAGGCAGGGTTGTATGATATATTCACCGGAATTGAGAGCGGAAATGCAGGAGAGCTGGAAATGTACGGAAAATGCCGAAAGGGATTTGGGTTGGATATGCTTGAACAAAACAGGTTTTATCTTGAGCAAATGCAGAGGTATAGTAACCGCTCCTCTGTAACATGTGGGTTTATTAATTTTAATCAAAACTCAACTGCCGGGACAGTGCGAGAAAACTTAAAGTTTGTCTATGAATATTTTCCGCCACAATTTGCGCCCGAGGTATACTGGTACAATTTAAGCTGTTATGTTGGTTCAAGATTCACAAAAGAGATTCAGCAGGCATTAGAAGCTAATGAGCGAGCCGATGCAATTGAACAGATAATGTACGGGGAGTATACACCGGAAATCCGCGACCCGGCTGCAAGAAGATTTTATGAGGAAGTGCATAGCATGAAACCACGCCTAAGAAATGCCTATAGGGTTTTTGCAACTATGCTGCAGGAGAAAAAAGCTGGCCTGGAGGCAGATGTTAAAAGCCTGCATAAGCTTAATTATGAATCAATCAACGGATTGCTTGACGCAGTTGAGAGAGGCGGCTCAAAAGAGGAATTAGAACGCTTAAAAGAGGTGTATACACATAACTATCTGCTGCACCTGCAGCCGCACATAAATTTTATTATGCAGCTTGCCGAAACCATGCCAGGCGCTGAATACAAATCCCTTTTAGAGCAGATGTCTCATTTATAGAACCAAAATTTATATAAACCTCCAGCACTAAAACAGCTTAAATGACAATCCCAATAGATGAAATGGCGGTCTTCTGCAAGAAAAAAGGATTTGTATTTCCAAACAGTGATATTTATGGAAGCTTTGCAGGATTCTGGGATTTTGGGCCACTTGGGGTTGAGCTCAAAAATAATATTAAGAAACATTGGTGGAAAACGTTTATCCAGGACAGGCCAGATATGGCGGGTATTGATGGTGCTATAATAAACCATCCTAAAGTATGGGAAGCATCCGGGCATACAGCCTGTTTTGGAGATATTATTCTTACCTGTTCTAAATGCCATGGCAAGCAAAGGGCAGACCATTTTGTAGAGGAACAGCTAAAGCTGGATGCAGGCGGCTTAAAAGCAGATGATATCAACAGGATTGTTAAAGAAAAAGGGTTAAGATGCCCGAACTGCAAAGCTAATTTTGAGGATGCAAAAGATTTTAGTTTAATGTTTGAAACAAATGTCGGGCCTGCAAAAGATAAGAGTGCGATAGCCTACCTCAGGCCAGAAACAGCACAGCTTATTTTTACAAACTTTAAGGCTGTTGCAGAAACTGCAAGGTTAAAATTGCCGTTCGGGATTGGGCAGATAGGGAAAGCGTTCAGGAACGAGATAAGCCCGAGAGATTTCCTGTTCAGAAGCCGGGAATTTGAGCAGATGGAGATTGAGTTTTTTGTGCACCCGGATAAAACAAATGATTGTCCATTCTTTGAGGATATAAAAAATTTGAAAGTTAATATTCTTGCGACAAAGGAAAAGAATGCAAAGACCACAACATTTGAGGAAATTGCAAAAAATCTTACAAGCAGGTGGCATGCCTACTGGCTTGCGCTTAGTTATAAATGGTTTGTTGACCTCGGAATTAAAAAGGAAAATCTTAGGGTAAGGGAACATAGAAAAGATGAGTTGGCGCATTACGCAAAGGCATGTTTTGATATTGAATACGATTTCCCATTCGGCTGGAAAGAGGTGCATGGAAATGCCGACAGGACAGCTTATGACCTTAACCAGCATATTAAGGCAAGCGGAAAGGACCTGGCGTTTTATGATGAGGAAACAAAGCAAAAGGTAGTGCCTTATGTCGCATCTGAGCCGTCGCAGGGTGTGGAAAGGGCCTTTTTGGCTTTTTTGTATGATGCTTATAATGATGACAAGAAACGCGGCAATATAGTGCTTAAGCTTCATCCAGAACTTGCGCCTGTTAAGATGGGCATCTTTCCATTAGTGAATAAGCTTGATGCAGAGGCAAAAGCGCTCTTTAACGAGCTTAAGATGGAATTTCCCTGCACCTTTGACAGGAGCGGAAGCATAGGAAGAAGGTATGCCCGTGCAGATGAAATCGGAATACCGTATTGTATAACAATTGATTTTGACAGCCTTAAGGACAAAAAGGTTACTATAAGAGATAGGGGCACAACAAAACAGATAAGAATACCCATAAAAGAACTCAAAGAAACATTAAGAAAACTGCTTTCTAATAAGATGGAGTTTGAAAAAACAGGCATACTAGTAAAATAGTATTAGCCTCATCCGCTAGCTTTTAAAATCTCAAGCAATTTCCAGCTGATATGCCAATACCTTTAGAGGAGCAGCTAGAGTGGGAAAAACATGTAAACAGTGTTTACAGAAAGCGTCTGCTGTATCCAAGAAAAAGCAGGGAAATACCAAAACTTGAAGCAGTTGTACAGGCAGCTCCGCAGAAAACTTCAGCAGGTTCTGAAAAATACGGGTTGATTGCCGGCAGTAATGAGAAGATTTATTGTTTGGTTCCTGATGGGAAAAAGAGATTTGTTAAAGCAGGAGAGGCAAGTACGTGTGTCTGGAAGTTCGCCGTGTTTAACGGCGTTTTGTACCACTGCGTTACGTCAGGGGCAGTTTATGATACTTTAGCTGAAAAAGCGGTTTTTAAAAGTCGCAATTGGCTTCAGGGTTTAGCGGTTCATGAGGGAAAACTTTATACCTGCGGCCAAGAGGGTGTTTTTGATGTTTTTGCCAATAAATCTGTCTTTAAAAACTATCTTATACGAGACTTAATTTCTTATGACGGCAAATTATTAGGTTCAACTTCAAATTCAGCTTTAAGGTTTAATTTAATTGATATCTTAAATCAGAGGGCATTTTTCTCCTTGCCGGACACCTATAATTGTGTCTTAATTTTACATAATAACCAGTTATACCTAAACAATGAGGGGGATATTTTGGATTATGCAAAAGGCACTGCCATTGCTCACCGTTATGGACGTATTTTTGCCATGGTTTCGCATAACAGTAAGTTGTATGATAGCGGAGGTTATCGTCATGTTTTTAGCACTCTGGATGATCCTAAAGGTTATACACCCTTATGGGCATTTGAAAATGGCGCTAACGCCCTGGCCAGCATTCCAATGAGCATCTGGAATAAGTTGGCAGAAAATGGAAAAGTAGTGAAATAAAAAGCAAATTTATATAAACCATCCGCTGTTCATCACTCTAAAATGAAGATATCCGAGCTACAGCCAAGGCAGGGCAATGTTGAGGTTATTGGAGAGATTACAGAAATTGGAACTCCAAAAGAATTCCAGAAGTTTGGCAAATCCGGTAGAGTAGCGACTGCAAAACTGGCTGATGAAACAGGAGAGGTGCTTCTAAGCCTGTGGAATGAACAGATAGACAACTTTAAAGTCGGCGACACTGTAAAGATTGAAAACGGGTATGTAAACGAGTGGCAGGGTGAAAAACAGCTTACAACCGGAAAGTTTGGCAAAATGGAAAAGGTGGATGTAAAAATAGAGAGGGCTGCTAAAAAAGGTTCATGGCAAAAAGCCGATACAAAATTAAAAAGCGATAATGGCAATCATATTCTTTCTGATGATGAGCAGACCGAGGCAGAGGCTCTTAATACAGAGTTAGGCGAGCCAGCTCCGGAAAACTCAGTAACGCACGATGAGGAAACCGAGGCAGAAACCCTCAAGGCTGTTAGGGAGCCATCAAAAGATGAGCTGGATGTGGAGACTGACGACGAGCTTGGTGAGGAAGAGATTAAGATAGAGGAAGAGGAAGTAACATAGTTTTCTTGGATTTATACCACAAAAACAAACAATAGTTTCATTTTACCATCATCTATGAACACCTTCTGAATTAAAGGTGCTGATGTTAAAATTAACAGAAGTTCAGCAAATTTTCATGATTGTAAACCTGATTATAACAGTATGGTTTTCATGCCTTAAAATCTTTTTCATTTTTTCTCTGCCTTGGTTATAATCTTATTGAGATAATCTGCAAAGTAATAATGCGCATGCATGGTTTCCCTCATTTTAGATAAAACCTTTTTGTAAAAGTTATAGTAATCCGGCAGAAAAAACGAAGAGACATATTTACTATTATACTCTTGGCCTAAAGAGAAGCCTGTCATTGCCATAACAAGAATTTGTGTTTTTTTTGCATCAATAGTCTTGCCAATCAGCTCCATTAAAGCCACCATGCTTGAGAATAGGTCCTTTTTCCATGCAGCCATCACATAAAAGAAGGGTATTTTATGCTGTATTGCCTCTGACAAGCTCTGGTCGCCGGTTATTACAACAGGCAA
>CAZGZA010000028.1:0-14735 GCA_964529655.1 uncultured Methanosarcinales archaeon | reverse complement strand
CTTATTTCATCTCCAGAAGCTCAATATAACACCCTTCAATAAGCTCATTCTTTGGATATTTTTTACGAAGCTTTGCCGCTAAATCAAGCGATTCAGGATAAAACCCTCTACACTTGTTGTAGCAGACCAGCTTTGTAACATCATCCCTGACAGTTTCAGGAAAGCCGTCAATATTCTTTTTGAGAATATCAAAATACCACATGGCATCGGCCCTCCAATGCCGATTCTTATTTCTTGATATAATATCCTCCTCTTTTGACGACCAGCTATAGGAAAACTCCTTAAGGTCATTTGACAGTATTGTGCTGGAACATCTCACATCCTCTGCGCCATAAAGGTGGCTGAATTCATGCTGCAAAACCCTTCTTAACGGAGCTATTTTATTCGGCGTAGCAACCACAAAATTGCCTAGCATTTCAGTTATACCAAGATAGCCGCTGCAATCCCTTCCTGAAAGATAGACAAAAGCATCAAACTGCCCGGGTTTATAGCGCAGTGAAAGCCAGCTAATAAAAAAAATCAAATCATCAGGGCACCCTTCTGGAAGCTCAAGATAAGAAACTGCATCAACATCAAAATCAATGCCAAACCTGTCATTGAAATTTTTGTCGACAAAATCCATTTCACTGCAGAAGTGCTCCCACCATGTTTCTTTTGAGCTGTACCTTTTAATGAACTCCCTGTCCACCAGCACAGCAAGGTCGATTGTAGCGTCGCCATTGTCCTTAGAAAGGGTTGCATCAATATCTTTAACCTGATTAATGCACTCCTCAGCTGAATATGTTTTAGAAGGCGCTGATTTTGGAGAACAGCCTAACAAAATAGAGACGCCTGCAAATACCGCGGATGCAGCTGCCATTAAACGGTTAATCATTATATACTGCTAAAAACCAGAATTATAAAAAGATTAGCTTATACATTTAACGGCAGCGCTGGCGGCACATCAATCGACGGCATCTCTACAATTGCATTTACTAGCGGATTTGCCCTAATCTCTATAGCTTGAAGCAGCCCCTCTTTGGTTAGCTGGCCGAGAGGCACACCTTTTATATTATAAAGATGGTAATACCCTCTTTCATCCCAACTCACTGCAAAAACCCTCTCAAGCCCGGCAGAGGTTACGGCAAAAGCTCTTCCTGAAACAACCCAGCTAAGAACCCGTTTTTCATCCTCCTGCGTCGGCGCAGACTGCTGAAATGCCAACTTATACACTACAAAACCGCCAACAACCAGCAGGAAAACTATTAAAACCGCAAAAAGAGGAACTTTCATCAAACGAAAAAGCGTTTTTTCGGTTTATATAATTTGGGATTGAATGCATTGCTTTTCTTAAGCTCCTGCCTAATCTGCCAGTCAAGGCCCTGTGGATGCTGGCGGAAAAAATACTCAAGTTCACTGGCTGCCCTGTGCGCAGTATTTTTTGATGAAGAGCAGGTATTTGTCCTGAAAATGCGAAAGTTTTTGGTTTTTGTGCCATAACACCAGCCCTGAAGCATGAGGTTTCTTTCATGCAGCTCATGCACAAGAATAAACTTTCTCTCCATTGGACTAACATCATCATCAATCCATACCTCCCTCTCAGGAATAAACTTATAGACCATGTCGTGCCCGCCCTCGGTAAAATCAATAAAAAGCAGGTTTCTTACAATCTTGCCGTCAACAATCCAGACCATGATGCCATTGCTGTATTTTTTAAGCAGCTTTTTATGCACCTGCTGGATAATGTCAGCCATTGGCTTCCGGGCAGCCAGCATGACTGTCTCAAATTTTTTCCTTTCAGCCCTTTCAGCCCGGCCAGCCCTGTCACATGCCTCGGCATAAGCCAAACCTCCTGCCATAAGCCGGTTTTCAACCAATAAGTTTTCAATAAAATATTTAGCTTCATCGCTGCCACCATACTCCCTATCAATCCAGAATTCATTCTTTGGGATAAACTTAAAGCGATGGTGCTGGCCAAAATTGGTAAACTCCTTGTCAAGATTTCTCCGGACAAAGGCGCCGTCAACAATCCAGACATTGAAATCAGCTACGATACCATACAATTTTATATAAGGTTTTGTAAATTTTGTTTTCTTGAGCCCGAGCAACTCCAAAAACGATTTAGACTGGCGGCCAATCAAAGAATTAGGAGGAACACGCTGCAACATATCAAAATCTTAAGGGAAACTAATTTAAAAATCTTGCGCCAAAATGGCATTAAACCGGCTGAAAATACTAACTCCCGTTCCTGACAAGATTTGCAGCATCTGCCAGAATTTTATCAGCTTTTGAGAGTGAAACGCCAAGCATCTTTGAGATAAAGTTGCTGTCTTTAAGCGCCAATTCCCTGATAAGAAGCACACTATTATGCAGGAGAATATCAACATGCCGATGCTCAAGGGAGCTTAGCATTGTTATCGGATAAAGCCTGAATCTTTCAATGTGGTATTCCAAACTATCATCCTGAGGGAACTTCCAGCCCATAAGCCTTAGCCCAACACCCCTGGAATATCTAATAACCTGTTCTGAAAATTTTGTGTTTGTAACAAGCATGGGCATAGTAAAATACTGCTGCACATCCAAAAACCTTGCAAATACATAAAGCGCTGTCTGAATGTCGCAGCCAAGCCATGGCTTAACATGGTGCTTGCATTCAACCATAACCCTCTCCCTGCCTTTTGCGGCAATAACATCAATCTCGTGAGGAACATACCTGCCTTTTACAATCTGATTCAGCTTAATGCTAAACCCCATCTTCAGAAGGAGAGCGGCAACAAATTTCTCAAAAGCATAGCCGGCAACACCCAGCCTTAATATGGAATTTTTCAGGTCATACCTTGAAGCAAGTGAGGGCTGATGTTTTTTCAACTCATTAAAAACAAACTTAAAAAGCGCTCTTGTCTCAATGCCATCATAAAGAATTTTATCAAGCTTTGGCATTATCTCATCAATTATTTCCCTGTCAGCGCCTGCATTGGCAAGAGAGCGTTTGAGCTTAGCTGGATCATACCTCTGCAAAGTGCCGTCTAATTTTTTAACCTGAATCATTTTAACCAAAAGTTTATCTTGGCTTCTGATGCCCCCATTTTTCCAAAGCTCTTCTTAGCTCTTTATGATGCTTGGCAAAATCCTCAACTTTTATGCCATCTTTATAAGCCTGAATAGCCTGCATAACCGCCCTTGCCCCTGCCTCAATGCCATCAGGATGCCCCTGTGTGCCGCCACCAACCTGTATTGCAATATCTGTTGTTTCATAAACATCAAATACATCCGCTAAAATACCGGGGTGCAGGCCCCCTGACGAAACCGGAATAACTGATTTTAGTTTGCCCCATTCTTGAGGCATACGAAGATGGGGTATTTCACCAACCTGCTGCTTCATCAGCATATCCTTCATTGCAACCACCTCCTCTTTAGGCCCCTCAAGCTTTCCAACAACAGTTCCTGTATGAAGCTGGTCCACTCCAATCAGCCTTAACAGCTTTGCCAGAAACAGCATGCTCATGCCATGGCAAAGATTTTTTGTAAACATGGAATGCATTGCCCGATGGGCATGAATTGCCATTTTATAGTCGCGCGCCAGCTGAGCAGCTGCTGCAACAGCGGTAAAGCCGGAAACAACAACATCAAGCATAAAATACCTGAAGCCATTATCATGCACAAATTTTATCCTCTTTTCCAGAGTTTTAAAATCCGGAGAGGTTACATTAATAAAAGCCTCCTTAATATCACCTGTTTCTTTCATAACCCTGTCACGAACTTTAGCCAGCTGCTTTACCCTTTCCTCAAAACGATTAAACCTCTGATTAGTAAGATTCTCATCATCCTTAACGCAGTCTATCCCCCCTCTCCAGACAGCCTTTGCCACAATCTCAGCATGCTCTTTTGCTGTATAGCCCAGCTTTGGCTTTGGAACAACAGCTGTAACAGGGCCTGAGCTTCGCCTGAAAATCTTTTTAAAAACATCTTTCCCATAAAATGGTCCTCTGAAGGTTTTGATGTAGTCCAAAGGCAGCTCTGCATCCATAAGGCGAAGATTTTTAACAGCCTTCATCCCAAAGATGTTTCCGCCAATCCCGGACATCATCGCCGGAACAGAGCCATCTTCAAAGTCAATCCTTGGGTAGGCAATCTTTACAAAATGAGAGTTATAGTTATAGGCATACGCTTTTACTTTTGGCAGGAGCCTGGGCAGCTTTGTAAGCGTTGTCCACGTGCCTGAGGAACTCTCAGAGGCAATTCTTCCAATAGCATCCTCAGCAGAAACTTTAGCAGCCGGCTCATAATAAAAAAGAGCCTTAACATCGTTTGCTTTTGGATGATACTTTTTATTGATAAACTCCCGGTACCATGTATGCTCGGGCATATTTCACCTCTTTTAGTTAGCAGTTTACAGTTTATAGTACAGCTAACTACCAACTACAAATGAATTTATTAATTATATAAAGCTTATGACTTCGTAGCATCTACAAATTAGGCGCATTAAAAAGAGGATTTTGCCCTATATGCTTTTGTATGTTCTTCCTGTATCTGAATGGCTCGCCAAACCTCTCTACAAGAATAAGATAATCTGAAAGAACCTTATTCAATGATAGGGTTTGAATTCCTTTAAGGCGATTAAATATTGTCGGCTCTGCAACAGCAGCCCTGCCAATCATAACCCCCTTAACACCAATCTTCTTAAGAGAATCAACCTGCTCTTTTGTATTTATATCCCCGTTTGCAATAATCTCTTTTCCGGTTTTTACGCAATCCTCATAGACAGAAAAATCAGCCGGCTCTGCATAGGTTTGCATACCATGGCGGGCATGCACAACAAAAAAATCTGCATCAGCAGCATTAATAAGATTCAGGTAAACCTTTTTGTCCTTTTCAAACTGATTCAACCCCAATCTTAGCTTTATGCTGATAGTGTAGCCTGCTTTTTTTATTATTCCAACCAAGGCCTTTGTTTTTGCTATTCTTTTAATCATCGCACACCCCATCCCATTGTTCACAAAATTTGGGGCAGGGCAGCCAAGATTAAGGTCGAAGCCGGCAAAACCCTCAGCAGGAGAAAATTTGCTTAAAAACTTTTTAAGGAATATCTCCCTATGGCCTATCAGCTGTATTGCAGTGGGTGTTGAATCATTAAGCTTAATCCTCTCCCAGGTTGTTTTGTTGTTGCGCGCAAGAGAGTTAAAGCGCACCATCTCTGTAAAAGTTAAATCAGCGCCATGCCTAAAACAAATAGTTCTGAATGCGTTGCTAGTCATATCTTCAATAGGCGCAAGCATATAGCTAAAACCAGCCATGATGTTTAATGTTAAACCCAGAATATATAAAGATAATCAAACTGGAATGCTCACCTTATCTTTGAGATATGTATTATTTCACCGCAATATGGGCATAGATTAGGAACTCTTTTAGCGGTATTATAAACAAATGTATATTTGCATTTAGGGCAGGTGTATCTTACCTTTTCAACATCCAGACGCTCGAACAGCACCTTAATTTCAGCCTCTTTTGCCTTATGGGCCTTTTCCAGGTACATATCTTCAGCATCCCAGCCAACTGGCTTTTTCTTCAGCTCCTCATTCTCTTTTACCTTTCTCTCCTCCAATGTCCTTAGAACTTTGTCCTTATCCCTGCGCTCATTAATGCAGGATGGGCAGACAACCATCTTATAAGCATTATCAAGAACGAATTTGTCAGCAGGAGCGCTCCTTCCGCATTTCCTGCAGGTTACCTTAATATCACTGCCGCCAACCATAACAACGTTTAAAGAGGGTATTATATTTAAATTTAATTAATTTCCTGGCACCCAAGACTCTTCATCATAACACGCTTCTGCTCTTTTTTCTCATGATAGCTATAAGGCACATAAACCTTTTCCTTGGTTTTAGGGTTCATGCCAGTATAATACATGCATGTTGAAACAGTCATGGGTGTGGGGGTAAAGAGCTGGACAGCCTCGGCATTTTTTAAATCCTTGATTGCCCCAGCCAATTCCTTAGCTTCAGCCATTGTTGAACCAGGATGCGCCGCCATAAAATAGAAGGATAGCTCTTTCCCTGAACAAAGCTTATTGAATAGTTGAATAAACTCAGGCAGGTTTCCGCTGTCCTTGTTCATAAGCCGCAAAACATTCCTGTTAACATGCTCGGGGGAAACTCTTAATGTGCCAAATGTATGGTGTAATGCAATCTCCTTAAGGTATTCGGGAGATGCTAAATCATACCTTATGCCGCTTTTTATAAAGACATTCTTAACACCTTTAACCTTCCTCGCCATCTGCAACAGATGAATAAGCCGCGTATTAGCCCTATCAAGCTTATCGCAAGTAACACAATTTTTATTGCATTTATTGCAATCCATACCATACATATTAGCTGATGGGCCGCCCAAATCATCAATATTGCCCTTAAAAAACGGCAGTTTTGTGATTTCAACAATCTCCTTGAGTATTGATTTTTCACTTCTTGAAACAATCCGGTTTCCCTGCGTCAAATTCAGGGAACAGAAGTTGCAACATCCAAAACATCCCCTGTGGGTTACAACACTAAACTCAAAACCCCTAAGATGTTTTTGCGGTATCATCCTTGAAAAAGGAAGCTCGTAATATTCGTCTAAATCATCAGAACTATAAACCGGGCTTTTATACTGTAGGATATAACGATTATCAATCTTTTGGGCCAGATTTGTGCCATTGCCCAATAAATTCTGCATGTCACAAAATTTTTCTCCTGAGCTTAAAACATCGGCATAGCTGGGCAATTCAACAAAATCTGCTGGCTTTTCAGTGCTGACAATACAAGTTCCTAAAACAGCATTTAAATCACAGTTGCTGCGAAGCCTTTGCGCAATCTCCAAAATCTGTTTTTCCCCATTTCCAAAAACTAAAATGTCAGCCCTTGAATCCAGCAGAATCGGCTTTCTTAGCCTGTTATCCCAGTAATCATAATGCACAAAACGCCTTAGGCCGGCTTCAACACCGCCGATAACCATAACAGAATCTTTGAAATGCTTCCTAATCCAGTTGCAATATACAGTTACAGCCCTGTCCGGCACATGCTCATTATAATCCAAATGCTTATCCTCACTTCTTAATTTCTTCAGAGGAGTATAATTCCTGACCATTGAGTCAATGCTGCCGGAGCTGACACCAAAAAAAAGTTTTGGCTCGCCAAGCTTTGCAATGTCTGCATCGGTCTGTGGCATTTCAATAATGCCAACTTTATAGTTATTTTTCTCAAGAAGCCTTTTAAGTATTGCAACCCCGCAAAGGGGATGGTCAAAGAATACCTCTCCAACAACAAAGATAATATCATACTCCATTGATGCGGCAAGAAACCTAGGGGTTTTAAAGCTTGCGGAGGGTTGGAGATGCGATTGGCTTATGCAGTTAGCTGCAAACTTTTCCGGATAACTCACAATCTTTAAATATCCGCCAGTCCATTCAAACTTATGCTATCTGTTAACGGCTCATTTCTTGAGGGCGGAGGGCAAATTGTAAGAACAGCGCTAGCATTAGCCGCTCTAACCAAGCAGAGCTTTGAAATTAAGGATATACGCAAAGGCAGAAAACAAAGCGGGCTAAAGCCGCAGCACCTGCATGCGATAAAAGCACTGCAGGAACTCTGCAATGCAACAGTTGAGGGCAATACAACCGGCTCAGAATACCTTAAGTTTATTCCAAAAAAATTCAGGCCGAAAAATATGCTGATAGACATTGGCACAGCAGGCTCAATCACATTGCTGATGCAGTCGCTTCTTCCACCATTGGCTCTTGCTCAAAGAAAAGTAAAATTAACTCTTCTTGGAGGAACTGACACAGAGTGGGCAATGCCAATAGACTATTTCAAAAACGTGTTTATGCCATTCCTCAAGCCTTACGCGGAAATTGAGGTAAACCTCCTTAAAAGAGGATATTATCCTAAAGGTGGAGGCCATGTGGAAATTACAATAAACCCAAAGTTTGATATTGAGACAAGGAGATTAGCGCCAAAATTGAATTTAACAGAAAAAAGTGAACTTATCTGCATTAAGGGAGTTTCTCATGCATCGATGGATTTAGAAACAGCAGAGGTTGCGATGCGGCAGAAAAAATCAGCGGAAATAACATTAAACCACAAACCAGACATTACTGCCGAATACTGCAACACACTAAGCACAGGCTCAGGGATTGTTCTTTGGGCAGTATATAACAACACAATCCTTGGAGCGGATTCTTTAGGCAAACCAGGAAAAAAAGCAGAGAATGTCGGCTTTGAGGCAGCTAAATCACTGCAAAAAGAAATAGAAGCCAATAAACCAATTGACAAGCATCTAGCCGATAACCTCATACCCTTTTTAGGCCTTTTTGGAGGCACAATAACAACAACAGAAATAACAAAACACACCTTAACCAATATTTATGTAACAGAATTATTTCTTAATAGAAAATTTGAGGTTAACAAAAAAGGCAATATCATCCGACTAATTGAGCAAAATAAGATATAGTGCCGCCAACAAACAAAAGAATCAGCACAAGAAGCACAAACCAGTTAACAGGCATACTATACTCAGGCACTCTCTGGCCATGCTTTTTTGCCCTTAAAATCATTAACACCACCATAACACCCTCTACACCGCCCATAAAAATCCCAACAAGGCCGATAATGCTGATAAATGAAGCAACTTTAAAGACAGCCACCAGTAATGGGACAGCGCAGGTTAAAACCAAGGCAACAGGCCTTGGAAGCTGGTAATCATACATATACACATCCCTCAATGCCAGGCCAAGAATCAAAAATGATGTGCTCATTGCAATTATTGCGAATATGTTTCCTAAAATATGGCCTAAAAGCCCAATATGCCGACTTAAACTAAGCGTTGCAATCTCGGTTGTTGCAGAGCCGCTAATGCTGACAATTGCCGCTGAAAAAAGAAGATACAAAATACATGGGATAATCATTCCAATAAAGATCGCCCACTTCAAAAGCTTCTTCCTGCTTTTCAGCTCAATCTTCATCTCAGGAATAGCCTGCAGGCCCAAAAAAGCAAACAGGGCAACACCATAAGGAACAAGAAGTTTAGCAGGATGAAACCCAAGGTCAATATTTGCAGTATCTGCATTAGCAAAAGAGAATCCTATAATAACCAGGATAGTAGTTAACATTGCACAAAAGAGAATAAACTCAATATTCTCAATAAGCGTAAGCCCGAAATAAATGCACAAAGCGCCAAAAGCAAAAAACAGCAGAGAAAAAAGCAAAGGAGAACCAACATTTACTATAGAATGAATAGAAGCCCCAACCCCAATAGTATAAGCTGTTAATGCTCCTGTAACACTAAAGATAAACACTAAACTAAGAATATATTTACCAACTTTACCCAAATAGATATCAGCATAACCAACCATCTGATGATTGCCTTTGGTTCTTAAAACAACCTCACCAAAATAAAGAGCTAAAAGAACAACCAAAAAACCCAAAAATGCAATAGCAACAAGGCCTGTCAGAAAACCGGCTTTTGCAACAACATAGGGCAAACCAAGCACTCCTGCGCCAACAACAGTGCCTGACATGAGAGCAACAGCCTTCCAGAGCTTAAATGTCATAATACCCACTGGAATTTCCTGTTTTATAAGCTTTACTATGCTAGCTATTGCTGCAAACCACTAGAACCTCTAGAAAACCTTAAATAGGAAAAAAACCAATTTATTCATGTGAAACAGACATTAAAAAGCCTGATGTTTATGCTTATTCCTCTTTCACTAGCTTTTGTTATTGCGGTTTTTAACCCTTTTGGCGGGCATCCAATAACAGAGGAGATGAAAACTATATTCTCATTTATAAGTATGTTATTTGCAATACTTTCTGGTTTCCTGATTTCATCACTGTGGGACAGGTTCACAAAAATCAGGACACTTATCTCATCAGAAACAGCAAGCTTAGAAAACCTGCACCAATTTTTTGAGCTTGCAGATAAAAAAGTTGCCAAAAAAGCTGCTGATGGAATAGACAAGTATGTAATGAAAGCCCTTGAACTGGGTGTGCATGAATACCAGGAAAAGCTGAGAGAGGAGTATTTTGCGCTTTATAAACTGCTAAAATTATTAAAAAACAAAAAAACCGAGGTTTACCTTTCACGAATCCTGAACATTTTTGACCAGTTCACAAAAAACAGAAAGGAGATTCTTTCACGGGTAAGAGACCAGCTTGGCATGTACCACTGGGTTGTGCTCTGCCTGCTGCCATTTATGCTGATTACAATATGGTGCTACATACAGTTTGATGGTGTGTTTGGCGAATTCATCGGAGCAAGCTTTATTTTCGCAATTTTTGTGATACTAATAATCATCTATGACCTGAATAACTTAGTCTGGGGCAGCGCAAAAATCAATATCGAGGTCTACGAAAGAATCTATGACGTAATCGGAATGCCAAGATACTACCCCCAGGAGATGATTAAAAAAATAAAAATTCCGCAGACAATCAAAGAGTACAGAATTGGCATTTTGGTTGGTGCAAGAAAACAGAAACGAGAAATTAAGCTTATAACAAACAAGCTTTAAGACAGCGATGCCAGCTTAATATTTGTCTTCAATTCTTCAACATCATATCTTCTTTCGGGCTGGGCCTTTATTTTATCGCACAACAGCTCAAGCTCAACAGCAAGCTTCATCGCCCTGTCAAGATGCCCCTCGCTTAATGCCTTTTTCGCATCAGCCATCAAAACATCAAAATTAGCTGGCTGCTGGAACTTGACAATAGGTTTAGTGTGCCTGAACAAAAGCGGCCTTGGCTTTACGGCTTCAGCAACAGCCTTTTGCTTTGCACTAATCTGTGAGGATAGTTTTGCAAGCTTTTCCCTCTGCAGCTCAATCTCTTTTTGCAGCCCATCCCTTTTTGCCTCAAGCTCAACAAAACCCTTTTTAGCGATGGACGCCTTTTTCAACCTATCTTTTTGCTCATCAAGCTTAAGCTTTTCATTAGCAATGGTTTCCCTGTCTTTTTCAAGCTTAAGAGCCTCTTTTTTGATTTCCATTTCATGTGCATTAAGGCCCTCCTTCAGCTTTGTAAGCCCGGACTCTTTTTTAGTTAACATAGAAGCGTCTGCCTCATAAACCTTTATTTTTGAGGTTATTTTGTCCTCCTCTGCCATTAGCTTTCTCCTCTCGGATTCATAGTTCTTTGCAGCCTCAATTACCTCGGCCTCCTTGGATTTAAGCATGTTAATATCCCTCTCCCTTAATGCATTGATTTTTTTCAGCTGTTCCTTAATGAAACTCCTGTTTTCATCAACAGTCTGAAGCTTAGAGCGGCGCATTTCAGTGATGTTAAGAAGCTCTGCTTTTTTCTCGGCAACAGCGGTTTCAAGACTCCTGAAAATCCTGCCAAATTCCTCTTTGCTTTTTTTAATCAGGTCCTCAACACCAAGCCATTTAACCTTGGCACGCCGCAACTCCTTTTCTTTTTTGGCCTGCTGCCCCGCAAGGCTTCTTAGATTACTGCGCTTGGCATCAAGGCTTGAACGCTCCTTTAGCAGCTCATCCTTAACTGATTCAAGCTTTTTCTCCTCACGCACAGCCTCCTCCTTGGTTTTGTTCAGGTATTCTATCTTTGAATCATAGTTTGATAGCATGGCTTTTGTTTTGTTCAGCTCATCTTTCTCAGCAGCCAGAGCTTTTGCATCCCTGTCAAGATTTATTTCAATAACCTTAAGCTCAGCGCTCTTTTTCGCAAGCTCTTTATCAGAGACAGCAGTTTTTTTGGCAATAAGATGCTCTGTCTCGGCTGTCTTATAGGTGATATTATGGTTAAAGCAGCTCTCTTTTTTTGAAAATTCCTTTTCCTGCTGTTTCAGCAAACGCTCCTTTTCATCCAATAGCGCGGTGCGCTTCTGCTGCTCCTCCCGATGATACACCAGCTCTTTTTGATTTTTATTGATTTCAAGCTCTGTTTTCCTTGCCCCATCAAGCTGTTTAACCTCTTTTGAATATGTTTTGTCAAGCTCCTGTAATGCAGCGGCTTTTTCAGCAATCCTTTTTTCAACTGTTTTTTCTTCCTCGCCAATCTTCCTCAGGAGGTGATTGGCATGTTCAACATGGCGGTCTGCTTTCTTCACTTTTTTGTGAAGATAGCGCTCTCTTTTTGCGATGCTTTTTTTAAGAGAATGAAGGTTGGCTGCCTCCTCATTCAAAGCGGTTCTCTGGCTGCCTAGCACATCCCTTTCTTTTTTAAGTTCAGAAAGAATTGCACCCTTGTTCCTGATGACTTTTTCAATCTGGTTGAGAGCTTTTTCCTTTTGTTTTAGCGTACTGTTCTGTGCAGAATTTTTTTCATACAGCCTTTTGCTCTCCTCCTTAAGACTAACAATTTTTTCATTCCAGTCCCTGGCCAGCTTTTGCGATTTGGCCTCAATATACTCTGAAGCCCTCTCCCTTTTAACAAGCTCTGACTCTTTGTCTCTGAGAACCTTTTCCTTAAGCTCTAGCAGCTGCTCCTTTTCCAGAAGGTCTTTTTCAAGCCTGTAAAGCTCATCTATCCTGTCAAGAAATTTCTTTTCATTCTGCTCAAACTTCTGAACCTGATGGTCAATGTCCAGGCGCACTGACTTATGCTGTTCCTTTCTCTCGACAAGCTTTTCCAAAAGCAGCCTCTCCTCTTTCTTAAGCACGCCAATCCTGTCAAGCAGCTTTTCCTTTGAATTCTGGATATCCTCCTTGCTCTGGAGTATGCTCTGAAATTTTGCAACCTGCTCCCTTAGATTTTTTTCACGGGAACGAAGATTAATCTCACGATTCTGAAGTTCACTCTCTTTTTGCCCAAAAATAACCTCTTTTTTTTTCAGACCGGACTCAGATGCCTGCCTGAGCGTTTGGATTAAAGGCATTTTCCACCCCTTTTCTTATGAGAATAAATTAGCAAATAGATTTATATAGCTTTGTTACCATTCAAAAGTAAAGAACTTACCATTCATAGCTGGGGGGTGGTACCGAACGAAACCTTGGCAATGCCCTAATATGCTGCGGATAGGGCGCCCAAAGGTTCTCGCACCTAATATTATAAGAAACAGGGCGTACAGGTGGCTTAACATAAGCGTGTGAGAGAGGCAGGGATGAATCCTGAGGCATATCCAACCTGGATTTCTTAACCCCTGTTTTATAGCCCGTATCTAACATTATAACCACTCCAACGTTTTCAAGAGAGGAATGCACAAAATATATAAATCTTTTGCGGAATTAAAGATGAAGTTAGAAATCTTTATATACCCTCACAGCTACAAACCCTCAAAATGAATGAAGTATGCATTTCCTGTAAAAACAGGATAACAAACACACCCGGGACAACGCGGTTCAAATGCCCCTGCTGTGGAAAATATGAGGTTATAAGGTGCAAAAACTGCAGGGAACGGGCTGCAAAATACAAATGCCCTGAATGCAATTTTGATGGGCCAAACTAAAGATGGCGGATGTTGTTGTTACCCTAAAAATAATGCCATCTTCTCCGGATGTTAACCTTGATGCCATAAGCAGTATGGCTGATGGAATAATAAAAAAAGCAGGGGGAGAGGTTGGCAAAACAGAAAAGGAGCCTATAGCATTCGGGCTGGTTTCGCTAAGGATTATTTTTGTTATAAATGAAAAGCTCGGCGGCACAGAGCCGATAGAAAATGCAATTTCTCAGCTTAAAGGCGTTGCCTCTGTAGAAGCTGTTGATGTAAGAAGGGCGATTGGATAGCTTATTAAAAAGTGTGCATCCAAAACCTTGCACTTTAGTGCGCACTTTTTAATCCCGCAGACTCGCGGACTATTAATAGCGACCCTAAAACTCCGCTTTTCAGAACAGAGATATGCAAGCTTATAACATAATCAGCGAGTCTGCGTTATTTTAATCCGTCTTTAATCTTCTTTTCCACCTTGTGTTCTTTAACAAAATGGTAAAGCCCGTTATATTCCTCTCCATTGTCTTTCTTGAAATATTTTGCTTTTTTTGAAACAAGCACCATACTAATATCTTTTAGCGCCGGAGCAAGTTCGGTGCTGAAAATAAAATGCTCACCATCCTCAGAATCATAGTTAAGGCTTATAATAAAATGAGCCTGCGGCTGCATAACTTTGTCTATAGCTTTTGCCTTTCCGAAAAAATCCATATTACCGGATGCGCCAAAACAATCAAAAATTGGGGGCTGCTGCACCTCATGCAGCATATTTATTGCAAGCACATGGTCATCCGACCTTTTTAGCTGTTGAATATCATAGATATCCATGCTAAAAAGCTCAATATTCTTAACGCCATATTTTGCAATTTTCTGTGCAGCAACCTCCAGGCTTTCAGGATTCATGTCAACGCCAGTGAATCTTTTATCCGGATAACAAAGAGCATAAAAAACAGTCTTGAAGCAGTCGCTGCAGCCCAAATCCAAAATATTAGAGGCAGGCGCCAGCTCCCTTGAAACAATTTCTGTATTCTCGCGCACCTGTGTATAGTTAAGCATCAGCATATGTGCCAGAAGCATGTATCTTGCGAGATGCGAATATTCAGCAAGCACAACATCCTTTAACGGCCCTTTCCGGTCAAATGCTTCTCTCACAGAAGCAGCCTCGTTTTTGTAGGCATTGCCAAATTTTGATATGCCCGCTGCCCGGAGTGCGGCGTAATCAATAGGGCCTTTCACACCCTCTGCCTCAAAATATTCATCCAATGTTAGCATTAAAGAAAAAATTGGTGTATAATTTAAAAAGCTGGCGGAGTAAAATGAGGTCGGGGAGATTACCGCCAGATTTTTAA
>CAZGZA010000027.1:0-15071 GCA_964529655.1 uncultured Methanosarcinales archaeon | reverse complement strand
GAAATGGCAAAAGCAGCTGGAACAAATGCAGGGTATCTATTTAGGGATGGTTTGCCTGCTGTTAAATACATTATCACCAAAGAAAACTGGCCTGGATTAGTTGGGGCAATTAAAGAATTGAAAAAACAAAACATTAATTTTACTGGATTCTTTCAAATTTTAGGAGCATATGCAAAAACAGGCTCGGGGGATGTTTGGGCATTTTTTGGTTTGTTTATGGGGTTGTATAAAGTGTATGGCAAAAAGTGTTTTATTATTGAGGCTTTTCCATTTGAGAACTTTAAGGGAGTTTCATTTTCTGAGCTAAAAACTGCTTTAGTAGAATACATGGAAAGATATGTCCAACCTCAAAAGTTTTTATTAAAATTACAGAGTGGCAAAAGGTTTGCAGTTTCTGAATTTGATGATGAATTAACTGCAAATGAGATTAATACAATAATAGCGGGCGAGCTTCCATTATGCTACTACCACGCCTGCAAAGAGGATACTTTTGAAGCCATACTCAAATCAGGTTATTTAGTTCCTATTGGAATTATATTGTTTGACAGATTAATTGGGTTGTTTCAGATAGCGCCAAAGCAGTTGATAACAAAAGAAAAATTTGCAGGTTTAACAAAGCCTCTTGTTGAAGACTACAAAATAGGAACTCCGGAATTTTATACAACCTCTGTTTTTGGCAGTGCTGCACAGCTTCAGGCAAGAGAGATTGTTAACAGGCTGTCTTCATTAAAGACAAGGATGAGGCATGACTCCCTTGTAAAATATAAAAAGGGATTAATTCAAACAGAGAAAAGCGAGAACATGGTTGACATACCGGGCCGTGATGAATGGTTCACATTTTTTGCAGCGCCAAAGCCTTTTAACGCCAGAGAAAATTTTAACAGCTGCGTTCAATACGGAAATTTTGTTTTTGAGCTCAGGCCAAGCGCATATAAAATAATGAACTGGACATTAATCGCGCCAGGAGGAAAACAATACTTAATAGAAAGCCCCAAAAAAGGCATGATCACACACGATATTGTTACAAACATAAAAGTAAAACTGAAAAGATATGTCAGCAGAATTTATGCAGAAGACACCTCTACTGCAAAAAGATTAGTCCAACACTACGGATATAATATTCCTGTCCATCCACTAAATGGCGCTGAAGGTATCTCTGCTAAAGCGCTGCAAACACTGAAAAAAATTTAAGGTTTAAGACACTAATAAACAACAGAAATATAAAAACAGAACCGAAAGAAATGCCTGCAGAGAAAATTAGGGGTGAATAAGATGGATGCTACAAATAAGCTTATTGTGTTTCAAGACAAGAAAATAAGAAGGGTATTACATGAGAAAGAATGGTATTTTTCCGTTGTGGATGTGATTGAAGCTCTGACAGACAGCGCTGATGCTACGGATTATTGGTATCGCCTCAAAAAAAGAGAGTTGGAAAGCGGAGGGATTGAGTTATCGACACTTTGTCGACAACTGAGATTACCCTCTACCGATGGCAAGTGTTATGCTGTAGATTGTGCCAATACAAAGAATATGTTTAGAATAATCCAATCAATCCCATCGTCAAAGGCAGAGCCTTTCAAGCAGTGGCTTGCTCAAGTAGGTTATGAAAGAATAGAAGAGATTGAAAACCCGGAAATTGGGCAGGATAGAATCAAGGAATATTATGGGCTTAAAGGATACCCCAAAGAATGGATAGACAAGCGATTAAGGGGCATTGCAATAAGGCAGGAATTGACTGATGAATGGAAAGACAGGGACATAAAAACACAGAAAGAGTTTGCTATACTTACAAACGAAATCTCCAAAGCAACCTTCGGTAAAACCGTACAGGAATATAAGCACTTTAAGTCATTGAAAAAACAAACCCTGAATCTACGAGACCATATGACTGATTGGGAATTAATCTTAACTATGTTTGGAGAAAAAGCAACTACGGATATTACAAAAAAAGAGGATTCTTATGGTTTTAACAAATGCAAAACATCTGCTAAAAAAGGTGGAAATATCGCAAAAAGGGCAAGAGAAGATTTGGAGAGGAATCTTGGAGAGTCTATTATTTCAAGCGATAATTTTCTGCTAAAAACTAACAAAAAGAAAGAGCTCGAGAAGAAATGAACTTGATATTATAAACTATAAAGAAATAAAATCGTGATTTTACAAGATAGAAGTAAGAATTCTACAACAGCATCCGGCGGGCAGTAACAAATCTGAGCGGCATTTGGAATTTAACTATCACTATTTTGTGGGTAGACAATAACAGTTCTGTACGACAATTTTTTCCATTGTTGAATTCCAAATTTAGCATGCACGACTTTTGAAATCGTACAACGCCACACAGCTCCCGCAACCTTTTTATACAACCCGCGATTTAATGCATTCAGAAGAGATGTGGGCATTGGCTTGCCTGAATCTTCGCAATAAATAAAATAATGGAGGCCAAAAATGGGAGTTTACAAATATGTAAGAGCGCTTTGGAAAAAGCCAGAACAAAATCTTGGAGAGCTCTGGCAGCAAAGGCTTATTCTCTGGAGACGTGAACCGACTACAATCAGGATTGATCATCCTACGCGTATAGACCGTGCAAGGTCATTGGGCTATAAAGCAAAGCAGGGTATTTTTGTTGTAAGGCAAAGAGTGTTAAGAGGCGGCCATACAAGGCCAACATGGCGCGGCGGCAGAAGGTCAAAGCGCAGCGGTACAAAAATGGCGCTGCAAAAAAATTATCAGGCAATTGCAGAGCAGAAGGTTCAGCGACACTATCCAAATTGTGAGGTTTTAAACTCCTACTTTGTTGGACAGGACGGCCTTTACTATTGGTATGAAACAATAGTTGTTGACCGCTCTCATCCGAGCATTCTCGCAAACAAAGATCTTAGGGGCATAGCAATGCAAAGAGGAAGGGCATTCAGGGGCCTAACCTCTGCCGGAAGAAGGGGCAGGGGGCTAAGAAGAAAGGGAAAGGGCGCGGAAAAGGTAAGAGGATATGGTGCACGAAGATGGAGATGCACTGTTTGATGTAATAGCAAACTATGTCCACACCACTGGTTCAAAACGCCATGAAAAAACAGGAATAGCTTTTGTTATATATATGAACCAACTTCGTGCTGAGCTAACAGAAAAGTATCGGATAGATAAGAATAAAACCAATTATTATTATACAAAAAAATAGTATTTAACTTATTCTGGCAGAATCGCTGTCTGGTAAGAGCAGAGAAAATTCGCGGGACAGTTATTACAGGCAGTTCAATCGAAGATATTGTTTTTACGCAAATGCTGGCTGCACCATGGAGAGTTCTAGAAGAGGCTTGCTTCTTTAATGCAATCACCAATTTAGCTGATTATTTCCTTTAATTTGTAAGGATTAGTTATAGAGGAGTATAAGTGTTCTAAGTCTTATCTTATTTCTCTCCTCCAAATAATAGCAACATTCATCATCTTTATTTAAGAACGCAGCCGCATCGCTGGCAGCTATGTTCTCTGGCTTGTTCATCCCATTCAGTATTAACACCATAGTCTAGTCTTGCACCGCATTTTGGGCATTTTGGCTCAAGAAAGTCAGTGCTTTCAAAAAAATTAATTGGCTCCATTTTAGGTTCAAAGAATTTATTAGTAATTATTCAGGTAAGCGTGTTTAAATATTTTTCTTTTTAAAAGGCGCAGAAAAATCCACTGTAGGATTTTAGGATAAAACCGCTTCAGCTATCTGCACATAAAGCTGCCTGCTTTTTTCGCAGGTTGAAAAGCGTGAAGAATTGTCCATAGCATACCCTAGGATGTCGGCGCTTATAACTCTCTTTTTCCGCTTTATTGCTGAAATCATCTGAAGCAGTTTATCAGCTTTCATAGTTCCCCTGCTAAAATCTGTCAAAATCTCACTCTCGTCCATTACATCAAGGTCAAATGACATGTAAACATCGTCAGGGGTTTTTTTAAGGATATTATCAAGCGAATCAATTTCGCTGCCTTTTCTTGATTTTGTAATAAAATTTGTATGAGTATTAGCTGATCCCCAAGGCAACGAGCCTACAAAGAAAGCAGATTGCGCATGGGTATCCTGCAATATTTCTCCTACAAAGGAGCCGCAGGTAATTCTTCCCTCAGAATAGGAAACAGCATAATCCGAATGATGGTCAAAATGAATATAGCAGTATTCTTTGCTTAGTTTGTCAGCTGCCTTGCAGAGGCCATAAGTATAGTGATGGTAGCCTCCATTACCGTAAATCGCAAGGGTTCTTTTGTCTGTTTGCGCTAATTTTCGTTTTAGCACAATAACTATCTCATCTTTATCGTAAAGCCCGTGGCTTATGCATAAACGGTGTATTTGCTTATCCAGAAATTTTTGAAAATGTTTTCCAATATCCTCGCCAGAACTATCCATTTCAAGGCTTACAATCCTCCAGTCTTCTGCAGCTGCCTGCTTAATTGCCAATTCCGGTACGCTGATTTCCATGCAAGATTCCAGGATTTTTTTGTCTTTTTTTGGATTAGCTAATTTGTTAGCCATATTGCGTTGTGGAATAAACAGGTATTTTTAAAGCTGATGTTTGAGGGTGCTGTCAACTTAAGTGGCAAAAGCAACTGCTCCTGCCTAATCCTCTGTGAAGCAATCCCTGTCTGGAGCTTTGCTCCAGATGATATTTTCTCCCCCTCGCTTGCGCAGGGGGAGAAAATATCACCCAGCCTTGCTTTGAGCAAGGCTGAGCAGGGATTGCCAAGATAATGCCTTTCAACAGTCAGGCAAGGAAGTCCTGAATCTTACAGCAGGTTTAGCTGTGGATTGCCAGGGCAAAAAACATCTTAGGCAGATTAGAATAGAAACTGCCAAGACACACAACTTGACTTTGCCTGTTTGAGCATGCCGCTAACTTACGCGCTAAAAGCCAAGCCTAAGAATTCTTTTTAATAAGCTCCTCGCGCTTTGTCGTGATAACAACTATGCCCTCCTGCTGGGCCCCTGTTTTTACAGCAGTAGTTTTTCTCTCAACTTCTGGAAATCCGATTTTTAAATTAGCAGGATGGCCATTATCATGCACGAATAAAATTCCAAAGTTTGACATTGCTGTTTTTAAGCCTGCTTTGTCAAGCATTAAAGCCGGCGAGGTAACAGTAATATCCACCTCATCACCAGGGCTTGTAATTTGTATTGCGCTTCTTTCGTCAGCCTCTTTGTCCCTAAAAAGTTTTTTCGGGACAACAAGCTCCATGTTTAAGGTGTCGCCGCTAGCTCCAAGTTCGAGCCTTGCCCCTCCAAACAGGACAATGTCGCTGTCATCTGAGGATATTCCGCCATCAGCATTCATGT
Organism: uncultured Methanosarcinales archaeon; assembly: GCA_964529655.1. Classification (GTDB taxonomy): domain Archaea; phylum Nanobdellota; class Nanobdellia; order Woesearchaeales; family JAGWAF01; genus CAZGZA01. The sequence continues at coordinate 9,769 of CAZGZA010000027.1, read as the reverse complement.
CCACAACGATTGAATGGGGCGCGGCAGTATCAACATAAAAATCATAGCTGTATCCGCCAACGCTTATGCTACCTTTATTTGTGGTTTTATCAAAATTTGCCGAGACAGCGCCGCCTCCAAGGTCATCTATAAACAGATTACCATTTGTGTAATCTATAGCATCATAATTTAGTATATTTGTAACACCATTGGTATTGCTACTGCTTGTTAGGATAAAATTATTGTTGAGTGCAATGTTATAATCGCTTGAAGATGCGCCCTCCTCAACAATGAGGTTATGGCTTCCCCTGCCAAACTCTAGGCTGCCGCCGCGGTTCTCCACCAAAGGGGCCTTATAGGTTTGTCCTCTTGTGTTTGTGAAGATAAAATAGTAGCCGCTTCCATAAGGGTCAAATTCCAGAATAGAACTCTGTATTTTAGTGACAGCTTGTTTCGTGTCCACTTTACCCAGAAGCCCACCATAGATTATATCAAATGAGTTTGAAAGCAGTATTGCAGGGTTCCGTAGATAGCCCAGTATGCCGTGACCGGCTGAAATGTAGATATCACCAATTTTTTTCCCGTGTATCAATGGGCGGTAGTTGATTGATGTAATAGTCACTTTGTCAGAGGTTATAGTGCCTCTAACACGCACATCCGCAGCTTCAAGACGGCCATTAATTTCTATGGTATCAGCATAAGTTTCATCGTTGATGTTAGTATCTTCAATAACAAGAGCGCCAACCTCGCCAAACAATTTTAAGGTTAGCGCTGTCCCTGATACTTTTCCCTCAACAAGAAGGTAGGGTTTACCAAAGATGTTAAGGTAGTTCCTTGAGCCAATCCCCAACTCATCCTTGACTTTGTCATCATCATTATCTTCGAGAGGAAATACAAGCCCTGGGGAAAAACTCCAGACAACCTCAAATATTGGTTTTGAGGATTCAAAATAAAGGTAGTCACCAACAATATCTTCATTATTCCGGGTGTGCACTAAACTGCCTCCGGTGAAGGTGCCAGAAAGGAGCAGGAGCTGCTGGTAGTTTGTTGCGCGTTTCCTTGTCCGTATTATATCATCGCCCAAACCGTTTAGCTGAAGCTTTGTCAGCACCGCTATGTCCTTTCCAATAGTCTCGCCTAAGTTTAGTCCTGAAATTATGAGATGGTTGCTTGGATTTTGTGCTCTTAGCACTGCAGCGCCAGATAGCTGGCCTGAATGAGCATACAGGTAAGCAAACCCTCCCAATGCAGTGATTACAACAAGAAGCAAAGCAAACAAGCCAGCAGCATCTTCGCTTTGAGCCCTTTTTGCCATAGCCTCTTTTTTGTTTTTGCGGTTTATATTTTTTGCTTTTTCCGGCATTGCCGCTATCGCAGCAAAACCTTTAAAAACATGCAGCAATTTACAGATTAAAACATTAAGCTGAGGCTTTGCAAAGACAAAGTTCTCGGGGTGACTCAATGCCAAAATTTAGGGTTGTTATTGGAACATCTTCTGGGAAATGCCTGCAAAAAGAGCTGGCAGAGGATGAATCAAAACATTTTATTGGAAAACAGCTAAAGGAGAGCATAAAAGGAGAGCTGATAGGGTTTCCTGGCTACGAATTTCTTATAACAGGCGGAAGCGACTATTGCGGCTTTCCGATGAGGTGGGATGTAGCTGGAACAAACCGCCAGCAGATACTGGTGGTAGCTCCAACTGTTGGAGTTAAAAAAGCCTCTAAAAGCAAAAAAGCCAGGGTAAGAAAGCTGGTTTGCGGGAATACCATCCACGATAAGACAGTGCAGATTAATCTTAAAATCGTTAAAGAGGGGCATGCACCATTATTTGAGGAAAAGAAAGAGGAGGCAGCAAAAACCGAAGCTGCGAAAGAATAAATAATTTTTTGTTTGACACCAAACTCTTTGGAGTATTTACCTGCATCCAAAACATTTAAAAGACTAGAATTCTCTAAATTAACAAAAACAAGAGGGTGATTTTTTGAACAGGAAGTCGCAAATAACGCTAGTTATACTAGTTGCTGTTTTAATCCTGCTAGCAGTGTCCGTATCTGTTTATCTTCTTGTTAGCAGTGAGGAAGTTGTTGTGCCGGAGTTAAAGGCAGTTGCTGAGGCTGCAAAGCCAGTAAGCAACTATGTCACAAGCTGTCTGAAGATGCTAACTGAAGATGGCCTGGACACAATTGGGGCGCGTGGCGGATTTCTTGATGTTGAGGGTTTTAAAAAGGATATTGCAAACCCCTCAAATGGGGAGGCTGTTGCCATGAGCGCAACAGGTGATGTTATTGTGCCTTATTGGCACTACCTTGCCTCGGAAAACACCTGTGAAAAAGGAGAAAGCTGTATCTTTGCAACGCAAATTCCGTCAGAAAAGCAGATTAAAGCAAACCTTAAGTTGTTTATAGAAGCCAATCTTAATGATTGCTTAATGGATTTTCAGGCATTGCCCAACTTTGTTGTCGAGGCAATTGGGAAGCCAGAGGCAGAGATTTTTATCACTGAAAATGATGTGAAAGCCCTTTTAAAATATCCCCTGCGGATTATGCTCAACAACCAGGAGTTTAATATTAATGAGTTTCTTGCAGCAGTTCCTCTTAATTTGAAACAGATTTTGGAGCTGGCAAATGAATTAACCATGCTTGAGGTTGAGAGGGGCTATCTTGAATCGCATACGCTTAATCTACTGGGATTTTATTCAGATATTGACGAAAATAAGCTGCCGCCTTTTGGAAAAACCTCCCTTTCTTTTAAGGGAAGGTTGTGGATAAAATCTGTTTTAAGGGATAAACTCAGAAAGGAGGTATTAGCTCCAAATCTGCAGTTTCTGCGCATTGCATACCTTAATGAGGATTCAGGTGAGAGCAAACTCCAGACAGTGAAGATTGGCAGTGGCTTGAATGAAATTGATGAGGATACAGTTGATGCGCTGCTCAACAGAGGCACTATTATTCCATTAAAAAAGGATTATACTGCGCTGCACACTACTTTCAGCTATCTGCCCTGGTGGAATGTATACTTTGATTTAAACTGCCGGGATGAACTATGCGGCCCGCAGGAGGTGGGGGTAAACTATCTAACAGTTTTTGGCATTCAAAGATACCAGTTTGCTTATGATATCAGCTATCCGGTGATGGTGGAAATAGTTGACCCAAATGCTATGAATACAAGAGGTTATGTTTTTCGGTTTATGCTGGAGGCTAATATTAGGGATAATAAAAGATTGGCCGCAGACCAGGAGGTAATTCCAGCCTATGATATAATTGAGTCAGGAACAATGCTATGCGACCAGTTTACATCAGGAGAATACTTAATAAACATTATTGAAGGCGGGAATAATGATGCTAAAGCGGTTATTGATGCTCAAGCTAGCTTTATCTGCGGAGCAGAGGGATGCCCTCTTGGAGAGATTGAAAGCGGTGTTTTAAAAACAGCCCTTCCAAGATGCCTAAACGGAAAAATAGTGATTGCAAAAGACGGTTTTTATCCAACAACAATAGATATGGATACATTTAGCGATAGAAAACAGGCGCTGGACCTTAAGCTTGAGCCTTACAGAAAAAAAGATGTGGGGATAAAATTGTATACTCTTGTTAAGCCAGGGGAAAGAGCGAGCTGGGGATTTAATCCCTCAACTATAAATTTGGGTTCAAAGGATGAGGCAGTAATAACCTTTACGAAGATTAATGCACCTGGCGGGGAGAGTTATACTGCAATTGCAAATCTTGTTGGAGATGAGTTTGAGAAAACAAATCCATGCGACAACAACCCCAAAAACGAGCTTAAAACAATTGAGCTGGTGCCGGGCGATTATGATGTTAATATCCTGATTTTGTCTTATGAAAATATGACAATTCCAGCAGAGAGGCGTGAGGCAGGCTCCTGGCCATTCACGGAAAAGTATACAGTTCCTGGCATGGAGTTTGGCTGCCAGAATCCAATGCCAACCGGACAGATAAATTTTAAATGGCATGTTAAAGCCAGCGAGCTTGACAGTAACAATATGCTCGAGGTGTATGGCATTGCCGCTGATTTTATGCAGATGCCTGAGAGCTACAGAAAAGTAGAGGATTTAGGGATAACAGCTGAAACACAGCTATATGCCGAGATGTATAAAAGCCTGATTCAACCAAGGTTTACAAGACAATGAAACCCTTTAAAGTGTGGATACTTAACTTTTGCACTTTTGATATGTTATCCTGTGCAAAAGTTAAGTACATGAACTTTTGCCGATTTTTATATGTAAAATGCAAAAGTTTAGGGATAGTAAACTTTTTATTGGCCCTTATTCTATCGCTTCCGCTTGCGCAGGCTGAAATGCTGTCTGTTGAAAAAATAAGCGGGGTGGATAATGCTAATGGATTTATTAAGCAGAACGACATTCTTGCAATCGATGCTATCATCAGCATGCCAGCAGACAGCACAATAGAAAGAGACCAGCTAAGGGTTTATTTTGACTCAAGTCAGGAATACCTTAATTTTGAATCCTGCAACAGGTTATCTTCAGGAACTTTATGCAGTTTCAGAAAAAACCTTTATGGCATGTCAGGAAGCCATAACTTTGATATTGCGCTTTATTCTGATGCTGCAAAAGCTGACCCGAATGCAGTTGCTAATGAAAAAGCAACAAGGGTAGTTAGTGTGGATATTGTGGCACCATCCATAAAAGAGTTTGATATTGAGCCGAAAATAGCTGGTTCTGGAAATCTTATTCTTAGCTACAGGATTGAGGACTACAGTGAGAATTCAGATAATACACTGTGTTCTGGCCTGAAGATGATTGAAATTGCAAAAAATGATTTTGGTGGAGAGGAGCTTGCAGCTATTGAGGGCAATGGGATGTGCGAGCAGGCAGGAAGCTATGTATTAAATGGTGTTAGCGAGGGAAAGTTTGATATTTGCGCTTTTGCGATTGATAACATGGGGCAGATAAGCAGAGGCGCATGCAAAGAGGTTATTGTTGATAAAACCGCGCCGGCTGTACAAGAAATTAATTTTTATAAGGATGGTGAGCGCCTCACTCACATCGGCAGGCAGGCCTCTACTTTGGTTGATGTTGGGATAGTGTTTGATGAATTATTATTAGAGAGAGTAACAGCTGATTTTTCTAATCTGGCACGTGGCAGCCTGAAAAATGCAGAGAGTGTTGTTGAGGGCAATCAGGCTGTATTCAGCTCAGTGCCTGTTGGTGGCTTTAGCCAGTGCAGGTTTGGCTTAAGAGCAGAGGACAAGCTGGCAAACGTATTTAGTGGTGATGTTGGCTGCAGAGTTGGTTTTGATGAGATTGGGCCTGAGGTGGTTGCTTTTGCATCAAGCAGGCAGGATAAACTTGGGAATAATCTGGTAGGCGGAGAGGCCAAGCTTACAGTTAGTTTAAGGGAGGCAGATTCAGGGCTGCACAGAAAACAGGTATTTCTTGGCTTAGGAGCAATTGGCATGGGTTCCAGGGTGCAGGCAACTGACTGCGAACAAAATGATAATATTTGGGTGTGCAGTTGGGATGTTGCAGCAAGTAAAGGAGCGGGAAGGCAGCAGCTAAGCATTAGCGGCTCTGACGACACTGGCAACCCAGTCATCAGCCAAACCTTTGAAGTTATTGTGGACCTTACTAAGCCAACTGTTGAGTTTGTTGGCGTTAAAGCAATTAATGAGCCTGCAAAAAAGGTTTTTATCGCAAATGACCTTCTTGAGTTTGAGTTTAATATCAACGATTTTGGGAATGCCTATGCAGACCTAAGCGAATTAGGGTATGAGGGTAATATTAGCCCGGATTATTGTGTGGCAGATGGCATAAACATCACTGCAACAAAATGCTACTGGAGGCCTATTGAGGTTTTATTTTCCGAGGCAGGAAGGGTGCAGCTGCCTTTTTATTTCTGGGACAGCGCAGGAAATAAAGCAACAAAAACAGTGAGTCTGGAATTGCTGGAAAAATTGGATGCGGCAGCTCCTGACTATTGGAGGGTTGCAAATGTTGAATGCTCTCCTAATCCTGTTGACCGTCAGGCTGCTTCACTGGTGCCGCAGGGCTATAAGGTTGTGTGCAGGATTAGCTTAGCGGCTAAAAAAAATGGGATAAGGGCAACTCATATCAGCTTTAGCCCGGACAGGTGCGAGGGAGACTTTAACGGCAGGGTGCTTGGCATAACCGCTTCAAATACTGGTGTTGGAAGGCTGGCTAATGAAAAGGATTTTTATCTCTCAATCACGCTGGCAAATTCGGATTTTTTAATTCCGAACTTCAGGTTTGAATGCCCGTTTAGTGTCTCTACCAGAATCGGCAGAAAATATGTAACCGCGCCTGAGGAGGAGCATGCGATAGTTACCTTAAGCTTCTTTGATAATCCTATGGGGTTGGCTGTTGAAAACTATGACCATAAAATAAAGAATGCGAAAGAGTCTGCACAAAAAATCTGGAAAGTTACTAGCAACTTTGAAACATTCTTTGAGAGAGCCAAACAGGTGTGCCAGGCAAAAACAATTATTTCATCTGTGCTTGGAGCCTTTGACGGCATTATTGCTTTGTTTGGAGGCACAGGAGAGGCTCTTGAAAAAGTTCCTGTTACAGCCCCTGCTGGAAGCGCATTAAAAACAACATCCGCTGCTGTTTGTTATGGCCCAAAATCAGTATTAGAAGACAGCTATATCGGCCCTGTTACAAAAGCCGTGAGTGGGGCAACAAATGTTGAGGGAGTTAACCTTTACGATACGCTGGAAGCGTTTTGCAGCTATATTAATTGCAACCTTGAGGGAAACAAAGCGCCCAATGGGGCGTATTTCTCGCATATGGGGGAGAGGATATTAAGTTTGAAAACACTTGGTGGCGGAGCTCCATGGTGCACTGACGCAATAGACTGGCTTAATAAGGAGGTTCTTGGAGAGATAAAGCTTGAGGGTGCGGCCCAAATTGATCCAAAAGAGAGTCTTGTGTTGAGCATTGGATGTCTTTGTCTTGCAGGCATAATCAGAAATTTAAACAAGCTTGCCGAGGTTAAGTGCAAATATGCCCTTTGCATGAAGAATAAGGTGAAAGAGGCTGGGTTTCCGGCAACTGTCTGTGAACAAGAGGAGGCGTATGATGAGTGCATGTTTGTTTACGGCGAAATATTTAATGCAATTCCAATCGTAGCTGTTTTGAGCAATATGTTTAACAGGTACACTGAAATGCTGGCAAACTGGCCAGGGCTAATCTTTGCATTAGTTGGCGGCGCTCTATGCACACAAGCCCTATGTCATACCTGGTGGGCTTACTATGGGTGTATTGCAGTAAAAACACTTAATAAAATCTCAGATGCAGTTGTAAGCATAAAAAGTGTGGCCAACAAGGATTATTGGCAGGTTGAGACTGGCTATTGCAAAGAGTTATTGGGTTGATTAAAAATGGCAAAAAAAAGTATTATCAAATTTTGGATGTTTTTTTTGTTAGCCTTAGCTATTATAATGCCGGTTGCAAATGCGATTGCTGAAACAAGGTCAGAGGAGGGTGCAAAACTGGCTAAAGAAGAGCAGGAGCTACGGCATGAGCTTCAGCAGAATGCTGCACTTATAAGAGCATACAATAATTATAAGGAACGCAGCATGGAGCAGGAAAGAGAACTGGAGCAATACAACCGAAATGAGGAAATTCTGCTTAATGGCATTAGCCGAGTGCAGCGTGACAGGAATATAGTTGAGGCAAGGGCTAATATGGAATACTACGAAAACCAGATTGAAGCTGATGAGTGGTGGATTGAGAATACCGCGGACCCTGAAAAACGCGGGCATTATGAACAGCAGAAAAAGGAACATGAGCATTTTAGGGATGTTGCAGAGGATGCATATAATGAAGCGCGCTATCAGCCAGTCAACTGGGGCCAGTTTACTGGCGAAATGGTCAGCGGCTTTGTATCAGGCAGAATCTATGCACAGTACCAGGGCCTTGCAAAGCTTGGCTCATTGCTTCTTGGCGAGGAGGAACTTGAAAGAAACAGAGAGGCGTTGAGAAAGTTTTTTTGCGATGTGCTCCACCTTCCAACAGTGCAATGCTACTCCTCACAACTGTGCGCTGCATTTCCCGACAATCTTCAGAGAGATTCAACACTGATCACCAGAACAGCGGCAAATAATATGCTCTCAGCAGCGCATATTGAGGCAACCAAATCAGAACCAATAACAACAGCTGTGAATAACAGGCAAAAGATAGAGCGGTTGTATATTGCAACATTTGCAGTTTATAACTCTCTTAGCGCAGCAATTGATTTCAGCGTTGAACTTCTTGGTGAGGGTGAAGTGTATATATGGGTTCCGGCACAGCAGATTAATGCAGGCAGCACATATTCCAAATCAAAAACCAGCCCATTAACCTCATATCTCGAAAAGGACTATAATAGCATCTGCATAACATTCAATCCAGGCATAACAGATTTTAGAGGCCGCACGAGAACAAGGCTTTGCAGTCCAATAGTGCAAACAGGTGGATAGGGGGTATTATTCATGTCTGATTTAAAAAATATTGTGAGGATTATTCTTATTGAAGCAGTCTTTCTTGCGCTCTCGTGGATTGTGGTGGCTGCTATGCTCAAAGTAATTGGCAGAATAGCTGCAAACCTCATTAAAATTAACTTTAACCAGACAGAACTTTTTACCAGTCCGCAGATTATAGAACAGAATTTAAACATCTTATCAACGATTAAACTGCAGTTTGTGGGCAGTCTGTTTGTTGCGGTCTTTATCATTGCTATTTTGTATAGCGCTTCAAATTGGCTGATATGGAGAGGCATTTCCAGAAAGGGCTTTGGATTCTGGCGCTTTGTTGCCGCTGATTTCAGCGCAGTTATTCTGCTGGCGGTTTTGCTGGCTGCAATATTATTTATGTTTAAGCCGATTTATTTTGCCGCAATATCACTATTGGCGGTAGCGCTCTTTTGGCATTGCCTGACATGCCTGCATATAGTATCCGCAACCAAAAAACCAGGTTTGCTTAAAAGCGTGCAGGAGGCATTTAGTCTGGCAGCAACCGCAAGAATATTTGTAAAGGCCTACTGTCTTGGGCTGCTGGTTATAGTAAGTGGATTGGTCGTTGCTATGCTAACAAACTCTATTCTTGGCAGCGCTACGCCTATATTTTTATTCAGCTTATTCTATATCTTTAGTGCATGGGTGAGGATTGAATTATTCAGGCGTTACAATAGTGCAATTTAAGGGATGAAGATTTGCTTAGCAAAGGTTACATTGAAAAGTTCAGCTATCCCGCCCGCTCTGTCCAAGCTAGGCTTGGATGATTTATTTCTCCCCTCACCTGTGCGGGGAGAAATAAATCAGTCTGCAAGACCAGAGCGGGCAGGACGCACATAACCTACACTAAAACAATTAACTTTTCAATGCCGCCGCGGCAAAGAAACATTTATATCATTAGAAGCTACACATCTGCATTGCGCAATAGATGATTAAATTGATTAATGAAAAGCTGGCAAAGCATATTAGTGAGCTGAATAAGCTCGGCCTTCTTCCAGAAAACTGGCTCTGGCATCAGGACAGGGTAAAACGGCTTAAGGATATTGATGAATCGCTGATAAAAGATTTAGAATGGCTGCATGCAACTTATGCTGATATTCCCGAGGTATTTGCGGATGTGCTTCCTCTTTTACTGGAGCTGCATTCTGATTTAGAGCAAATTCAAAGGAAAAGGCCGGATATTTATGCGCAGGCAAAAGACGCTGATTTAATTAATAGGCTGGTTACAAAAATCCTTGGCACTAAAACCAGAGGAAACAGAATACTACAATTAATAGCATGGGGCTTGGACCCAAGAGGA
>CAZGZA010000026.1:0-15783 GCA_964529655.1 uncultured Methanosarcinales archaeon | reverse complement strand
CCCAGGACGTCCACGGCTTCAGCGTGGTGCTCTCCCAGGTTGAGCTACGTCCCCGATTAGCTCTATCAAGTAAGGAATAATTTAAATTGTTTTTGGTTTGTTGTTTATTTTTGGTTTGATGATCATCTTTGATGTTCAGCTAAACCTTGGCTTTGAAAACAAAATCATAAACTCCTTTTTCCTAAATGAGTACAGTTGAGCTGGCCTGTGGATGCCCTCTGATTTTGTTTTATGCAGTGCCTTAAGCAAATCCATTCCTGATATTTTCTTTCTGAAATTCCGCTTATCAATTCTTTTGTGCAGAATAGCTTCATAAGCCTTTTGAAGCTCTGTCAGAGTGAATTTTTCTGGCATTAATCCGCGGATTGCATTTGTGTATTCAAGCTTGTAGCTAAGCCTTTGAAGGCTGTATTCCAGAATCATCTTGTGGTCAAATGCCAAATCAGGCAGTTCATACATTGAAAACCATTGCACAGCCGTCGCATCTGTTTTTGCCACTAGCTTAATATTCCTAATTTTTTCAGCAGCAACCAAAGCAAGATAAGCTATTGTGATAACCCTTGTTCTCGGGTCTCTTTTCGGCGCGCCAAAGGTATAAAGCTGTTCTATATGAACATCCTTTACATTTGTTTCCTGAAAAAGCTCTCTTTTTGCAGCTGTTTCAAGGTCTTCGTCCATCTTAATAAACCCGCCAGGAATAGCCCACATTCCTTCAAAGGGCCAGACCCCTCTTTTTACCAGCAAAACCTTCAGGCCACTCTGCTGCAGGGAAAACACAATAACATCAACTGTTATAGAGGGCTGTTCATATTTGGCAATATCATAAGTTTCCTGTGCATTTTTCATAAGTGTATTTTTAACAATAAGAATATTTAAACATTGCGTCATTCAACTATTTTAATAACCGGATTTCTTTTTGTGTTGTAATACCCGTCCCTTTGGCCACCATTAAATCCAATAATTTTTAGCGGGCAGTCTGAAAGGTATACCCTAATTTTTGTTCCGAAAGAAAACGGATATTGCTTGTGCTCTCCATCCAGTGCTATTGTTGCTGTCCTGTCCATGGATTCAACCTCTATCCAGTTTGGATGCTTTAGGATTATTCCATCTGTTTTTTGAATGCCATTTTCAAGATGGTATCTGCTGTTATAGTTAGCTTTTGTCACTGCCTGGAAAACCTTTTCTTCAGGATGCAGCACACTTCCTCCAGGAAACTGCAGTGGCAGGGGGTTTCCCGGCAGGCTTATTATAAGCCCGCTGCTTGTTTGTTTTTCCTCAAAGCCCTTTGTTCGGATAATATACTGCATGGACTTATGCGGATTATTTGGCCCAACAGAAACTTCATTCAAAACAAGGTGGTCTAAAACCCTGCCATTATATTCTACCGCAAGCCTGTTTAGCATTGTTGCCGGAAGTTTTCCCTCCAGAAACAGTGGAAATTTTTCCTCAATATCAAAAGCATCCATTGCAGCAAACGCCCCCTCACTCCCGCGCCGCATCTTCTGTTCTTCATCATAATAAACACCTGAATTAACCATCACAATTGGAGTGCCATTTTTTAAGTAGTCTGCTGTCTCTAATAGCGTCCCGTCCCCTCCCACTGTTATTACACAATTATACATGCTAAGCGGTGTTTTGGCCAATTCAGACCTGTAAAACAAATCATAGGCAATCCTGTTTCTGTTTAGCAGCTCAATAATCTTTTCAAGCGTCTTTGTATGTGCTTCATGAACATTCTTAAGATGGTTTTTTTCCGGATTTTTATCAAGAGTCTCCATACCCTCGCGTATGTATATGTCATACCTGCTTTTCATGTAAACTACTAAAAGTGGCATTTGTTTGCACCCCGCTTTTTCAGATAGCTCTCCCATATACTAGCATGGTCAAAAACCATCTGGCTTTTTAGTTTATTAATCTTTTCAGGATGCAGTATATAAACCTCTTTTGCATCATCTCCACTCTTTGGACGGCTGTAAGCCTTGCAAATAAACACCATTGAATTGGTATGACCTCTCGGATCCCTGTTAGGATTAGACCTGAATTCCAGAGGCTCCAGCGCTACAACATCAAGCCCGGTTTCCTCCCTTGCCTCGCGCATTGCTGTCTGTTCTATTGACTCCCCATATTCCTGCATCCCGCCGGGAAATGCTATTCCTTTAGGAGCATATTTTCTCCTGATAAGAACAATGCCCCGAAATGTTTTTTCAGCGTTGTAAGACTCTATAATAATATCCGCCGCTGTCCGCGGGAATAAACACCCATCCCGCTTATACAGCTCTTTTATTCTGTCCTCTCCTCTTATTTCTTGTATTACCTCATAAGTTTCAGGGGGAACATAATTCCGCCAGTTTTTGCCGTCGCAAATCATTTTCCTAATATCAGACGCTGAGGCAAACATTGAGGGATTATCCGGAGTTTTTGGCTCTTTAACTTCATATCCTTTTTTCTCAAAAAGCTCGCGCACGATTATGTTTCCGGTGTAGGCTATATCAAAAGGCGGGCAGAGTTGCTTTACATGCTCAACCCATCTGGAGTAGTCTCCAATGTCCGGTATCGGAATCACAACATAGTTTTCTATGCGATTTCTCAGAGCCAACTCAATCATTGTTTGCCTTTCATCGATATTAAAGGGATTTTCTTTTGTATGTGAATGCTGTGCGCTTCCAACTCCAATAATAACACTCTCTGTTTCTTTAGCTATCTGCCTTAGGCATTCAAGGTGTGAATTGTGGAAGGGCTGGAACCTTCCTATAAATAATCCTATTTTTTTGCGCATTTAATCTACCTTTGTTACAGTGGGAAGCCTTCTTTTGTGTTCAGTTGCCTCTATTCGCTCACTTATCTTTTTAATCTTTTCTGGCCCGATGATGTCACATCTATTTTGTATATAGCTGTCAAACTCAATATAGCTAAAGCCTAGCTCCTCCTCATCAGTCATTCCATGCTCAAGCTCTGCAGTTGGTTTTTTGTCTATTATCTGCTGTGGAAAGTTTGGGAAACAGCTTCTTTTCAGGTATCGCGCCAACTCCCATACCTCTGTTTTGTAAAGATTTCCAATTGGCTCAAAGTCAACTGCTCCGTCACCCCATTTTGTGAAATACCCTAACAGGTATTCGCTCTTGTTGGTTGTCCCAATAACCAGCTTAACCATTCTATTTGCAGCTCCATAAAGCAGGCACATTCTTATTCTTGACTGCAGGTTTGACTTAGGCATAGTGGACTCTTTTGAGGAGAAATACTGCGCTGCCTGTTGCTCAAATACCGCAACAATCGGCCCGATATTAATCTTGTTGTAAGGGACTCCCAAACTACCTGCAAGCTCATCAGCATCTTTGGTATTTTGTTGGTTATAGGGCAGGGTAATGCCATAAACCTTTTCAGGGCCGAGCGCCAGCACAGAAAGCGCAGCTACTACTGCAGAATCTATACCGCCGCTTATTCCAACTACAACCCCCTCAAGCCCCTTTGTTTTTTCCTGTATGTCCTTAACTATTTTTTTGCAGATTGTTTCACAGTCCATTCTTAATTACCTCATCTGTTTTGACACGCTTTGCGCCGGCTGCAACCATTTCATCCAAAGCGGTTCTTGTTGTTTCAGGGGCAATGCCCGCTATTGCATCTTCAACTACATAACATTGTATTCCTCTTTTCTGCATTCCAAGAACAGCTGCCTTGACACAGTAATCTGTTGCTACGCCGTAGACAACTGCTTCTTTGACGCCTGCTCTTTTGAGAAGCTCTTCTGTGTTAGGGTTTGTGAAGACATCATAACCCTGTTTTTCCAAGTATATCCCATACCCTACTTGCATTAGTGGGAGTATTGATGTTCTGATAAAGTGATCACGAACACCGGTTTTATACTCTCTAATAAAAGCGTTTACTGCCTGCATTGCTATCTCTTCCTGGTTTAGTATCTCCGCCTTGATGTCTTTGGAGCTGTACGGAGGAGTTCTGGCCCTGACTTCTATTTGCATCTCATGGGAGTTTAGAATATCTTCAATGGTTATATCACATATAATCGGATTATCGATATACCCTGCCTCTTCCTCGCCGTACATAGCACCTTTACCCCATTGAACAATAGTCTCAGGGATTTTATACTGTCCGTATGCTCCACTCATGCAATGATTCGGGAAAGGCCCGCCCCATCTTTGCAGTTCACTCTCTCTGCTTTTGTATTCTTCTGTCCCAAAGTGCTTGTCCACACTGCCAACTACAGCTATCCTATTTTCTCTTGCATATTTTGTTAACTTTTCCAGATTAGGTTTTATACCCTCTGCTCCCGGAACATACAGCGCTCCTTCTTTGTTCATAAAATCGTTTTGCGTATCCACATCATAAAATACTCTCATTTTTGCCGCCTCCATGCATTTTTTTATAGTCTTGTTTTAGGATTGCCATCTTTATCATGTCATAATATTTTCCGTTGCTGTAATACCCCTCTTTTAACAGCCCCTCAATTTTGAAGCCGCATTTTTTATAGAGATGCAGCCCTTTCTGATTGTTATCCTTTACCATCAGCCAGATTTTACGGAAATTATACTCCTCAAACATTAATTTTAGCATTTCTTTAACAGCGCTTTGCGCATATCCCCTGCCATGATAGGCAGGGTTGCCGATGATTATTGCTAACCTGCCGATTCCTGCCGCTAAATCTATTTGGTGCACTCCAATATCCCCAATATAAACTCCGTTTTCATCCTCAATTGCAAACAGCTTATCTGTCGCACTTGCAAGAATCTGCTCCAGGAATTTCTGTTCACTTTCCCTTGACATGCGCTTTATGTTTGCAAAATCACTAACTATACTTTTATTATTTATCCAGCTCATGATGTTGTCCAAATCCTTCATTTCCAGGGGCCTTATATTTGCCTGTGCCATTTTAGCCAAATAATTTAAGTTTGTGCCTCTCCTCCATATTTTTTTGCCAATGCCTCTGTCAGGGCCTGCAGGCCATCGCTTAATTCTACTTTGTATTCGTCAGGGCCCCTGACTTTCTTGTATTGGGCTGGAAGTTTTGCTAATTTTTCCTTTGCGCTTGTTTGAATATCTTTTAGCTTGGGAATTCCATACACTACTTCCCCGTCTTTTACAATCTGTACAAGTAGCGGTTCTCCCTCTATCTTTTCCCCCTCAAGTGCGATTACGTCTTTTATATAGTTCCCTCGTGCATCAGAAATTCGGTATACCTGTTTTCTTCCAGGAAGTGTCTTCTTTCCTTCTGATAATTTTATTTTTGCTTCTAATCTTCCTTTTTCTTCACTTTCGCTTAGCTTGTACACTCCGCTTACTGCAGGGCAGTCTTTGCTTGTTATCATCTCTGTTCCAACGCCAAACGCATCTATTCTTGCTCCTGCTTTGAGCATTTCCTCTATTTTGTATTCATTAAGGTCATTGCTTGCTACGATTTTTACATAGGAAAGACAGATTGAGTCAAAATATTTTCTTACTGCAATGCTGTCGCTTGTTAAATCTCCTGAGTCTAGCCTTACTGCAAAGAGCTTGTGCCCTTTTGCCTCTAGCTCTTTTGCAACAATTGCTGCATTTTTTGCTCCCTGCATTACATCATAAGTGTCTATGAGCAGTGTTGCATTATCCGGGAAGGTTTTTGTATATGCCCTGAATGCTTCTATCTCGGAATCAAAGCTCATTACAAAGCTGTGCGCGTGTGTCCCTTTGATGGGTATGCTGTATTCCTTTCCTGCAAGGACGTTTGATGTTCCTATTGCTCCTGCCATGTACGCTGCTCTTGCTCCCTTCATTCCAGCATCATTGTCATGTGCTCTTCTCAGGCCAAAGTCAATGACTGCTCTTCCTTTTGCTGCTTCTACAACTCTGCTTGCTTTTGTTGCAATCATTGTCTGGAAGTTTACAACATTGAGAAAGAACGTTTCTATGTACTGTGCTTCCATTCTTGGTGCAGTCACTCTTATTATTGGCTCGTTTGCAAAGACAGGTGTTCCTTCTGGAACTGCATATATATCTCCTGTGAACCTGAACCCTTTCAATGAATCTAAGAATTCTTCTTTGAAGGTACCTTGTCGTCTAAGATAATCTATATCACTCTCATTAAACCTAAGGTCTTTTATGTATTTTATTACATCTTCAAGCCCCGCTGCAAGGAAGTACCCCCTGTCTTTTGGCAGTTTTCTTATGAAGAGGTCAAATGTCGCTATCTCATTGTCTCTGCCATTATCAAGGTATGCCGCATTCATGGTTAGCTGATAAAAATCAGTTAGTAGCGCTAAATTTTCCCCCCTCATTTCAGCACCTCCATGCTTAATTTTATTTAGTGTATTTGTTACACTTCTAATAGTGTATTAGATACACTAAGATATATTTAAACCTTTCGGTTTTTAGACGAGCTTGTTGCCATTCGTGTGCTGTTTAAACAAATTTATTTAAATCTGGATATCTACATTTTATAGCGCAAATGAACCCTGACCAGCTATTACACAAAAGAAAACAGCTAAGAGTTAAGCTTATGAAGGCATATCTTTTGCTGGCTAAATTAATCCAGAAATATCATTCTAAAAGCGAATACCCAAAAAGAGGTGTTTATAATCTACAGAATCAAAAAGGAAACAAAAAGAGAGCTGAGGCAGTTTATTTTTCCAACAACCCCCATGGTTCTGGGCTGAAAAACGAATGCTGCAATCAGCTAAATTTAATTCTATCGGTAAGTTTTGTCTCCCGCAATTTTATATTTGCCTCAAGCTTCTGGATGATAAAATTAGTATCCAAATCTTTAAGGCTAGCGAAATCCATAAACTTAAATTCAGGCTTAATAATTTTCTTTTCTGTTTTTAGCTGCATTTTTATTCTCCCTCAAACTCACACATGGTGTATATTGGATAGTTCTTAAGCTTTTCCTTTCCCTTTAAATCAGGCAAATCAACAACAAAAGCACATTCAACAATATTCCCGCCAACCTTCTCAATAAGCCTGCAGGCAGCCTCTGCTGTTCCCCCGGTGGCAATCAAGTCGTCTACAAGCAAAACATTAGCACCTTTCTGAATGGCATCTTTATGGATTTCAATCTTATCTGCCCCGTATTCAAGCTTGTATTCCTCTCGCTCAACCTCTCCAGGAAGCTTGCCTGCCTTTCTAATTGGCACAAATCCTGCTCCAATCCTTTCAGCCAAAGCACCACCTATAATAAAACCCCTGCTTTCTATGCCTGCAACAATATCAATCTTTTTGCCAGCATAACGCTCTGTCAATGTGCTTATGACCGCCCTCCATCCAGCCGGGTCCTTAAGCAAAGTAGTAATATCCCTGAACATAATGCCCGGCTTTGGAAAGTTAGGGATTGTCCTGATTTTTGCCTTGATATCTGTTTTAGTATCCATTTTGTTTTCTCCGCCTATAACTGATGTTTTGATATCTTCACGGCACTGACATTTATAATCTTTTATTTTTGGGATAGCTGTCAGCCATAATTTCTTGACATTTTCAGCATTTTTTTTCATTGTAGAGGCAATCATCTCCCATGTTACAGTCTCCTTTGACTCATGCCAACAGTCATAGTCTGTTGACATGGCAATTGCCTGGTAGCATATTCCTGCCTCGCGGGCTAGAACCGCCTCTGGTGCTGTGCTCATGTTAATTACATCCGCTCCAAGAAGGCGATACATTTTAGATTCTGCTTTTGTGCTAAACCTTGGGCCCTCAATTGTAACAACAGTCCCTTTTGGATGGTATTGCAGGTTTAGCTCTTTAGATGATTCTACCAGCAACTTCCTTAATTCCGGACAGAATGGCTCTGCCATTGGGATGTGGCATACAGCGTTTTCATCATAAAATGTTTGGTGCCTTTTTGAGGTTCTATCAATAAACTGGTCTACAAAGACCAAATCACCCGGCTTAATATCCTCTCGTAAGCTTCCGCAGGCTGTTGCAGCAAGAATATGCGTGCACCCCTGTTCCTTTAGCGCTAATATGTTAGCACGATTATTGACATTTGTCGGGCTAATCGCATGTGTTTTTCCGTGGCGCGAAAGAATTACAACCCCTACCCCGCTGATATTTCCCAGCGTCAGCCTGCTTGAGGGCCTGCCATATTTTGTTGCCACATCAAGCTCTTTTGCATTCGTAAGAATAGCCGGATTCTCTAATCCACTGCCGCTTATAATACCTACTTTCACCATAGTATTTCCCTAAAGTTTTGTTTTAACAGCCCTTTCAGAAAGTATAGCTGAATTGCCTGTGGGATCCTCAATTATTATTTTTATTGATTCAGTTCCCCAGAGCACTTTCATAAGCTTCTTAAGAAGGTTCTTTGCTTTTTTCTTCGCAGACAGGTCTTCTTCATCTTCCTTGGCCATTTCTATAACTTTTTTTACCCTTTCAATCACTCCCTCAACATTTGAAATATAACCCTCTGAACCATGGCTGGATTCAACAGTAACAATATGAGGAATCTTGAGGGTTGCCTCTGCGCTTTTGACAATTCTTACATTTAGGTCATCTTTTCCATTAACTTCAAAGGTATACCTACACGGTTCCTTTTTTTCAGCAGCTTCAATATCTGACTTATGATAATGGCAGTTTGAGCATGTCATAGAAAACAGGTAAACCCAGCCAAAATAAGGTATTTCCTGCTCACTTTCTCTTAGTGTAAGCGTGTTCTGACTGCAGACAGGACACATCTGTTTGGCTAATTCAACCGGCGCATCCTTTGCTGTTTCTTTTTTTGCCATTAAAATATCAGCTAACAAAACAAATTTAAAAAGGTTTCTATCGCTAAACTTTTGGTCAGGTATATAAAATAGGCAAAAGTTTAGTGAAGTTAACTTTTGCACGATATGCAAATTTGAAAACGCAAAAGTTAACTATCGGCAAAAACAGCGGCTGTATAAATTCATCTTTTATATACTCCATTATGATGCCTGAAGAAGGTAAGTATTGCTATTTTTCTTAATGCATCAACATCAAATTTAACTATAGTTAAGATGGTGGCGGGCTGAGAATGCAATTCAAAAATCTAAAACTCCTCGTCTCCTGTTTTTTCCTCTCTGACTTCCTTAACCTGCTTGTTTCTGTAAATCTGAGCAAAGCCAGGAGTGACAACAATATAGTCATCGCCAAAGCCGGCAATTTCACCCTCAATCGCATCAGTTGTCTTCTTAAGCTTGTTGATAGCTCTTTTAAGCTCAACAAGGTCCTTTTCTTTTAAAGGCTTGATATTAACTAATGCCACAGTTTTGCCCTCCCTTAAAGAGTCAAGAATAGGTTTAATATCCTCAAAATCATCAATTATAAACGGCCTGATAATAATCTTGGATTTAACATCATCTGATTCAGTATCAAGCTCCACATACTCCTCTGTTTTTTCCATGTTCTCATAATCAGAGCCAACACCCTTAAATTTTTCCCGGAGCGCTGATAAAAAATTTCCCATTTTAAAACCCTCCTACACAAATGATGTCTTATAAATAATATTTCTGTCAGGATATATAAACTTTTCTGATTAATTTAGAGCTTCTAGATATCCAGCCCCCTTACCTCTTTGGCGTGCTCCATAATAAATGCTCTTCTCGGTTCGACATCCTCACCCATTAAAATGGAAAATATCCTGTCAGCTTCTACAGCATCGTCAATGCAGATTTTCTTGAGTGTCCTGACTTCTGGATCGATTGTTGTCTCCCAGAGCTGCAGGGGATTCATCTCTCCAAGACCCTTGTATCTTTGTATTGAAACACCCTCACCAAGCTCTGCAACAAGGTTTTCCTTTTCCCGTTCCTTATAAGCATACAGGATTTTCTTGCCTTTCTGAAGCTTGTAAAGCGGTGGCTGCGCTAGGTAGATAAACCCATTTTCTATCAATTCAGGCATATAGCGGTAAAAGAATGTTAACAGCAGGCAGGCAATGTGGTTGCCGTCAACATCAGCGTCAGTCATTATAATTATTTTGTGATATCTTAGCCCGGAAATATTGAACTCCTCGCCTATGCCTGCACCCAGAGCAGAAATAATAGTGATAATCTCATTATTGCTTAAAATCTTGTTCATCCTCGCTTTTTCGATATTAAGAATCTTGCCCTTTAATGGCAGCACTGCCTGAAAATTCCTGCTTCTGGCCTGTTTGCAGGAGCCGCCTGCGCTGTCTCCCTCTACAATAAATAGCTCACATTTTGCCGGCTCCTTTGAGGAACAGTCTGCAAGCTTTCCCGGGAGGTGCATGCTATCCAACGCGGTTTTTCTTCGTGCAAGCTCCTTTGCTTTTCTCGCAGCTTCCCTAACCTTCATTGCTGAGACACATTTATTGATAATAATCTTTGCAATAGTCGGATTCTCCTCTAAAAACGAGCTTAGGCAGGAGCTTACAATAGAATCAACAAATCCTTTAATGTCGGAATTGCCAAGCTTTGTTTTTGTCTGGCCCTCAAACTGGGGATTGTAAAGCTTTACAGATATAATTGCGGTAAGCCCCTCGCGAATGTCGTCGCTTGAAAACCTGTCATTTGACTCAAGAAGCTCAAACTTTTCTGCGTAGTTGTTTAATGTTCGTGTAAGCCCTGTCCTGAATCCCGAAAGGTGGGTGCCGCCCTCATGGGTGTTAATATTATTTGCAAAGCTAAACACAGTTTCGTTATAGCTTTCACAGTACTGCAAAGCCACCTCAACAATTCTATCCTCTTTTTCTTTTAGAAAATAGACCGGAAGATGCAGCACTTTTTTAGACCTATTCAGGTACTCAACAAACTCCACAAGCCCACGCTGCGACTTAAAACTGTCTAGTTTGCCTGTGCGCTCATCACTGATGCTAATCTCAACATTTTTATTAAGATAGGACATCTCCCTTAGCCGTGTTGCAATTGTTTCATAATCAAATTCGACAATCTCAAAAATCTGCCTGTCGGGAAGAAAGCTGACTTTTGTGCCTGTCCCAGCTGCCTCTCCAACAACCTCAACAGGGGTTACAGGATTGCCATAAGAATACTCCTGCCTGTAAAGTTTGTTATCTCTCTTAACCTCAACAATAAGCTTTTCAGACAGTGCATTTGTTACAGAGATACCAACACCATGCAAACCTCCTGATATTTTATATGACTTTCTGTCAAACTTCCCGCCTGCATGGAGTTTTGTCATGACTATCTGCAATGCAGACACATTAAACTTAGGGTGGATGCCAACAGGAATTCCCCTGCCGTTGTCGATGACAGAGATAAAACCATTCTTTTGGATGACAACCTCAATTCTGGTGCAGAATCCGCTTAAAGCCTCGTCAATGGAGTTGTCAACAGCTTCGTATACTATATGATGCAGGCCGCCTATGCCTGTAGTTCCTATGTACATTCCAGGCCGTTTCCGTACTGCCTCGAGCCCGCCAAGTACCTGAATGCTTTCAGCCCCATACTCATTCGCATTGCTAGGTGCATCAGCCATTTTCTATAATCACAAGAACCGATTTTATCGTCTTAAAATTAATATGCTGGGCAGCTTTATAAAGTTTTCGCGCCCATTTGTTTTCGTCTGCCGCGCTTTTTTCATGCACGAAATCTTTATAAACATCACATGTTTTAGGAGGGTCATGAAAAGGATTGGCGGACAGCGAAGAAAAACCAGAGGAAAACTTTCTAAACCTTTAAGACAGAGAGGAAAGCTAAGCCTAAGAAGGTTTTTCGCTAAGTTTGAGCCAGGGGAGAGGGTTTGCCTGACAGCAGAGCCAGCATACCAAAAAGGAAGCTATAACCTTAGATTTTATGGAAAGTCCGGCACTATTAGCGGCAAACGAGGCAGTTGTTATACAATTGAAGTAAAGGACGGCTCAAAACTTAAAACCCTAATAGTTCACCCAGTCCACCTCACAAAGATGTAAAATGGCAAAACTCAATATACTCAAAGAGGACCCGGTAAGCCTGGCAGAGGCAAAGACAATCTTAGCTAAAATCAAAGTGCGGGACGGCGAGCTTGGATTCAGGGCGACAAAAACAGAAGATTATCTTAACCAGTTTGTTAAACTGTCTGAAAAGCAGGATGAAGAGCTCTACAAAAAGATTGACAGCCTTCAAATTCCCAGGCTAAAAGACGCTCACATCAAAAAGATTATCAGCCTGCTTCCCAAAACCATGGATGACCTCAAATTAATCTTGCAGGGTTACACCCTCACTCTTAAGGAGGAAAGCCTTAAAAAGATTATAGAAACGCTGGAGGAAGCTGGCGTTCTCAAATAAAATATCCGGAGAACATTTATAAACTTTAGTTAATTAAAAAAAACCTAAGGATAAAAGTGGTAAAGAAAACGGAATTTACATATGGAAATGGAAACAGAACAGAAAGGAGAAATACCAACTCGTGGCTCAAGAGAGGAGTATGCGGTTGTGCTGGATTTCCTGCCAAATGGCTATCCGTTTGATACGCGCCCAATCCATAAAAAAACTCCTATTGTACAGGTAATTGGAAAGAATTCATTCACACTTCTTGAGCTTGTTCCTAAAAAAGGCATCTTTGTCCAGCCGTATGAAGAGGTTTACATCGGTGAGGGCAAACGGGAGAAGATACACCATATTCTTGGAAGGTTGCCGCTGGAAAGGCTAACCCATACAGCAAAAATGGAGATAGAATTTGTAGTTCAGGATATTGTCAATAAAAACGAAGCAAGGTTTGTTGCCTTTTTCAATGAGGCGCAGCCCCTTACAACACGCATGCATCAGATAGAGCTGCTGCCCGGGATTGGAAAAAAGCATATGTGGGAAATCATTGAAACAAGAAAGGAAAAACCATTTGAAAGCTTTGAGGACATAAAACTTCGAGTTAAACTGATGCCTGACCCAAAAAAGGTTATAATCAAGCGCATAGTCAAAGAAGTTATTGGAGAGGAAAAGCATAAGCTGTTTGCGGATTAGCTTAAATCTTCTGGTTCATCTAAACCCGCGTTAGGCTCGTCTTCGTTATTTGTGTTATCAGTATAGTCTCTTTTGATAATATCGTCAATGCTGTCAAGCCCTAATTCTTTTGAGTAAATGCTTGGAGTGTTGCCTTTTTTATTCGGTTTTTGTTCGCCTTTATTTTTTGGAGTTGATGAATCAAGATAAAAATAGAAATTGTCTAAAATTCCATCCTTTGTTTCTTCCAACACTTTAAGATTATAATTAACTCTTGCTGCCAAACCGCATCGTGCAAAAGCTACTAGTCCAAGACCAATTAATACAAAAGGTTGGTTTGACAGTGCCCATGCACTAACAATACCAAGATCACAAACACTCGCCGCTATTCTGAAGGTAGTTGCATTTGTCTTTTCCATCTTTACAGAACCAATATGATACCATGGCATATCAGTGTACTCAGCAAACTTAATAAGCTTCTTGTACTGGCTGTCTCTGCCAAGATAGGCAGTTCTGACAATGCTACCTGCTGAGTAAAGTTTTGAAACCAGGCCTTTTAGCATAAGGCTGTTTAAATCGCTGTGGTTTATAAAGCTGGTTGACTACACTCCAGGTAAACCAAATTATGCTATGCTTTCTATATACTATCTCTTAATCACGCGTTCAACAATAAGCTCTTTTTTGCCCTGATAGGTGTTAAAGACTCCACGCGCAACTACTGCATCACCCTTGCTTATGTTTAAGCTCTCAAAAGCAACCATAAAAAGGTCATTCTGCTTTAAAGTCAGGAAGGATGTTTTGTTATCTTTACTGTAGCTCATGCTTTTAATAACTCCCTCAACAATAACAGGGCCTCCCTCAAACAAAGGCATAGCTGCATTATTAGTATCCGGCGCCAGAAAATAATATGCGCTAAGCCCTGCCATGCCGAGAATCGCGCAAATCCAGGCAGCTTTTAATATAGCAGACTCCTCCACTCTTTTTAAGATAATGAAGAGCTTAATATATTCTTGTGCAACAAATCCGAAAAAATTCCGAGATAAAATATAGCGCGAAATATATTTATACTCAACTGGTGTGCCGAACAGGATGCCAAAAAGGATGCATTCTCCAAGCTCAATAAATACCTACAAACAGTGCCCACGGCGCTATTATTACCAGTATATCAAAAAGATGAAGATGCTGCCAAGCATTCATCTGTCAAGAGGAAATATTATCCACTCTGTTCTTGAAAAGTTTTTTGATATGGAACTTACCGGCATAAACCTGAAGAATTTTGAGCTCTCCTGCCGAAAGAGACTGCAGGCATTGCTCAAATACTACTGGGAGAAAAACCCGGAACTTAAGGGATTAGGGCTTTCAAATGACCAGATGAGGTTCTATTTTGAGGAGTCTATGTTCATGCTTATGAACTGGTTCAACAAATTCAATGAAAAAATCAAACAGTCACGGGAGCAAAATATTCAGGATGCTTTTAAAAAATTAGTGCCAGAACGAGAGCACTTTATCCAATCAGAGGAGCTTGCTGTCAGGGGATTTATTGATGCAATTGAAACATCCGAGGGCCAGATAAAGTTGATGGACTACAAAACCTCAAAAACATTTGAGCTTAGCGAGGAATACCATCGGCAGCTCGCAATATATGCTTTGCTCTACACTGTAAATTACGGCCGTCCACCACAAAAAGTAGGGATATACTTCCTCAAAGACCCTGACAAGCATGAACACTTCCTTAATGTGGACGGGGAGTTACTGAAGTTTGCGAAAACCGAGATAGAGTTCATGCACCTCAACACACAAAGTGAGGACATCAAAGATTACCCGAAAAAGCCCTCTTTTCTCTGCAAATTCAGCTCAGGGCAATGTGACTTTTATGAGGCATGTTCGGAAAAGTGATGCGGCTCTGAAATAAATCCTGCTAATATTGGGTTAAAACTTCTTGTATCCAAATAATTTGTTGTATTCTTTATGGTCACCAATGCTCAGGATAAAGCAAAAAATCTCAATCTGGCTGCCTTCAAGGGTGTACAGCATTCGCCAATAGTTTGATAGTTCTGCACGATAGAGATTTTGCACTCCCATCTCTATAAATTTTTGCGGAATAAGCCGCTTTCTTATAGGTTCCCCAAACTGAGGGTTTTCCTTGAGAATATCAAAAACCCGAAGAATAGAACGAAGTATGGACTGAGATTCCCTGTCTCTCCTTTTCTTTAGCTCAAGATATGCCTCTTGCGCTTGGCCTTTCAATTTTACTCTGACTTCTTTTCCACAAAACATCTCACACTTCCAGAGTATTCTTCAACATTTTACTAAGATGCTCTGGCTCAGAGAAAATCCACTGCACACCTTTTGGCCCAAAAATTATCTTGCCGCTTTTCCAAAGGTATTCCAAAATGACTTTTAATGTTTCATGCATTACCTGTTTTGGAAGCTGTTTCTTAATATCAGAAATCTTCATAGGCACATCCCTATTAGTCTTGAGAAAATCCTCAACCATTAAAACAGTGTTAAGATTAGGATACCTCTTAACCACATGATTCTCTTTTTGTAACATCTCAGCTTCAGTAAATTCTAACGTTTGAGTGCTCATTTTGTATCAATTGATAGCTAAACGGTATGAGTATATAAACTTTTCGGTGAAAATATACGCAAACTTCAAAATAAGGGTTATTGAAAATCGGTGTAGGATTTAAACCCCGCGCTTTAGCACGCCGATTTTCAATCCCGAAACCAGCCTTTCAGGCGAGAAGCGTAAAACCTCTGGTGTTAGTCTAAGGATAAGCTTCGTGCGGCTGATTTTCGTTATAAACTGCACGTTTAATGGTAATTATTTAGCTTTCTGAAGTTGTCTGATAAGCAACTGCTGCCTCCCTGCCCAACTTTGTTCTTAACAAAGTGGGGTTATACTTCAAATTTAGCTTTTCGCTAAATTTGCAGTACCTCAAAATCAAGA
>CAZGZA010000025.1:0-16095 GCA_964529655.1 uncultured Methanosarcinales archaeon | reverse complement strand
GTTTTTTGGGAGCCAAAAATCCTTTGGGATTTTTGTGCTTTTGGGACCCAAAAATTTCTTTAAAATTTTTGTGGTTTTGTGCTTTTATGGAGTTCAATCAAAAACTGCTGCGGGGCGTTCATTGTTATGAAACCCCGCAAAAAAGCGGTAGGCGGGAATCGAACCCGCTCCACAGGATCCACAGTCCCGTATTCTGCCATTAAACTACTACCGCTACCTACTATGCTTATCATTAGTTCTTTGTTGTTTTACTTAAAAAGTTTACGTTTTGCAGCTAATAATTCTTTAGAAACCTTTATAATTCTGGGCATAATAATTCTTTCCAATGGGGGTAATATCATGAATCGTGACACTGCAACTCCAAAAGTAAAAAAAATTCCGGGAAAAAAAGCTAAAAAACAAGTGCAATCTCATATGAAATATGCTGCTCCTGCAACATATATTAATGAGGTTGTAAGGGATTGTGAAAAGCAGGCAATAGGCCCGTTCTTTACAGATGTTGACGGAAACATCCTTCTTGATTTTGTAAGTAATATTGGAGCATCTCCTTTGGGGTATAATAATCCTGAAGTTATGCAGCTCAAAAGAAAATTAGTCGGGTATGATATTGACAGGTATGCCGGGGCTGATTTCATAATAAAAGCTGATGTCCCAACAGCATCTGACCTTCATCATAAACTGCATGAAATAACAAAACATCTTGGAATGAATATGCATTTCTTAAGCAACTCAGGGGCTGAGGCTGTAGAAAATGCGATTAAAATATGTTATGCAAAACAGAGGAATTATGGCTATGGCATTGCTTTTAGAGGAGCGTTCCATGGCCGAACATTAGGGGCATTATCGTTGAACCGCTCAAAAAAAGTCCAGAGGCAGTGGTATCCGAAGATACCCAAAATAGAGCATCTTCCATATTGCGATTGTTTTGATAGCTGTGAATGCGGGTGGGAATTCAAAAGCTCACAGAATAGCAGGGTAAAGACAACCTGTCTGGAGGAGCTACTGCGCGTTACTGACCCTGCAGAAATTGCCTATATAATTATGGAGCCAATACAGGGTGAGGGCGGCTATAAAATTCCAAACAAGGATTTTATCAGAACTATTTATGAAACTGCATCAAAAAATAAAATTCCAGTTATATCTGATGAGATACAATCCGGACTTGGCAGGACTGGAAAGTGGTGGGCCATAGAGCATTTTGGCTTAAAGCCCGATGTTATAACCTCTGCAAAAGCGCTTGGAGTAGGGGCAACAATATCCCGCAAAGAAATGTTTCCCGCGGAATCAGGAAGAATTTCTAGCACATGGGCTGAGGGCAATCTAATGGCATCCGCTGTTGGCTATACAACAATAGGGGTAATACAAAAGCAAAAACTGCTTGAAAATGCAACCGCCATGGGAAACTATTTGGTAAAGCAGTTGAAACACCTTGCCGCGAATCCGCTTTACTCAAATGCAAGAGGAATCGGTCTGATGGACGCTGTTGATGTTGCAACGCCGCAAATAAGGGATGCTGTTGTAAATGAATCCTTAAAGAGGGGATTGGTAATTATAGGTTGCGGCTACAAAAGCATAAGATTCCTGCCGCCGCTTGATGTTACAAAACGCGAGATTGATATTGCAATGGGGATATTAGAGGATGCTGGAGAGAAAGTGCTGAATAAAATTGATAGGGAAATTGATGCTATAACAGGAATGCGGTAGCAAACATTCTGGCTCTTATTTTGTTATGCACAAAAAAGCGAAAACCAGCATCTTTAGATGCTGGATGAAGCTTTTTTGGCACAAAAAAATGCTTTGCATTTTTTGTGCAATAAATCCTGTTAGGATTTATTTGCATCCTAAAAATCCACTGTCAAAAGAAAACTGGTCAAACCAGCACTTTTAAGTGCTGGTAGGAGTTTTCTGTGGATTTTTATGATAGCAGAGAACACAAATAATCAACCAATTAATACGTCTTCTGCTTATTAGCCAAAGACATCTATTGGTGTAATAATTATGTCTTTGGCTATAGCTAACACCATCTGCAATTTTATTAGTGCGATAGGTTTATAAATCAGCGTAGTTTCTTTTTTGCAAATGCCGAGGAAAAAAAAGGTTCAGGAAGCTAAAACAGCAATAGTGCCTGAAATAAATATTGGATTGGTTGGCCATGTTGACCATGGAAAAACAACGCTTGTAAAAGCGTTTTCTGGCAAATGGACCGATACCCATTCTGAGGAATTAAAGCGGGGCATTACAATTAAGCTGGGTTATGCTGATGCAATATTTTACAAATGCCCAAAATGCAGTGCTCCGGAATGTTATAGCATCAATAAAGTGTGCCCTGTTTGCGGCGCTGAAACCCAGATTTTAAGAAAGGTTAGCTTTGTTGATGCACCGGGCCATGAATCGCTGATGGCGACGATGCTTGCTGGCGCCACAATTATTGATGGGGCTTTATTGCTTGTTTCAGCGCTTGAGGACTGCCCTCAGCCGCAGACTCGCGAACATCTGACTGCTTTGGAGATTGTTGGCATTAAAAACCTGATAGTTGTACAGAACAAGGTTGATGTTGTTGATGAAAAAAAAGCAACTGAAAACTACAATCAAATCCGGGAGTTTCTTAAAACTACTGTTTATAAGGATGTGCCGATTATACCCGTCTCAGCAATGCATTCCATTAATCTGGATATTTTGATACAGCAGATACAGGAGATTATGCCAACGCCGAAAAGAGAGCTTTCAAAAGAGCCGGTTATGCTTGTTGCACGCTCCTTTGATATTAACAAGCCCGGAAAGTCGCCAGATAATCTTGTCGGAGGCGTTCTTGGCGGCGCGTTAAAGCAGGGCACGCTCTCTCTTAACCAGGAGATTGAAATCTGTCCAGGCTATCCTGTTGAGGAGAAAAACAAGAAAATCTGGAAGCCGATTAAAACAAAAATTGCAGGGCTAATGACCGGGGGTGAGAGTGTTAGTGAAGTCACTCCAGGAGGCAGTATTGCGCTCCTTACTGAACTTGACCCGTCTATTGTTAAATCTGACAAGCTTGTTGGCAACATTGTGGGTATTCCCGGAAAACTGCCGCCTGTTTTGTATTCGCTGACGCTTAAGGTGTTCCTGCTTGAACGTGTTGTAGGGGCAAAAGAGGAAACAAAGGTTGAGCCGATAAAAATGAATGAGGCTCTTATGCTGAATGTTAATTCCGCGGCAACAGTTGGCTTTGTCACAGAGCTTGGAAGGGATATAATAAAATGCAATCTTAAAATTCCAGTTTGCGCAAACAAAACCGACAGGATAACCATTTCTAGAAGGGTTGGCAACAGATTCAGGCTTATAGGTTATGGGACTATTTCTGGTTAAGCTTTTTCTCTTTCAGCTCGATGAAAGACTGTTTTAATATATCCCTGAATGCCCCCTCCTCAAAACCGCTTATTTCAATTTTTAAGGTTATCCATCCTAGGGAATTGGTTTTACGGTACAGCTTTATGCTGGTGTGGTGGTACAAGAAAAGGTTGTATACCTCGTTATAGCTGTGCCCAAATCTGG
Source organism: uncultured Methanosarcinales archaeon (assembly GCA_964529655.1). Taxonomy (GTDB): domain Archaea; phylum Nanobdellota; class Nanobdellia; order Woesearchaeales; family JAGWAF01; genus CAZGZA01. Next base: position 12,567 of record CAZGZA010000025.1, on the reverse strand, counting down.
ATATGTAGCTGTAGCTGTGAGGGTGTGTATTTTCAGGGCCAGCCTCAAGAAATACTGCTTTTTCCCTGATAACCCCCATGACTTTTTTTTCAAGGTCTAGAGCGTTGTCGTTGTAAAGCACTATCACCATCAGCAATATTCTATTGGGCAGTGCTTTTATATTTTTTCATTGTATATAAAGTATAAAATACTTTATATGCTTAAAAAATTATTTATGATTTTTTATTGCTGGGTTGCTGTTGTGGCACGGCGCTATCTTTATAAATCACTGGCAAATTCCAGTATGAAAACTACAATTTTAATCCAATTAAAATGCAAACAAACAAGTTCGTGCTGAGGAAAAAGATTGCAAAGCACGGGAATGATTCTATTATTGTAATACCAAAACTGTTAAGAAACGAGCTTAAGCCAAAGACCATTGTTGAGATTGCTATCACCATTCTGGAGAAGCCTGAAGATGAGTGATACTGTTAATCTGTGGCAAAAAGAGGGGCGTGCAAGAGACCTTGAGGCAATTATCAGAAAGGATTCCAGAATAACAGTTAAGGACAGATTGGGGAATGTATGGCAAAACCTCAAAGCAAACAGCCCGTTCCTTATTGGTTCAGCTCTGACAATGGCGTTTGCCGGTGCCACAGCTTACTCTATTTTTGAATGTGTGAAATATAATAAGCTTATACAGCCGTTCGAACATGCTGAGAAATATCTTAGCAGCCTTCAAAAGATATTTTTAATGCACGCCAATGTTGAGGGCGCTCAAATGCCTTTAAGTGATGCGTTCCAGCCCGCTATAACTGCCATCAACGAGGGTGCAAAAAATTATGATTCCGCCGCTGTACAGAATCTTGCGGAATTAGTTAATGCAAACAGCGATGTCTATAAGCATTTGAATAAAGAAAATTTTTTAGGTACGGCACAACCTGTATTGGATGCCCTGCATAAAGTTACAGCCTGCACATCAAAAATAGTTTATAGTTGCATAGCAGCTGGCGGCGTTTTAGGAACTTTGGTTTCGCTTCTTTTATCTGTCAATGCACTGTTTAATTCACAGGGATGGGTTGATAAACTGCAGGAAAAAAGGGCGCGTCAGAGAATATTTGATGCTGATCTGCCGCAGGTTATAGAGGGGATTAATAACCATCCCTTTGCTGATGAAATATATGGTTTTGCCGGCTGGGCTAGTGGACAGGCTGGCATGACTGGTATTAACCTGTATAACACGCTTCAGGAAGTAATGCCTTTTAGAGGCGAGCAGTACGCGCCTGTATTCAGAAAACTAGCAACAAAGTCTGATATTCCTGTTACCAGTACATCTATAGCCAATCTTTTTACTGAGTTTATAACAGCACAGCATCAGCTTGATGAGCAAAAAGAGAGGGATATTACAAAAGAAAAAGAGGCGCTTGCCAGAAATGAAAGAGTAAAAAATTATGAGGCAATCCGCAGCCTCCTGATCGACCAGCAATGGAATGTGTGTACTGCTGATGGCCTGGCTCATAATATTGCAAATGAAGATGCAGGCGCGAGGGAATTTTGGATTGAGTTGCTAAAAAAAGCAGGTAATAGAAGCAGCATGTTCATGGACTTATATCACTTTTATAAAATTGGCCAATTGGAGCATAACAAAAAAAAGCGGATTGTGGAGCACCTTGTGAAAGACAATAATGATCAGGTTGCCAGCCAGCTTGCAGGCTTGCCTCTTCACACAAGCAAGAAAGTAATGGATTACATTTCCGGCCTGGATGAAGTAGCAGCCATAGGCATAAAAGGCCAGATTAATTCCCTGCTGAAGATTGACTCTCTTTACAGCATTTTAGCAGACTGCAGCAGCATGCATAGCGGCATTGTCGGGCTTGAGGAACTCCTGCAGTTCAAAGCGCCGAAAATTGATGAGAGTATAATTGAAATAACCCGATTTTTAGAGGAGCATAGTGATATTCCTGCCGGGCAGGCAATACCTTTGCTGCTTGAATACTACCACTTTAGTGATGGGCAGGTGTATCAGAGCAGCAGGCTTAAGAAAGGGGATGGACTAGAACAATCTGCGCCAAAAAGCAGGATTGATGCAAAAAATGCAAAGAAATTTTTGCAGGAGCTGAAAACAAAAGCAGAGCTTGCAAAATATTCTGCTTTTAACAGGTTTATTGATAATTCTGTGGTTATCCCGTTGAGGGATATTCTTGGAGAAAAATTGGAGGGCATCATAATAAAGAATACTGAAGAGATAATGCATGTAATTCGCAGGTTAAAGCGCATGGAATACAGCCATGCAGTGATTGTAGCAGAGCTTAAAGAATTATTAAAGGCATATCTGCCTGCTCCTGATAAAATCCAGTGTTATTTGGATGGCTTAAACGGCAATAAAAACCTTGAAAGCAGGCTTGCGCACATTGGAGCATGGAAGCTAGGCATGACAAAAACTTACACGCTTCAGAAAGAGGGGGATAATAAAAAACTGCGTAAACAAATTGAGCATGAATACAGCCAGCTCAGGAAAAATTTTAAGGTTATGGGCGTTGAGCTGCCTGCCTCTTTTGATTACAGCGCGCCAGAACAAAACTCTCAGATTGCAGAGGAATCCCTTAGCAGGATTGCAAAAACCATCTCAGGCGCAGAGGAGAACCACCACTTCAAAAGAGCGCATAAGCATTTGGAAAGAATAACAGAAAGGCTGCGTGTAATACAGAGTGCGGGAAAATTTACGTTTTATGATGCAAAAGACCCGATAGAGGCGATGCAAATGGGTATTGTCACTGGCTCCTGCACAAGCCTTAAGTCAGGAGTGTATGCTTTTTCCTCCTTTGTGAATGCTATTGACGCAAACAAAAAGGTGGTGTACATGGCAAATGAATCAGGAAAAAAAATTGGCAGGACGCTTGCTGTTTTAACAAATTCCGGAATTGTAACATTCCGGAAATATGACAGCTCCTCGCTGGATACAGATAATATCTGGCTTGATTATTTTTCAAGCTATGCAAAACAGGTCGGGGTTCCATTAATACTGCCTGATAAATTTTTAAGCAAGCCCCTGCACAAACAGCTTAAGGCAAAAGGATTTAGGCCAAGGTTAATTAATGTGCTGCTCCATAAAGCAGTCTGTTCAGAGTGGTATGATGATGCTCATGCAGAAGCTGTTCATATTGAACAGATGGGGTATCCTATGGAGTTATACGCTTTTGTTGTAACCTGATAAATTCGGCATCAGCATTCTATTCAATAAGCCAAATAGAATCAGCTAAATCATCCTGGGAATTGCCGGCAAATAATAACCGTGTCTTTCTGTCCAGGTACCTTGCCTCTATTTTTGGGCTTGAACCTGTTCGTGCAGAATAGTTCGCGTTTAACCCTATCACAGCGCCGATTGCCATAGCAACAAATGCCGACATCCAAACATCTGAAGAATTGGAAAACACATTAGAATAAGCGTATAAACAATATGCTGCGCCGAAAGCAATGGTCCCTGAACAGCCTCCGGCGCTGACAAAATTATCAAAAGCAAACACCCCATTTGTTTTGAGATGTTCATGGCAGGTTACAAGCTCTCCGAGCTCCTCAATCTTTTTATTATGGGCTTTGTTTTTTCTTCGGGGAAGAAAGAACTTAACGCCATTATGAATTGTTGTTAGCTCCTCCAGAGTTTTCTCAATAGTCTTCCTGTTATTGATAGCATTTAGGAGGATGGGATTTGTTTTATATCCGCCAATAATCGTTTTTTGGAGTGTTAAAATATTTTTTCCTGACAATCCAGGGGCTTGGAGCAATTTAATGCCGCTCTGTTTTAAAAAATCAGGATAGTTTTTAAGAAAATTGTTAAGTTTATCTGCTGGTATTTTAAGGGATTCGTTGAATAGCTCAATCGCCTTTAGTTTGTCATAAAGCGTGGCTTCTTTGTTTCCGGCTTCAATTTGTTGCATTCCAATAACAAAAAGGTTCTTTTTTAAAATTCTTTTGGACAATCTTTAAAAGCTATCAAAAAATTCTGTTCAGTATGATTTGTCTTGGTATAGAATCAACCGCGCATACATTTGGCGCAGGAGTTATTGATAGCAATGGGAATGTTTTGGCTAATGAGAAAAGTGTCTATACCACTAAAGATGGGGGCATGATTCCGGATGCTGTTGCTGAACATAATAAAAAACAGGCAGCTACAATCATTACAAATGCATTGGCTGCTGCAAATCTGGCTTTAAAGGATATTGATTTAATCAGCTTTTCACGCGGCCCTGGATTAAGTCCGTGCCTGCGGGTTGGCAGGGATAAAGCAGTTGAGCTGGCTGTTAAGCATGCTAAACCATTAGTTGGTGTCAACCATTGCGTTGCGCATCTAACAATTGGTAAATTAATGACAAAAGCAAAAGATCCTGTATATCTTTATGTATCGGGTGTTAACACTCAGGTTATTGCAAAAGATGGCGGCAGCTACAGGATATTTGGTGAAACGCTTGATTTAGGGTTAGGCAATGCGCTTGATAAGTTTGGGAGGGCATTGAATTTGGGATTTCCGGCAGGCTCGAAAATAGAGGGGCTTGCAAAAAATGGCAGTTTTGTTGAATTGCCGTATTCTGTTAAGGGAATGGATGTAAGCTTTTCCGGAATTGTGACAAAGGCAGAACAGCTTCTTAAAAAAGGCGTTTCAGCAGAAGATTTATGCTATTCTTTTCAGGAAACATGTTTTGCAATGCTAGCTGAAGTTGCAGAAAGGGCGCTGGCCCACACTGGAAAGAATGAAGTTGTTTTAATTGGTGGTGTTGCTGCAAATAAAAGATTTTGTGAAATGCTGGGCATTATGTGCAGTGAAAGAGGCGCTGTTTTCAGGATTGTTCCTATGGAATACTGCGGTGACCAGGGTGTTATGATTGCCTGGCAGGGCATCCTTGAGAAAAATAATACTATTAAACAGCCGGAAAAAGCGGATATCTTGCCTTACGAAAGAACCGATGAAGTTGAGGCGAGGTGGGAAGATTGACACTCTAAAACCTTCATCTTTTATTGCTTGAGTATATATAAAAATTTAAAAACAAGCAGCTATCTAGTGCTTCTATGAAGGTTCTGCTTGCATACAAGCCTGTTGATGAAGAAAATGACGCTGAAAAGGTTCCCACCCCAGGCGGGTTGCTTGCGATTGGCGCTGTTCTCAGGGAAAACTTTATTGACACAGAGTTGTACAACTTTTCCTATGCATCATGGCAGAGTGTTGAAAACAAAATCAGGGAGCTAAAGCCGGACATTATCGGCACAACATGCTATGCCTTCAACCGGCATGCTGTTTTCAGGCTTGCAAAACTTGCAAAACTGGTTGATTCAGCCACCAAGGTGGTTGTTGGCGGGCCGTTTGCAACAGCGCTTCCTGAAAGGATGTTAAGGCACTGCCCTGAGATTGATATAATTGTTTTAGGAGAGGGTGAGCGGACGATAATGCAGATTGTTAAAGCTATCCAAAACAATACAAATCTTGAGTGGATTGAGGGCATCGCTTTCAATGCCGGCGGCAAAATACAGGTAACCAAGCCAAAACAATTTTTGGATTTGGCTATGCTTCCAATTCCCGCCAAATATTTCAAATACTCAAGTGTTATGACCTCAAGGGGCTGTCCGGGTCAGTGCGTATTCTGTGCAACGCCAAATTATTGGGGCAATAAAATAAGATTCAGAACAACAGAATCTATAACAAAAGAATTCATATTATTAAAAAAGCAGGGTGTTGGAGATTTAGTCATAGCTGATGACACTTTTACAGTAAATAAGCCAAGAGTCCTTGATTTTTGCAGCCAGCTGGTTAAGGAAAACCTTAACCTAATGTGGGATTGCCGTTCACGCTACAACTTTGTTGATAAAGACAGATTAACAGCAATGAAAAGGGCAGGATGCTACAAGATAGGCTACGGCATAGAAAGCGGCTCTAAAAGGATTTTAGCCGGACTAAAAAAATTTATTGCACCTGAGACAATGGCTGCATCGGCACGGCTAACAAGAGAGGCGGGCCTATACCAATATGCATTCCTGATAGTGGGCAGCCCGGATGAGGATGAAACCTCTGTTAAAGAAACTATTGAACTGCTTGAGCTGATAAAGCCGCAGGCGATTCTTATATCCTACCTTCATGCTTATCCAGGCACGGAATTGTATGATGCGGCAAAAGCAAAGAATGAGTTAGGCGACCTTAACTGGTTTAAGGATGAAGCGCACCTGCCTGAAAGATACATCTACAAGTTTAGGGAAAGAAAGGACAAGCTAATGCTGTTTGTTGAGAAAATCCATGAATTTTTCAGGCAGCACAAAGAGGAATGGAAGCTAAAAGAGGAGGAACTAAAGAATAATATTAATCTCTGCCCTTTTGATGTCTTTTCACGAAATGAGCTTGCAAAAATATACGCAAAAAATGAGGATTACAAAACTGCTATAGAATTCTTAAATGAAGCTGCTAAAATTAATCCGTTTTTTCCCGGCACATTTTTGAATCTGGGCATTATTGCAGAAAAAAACAACAGAATTGATGAAGCAATAGACCACTACAAAAAGGCTTTGCAGATTAATCCGCAGAATGCAGTCGCCCTAAAAAATTTAGGCAATGCCTATCTCAAAAAAGAGAATGTGCCAAAAGCCATAGTAGCTTATGAGAATGCAGTTTTGTTTAACTATCCACACAAAGCCCAGCTAATTGCTCTTATAGCGCATTTAAGGGCAGGCTAGCGCCCCTCCTGCTTTTTCAGATAAACCAGATATTCTTTTACTCTCTCGACTATACTTCTAAGAAGAAAATTCTCAATCTTTTCCTCAAACAGTTCGTGCAGCTCTGCATTTTCCGCAACCCTGTAGTTGTTGCCTATCTTTTCTATCAGAAAAATATCCCGCAATCTTTTAATCTGGCGCCGGATATTTGAGGGTGCAATCCCAATCAGCTCAAGCTCATGCCTTTTTCTGTTGGCGATAACCCTCTCATTGACTTCATCTGAGCAGATTTCGTTTTTTGCCTCTAGAAAAGTCTGAAGAACATCTACAATAACATCCCTGCTGTCCCCTGGCTGTAGAATTCCTATTGATAGGCATATCTTTTTGACAAGCGATCTTTTATCAAGGTTGTAGGGCCTTTCATACTTCCTTAAAGTAATTTCTGAAATAGGGATTTCTCTGGATACTTTTATCATGCTGTATTTTCACAGATTACCCGGCATTCCATTTTTGTGTTGTCATCCCGCTCAACATAAACAACGTCTCCGCTCTCTTTTCGGTCATTTCTGGCATACACCTTGGTTATTTTTGGTTTGTTCGCAGCTGGCTGGCTTGAGTCAGCATCCCTGCCAATGGCCTGTTCAACAGAGCGGTCTATAGCTCCCTTCAATGCCTCGGAAAAAGTTTCGGCAACTGCATCTCTAATGTCAGATTGTCTCTCAAGCAGTTTTGCCTGTACAAAATTTCTGACAAAGCCAAAAACCTCTGTGGGTGTATAAACCGCTGAGCCTGTTATTCTATTGTCAACAAACAAAAAGGCAACTACCACAGCAAAGGACATTATTAAAAATATTAGAAATGTATTCCTGCTCTTGATAAACAACCACCCCCTCTGTCTTTGCTTAAATCTTTTTATCATTTACAACTATTTAAACGCTTGGGTGAAAAATTATTGATTTTAGGAACTAATATAGAAAAAACTAAACTCAAAAGCAGTTTATAGGCCTCACCACCCGTTCGTAAGGCCGCTCAATACAAAGGCATCGCAGCACCCTTAAGTAAAAGCAGAACAAGATGCCGAGTTCGATTGTTTAATAGTAAAGTTTATAAACTAAACAATTAAACAATAGATTTATGGCAAAATTGGAAATTAATTTTGATTCGCCGATTGAAGATTTACTAACTGAAAAGGAAAGTGAAGTTTTCGATCGAACATTAGGCGGGCAGGACAATCTAGGAAATAAAATTGCAGGTCTTGGCACCAAGAACGGCGGACTGATTCTTGTTGGACAGCGCGATCTCAAACATGGCGGGCAGATAGAAGGGATTAATGAAGTTCAATTTCAAAGCGACTTTTCCCATGCTGTAGATAACGTGAAACCCGCTCCACTTACTAGGTCACGCATCCTCACGTGCCAAGACAAAAAGTTAGCACTTGTTCAGGTGCAGGATGCCGGCGCACTTCGTCCGTGTGCATATAGACTAACTTTCTACGAGCGCAAAGGTGATTCAACACTTCCACTGCAACCGGAGGAGGTTCGACGTTACCATCTCGCATATGGAAGCACCAATGTCGAGGAATTGCCCACTCATGCCTCAACTGCAGATATAGACGAAGCTGAGCTTAAACAGTATTCACAACTTCTTAAAAAGGAAAAAAATAAGATACTTAAAACAGTTACAACCAAAGAAGGTAACTTGACTGTTAGAGGGGTGGTTGTTTTGTGCGAAAACCCGCAGAAATATATGGAGGGGGCGTTTATTGAGGTTCAGAGATATGATAATCTAATCAGTAGCTCGCCCTCGCCGATTGGAACACCAATCAAACTATCAAAACCCGCAAGGCAATTGATCGAGGAAACCGCATTGCTCGTAGCACAAAATCTTCCAGTTGAAAGGCTATATGAAGGAGCAAGGATGATTGAATTGCCTGCGATACCTTCGAGCGTAATTCGTGAAGTTATTACCAATGCCGTTGCGCACAGAAATTATCGGAGTAATGAACATATTCGTATAAGAATATTTGCCGACTGTTTCGACGTAACAAATCCCGCTATTCTATCAGAGAAAATGTGGGCATCCATTTTAGCTACGCACACCACATATCATCCAAATGAAGGAATATACACTTTCCTCAATCCCACCCAACTCTATGAAGGCCGTGGTGAGGGTATCTGGAAAATGCGAGAAGAACTCGAACACCTTCGCAAAGCCGCGCCAGACTTTAAAGTAATCGGTGATGTTCCTTCAACATTTTACGCAAAGATAAATCTCACTCCTGCAAAAACCAAAGATGTAAAAATGGCCAAACTTCTTACGCTTCTTCTAAAACACAAAGAAATCACATCATCTCACGTGATGAAACAATTAAACATCTCACGAGTAACCGCAATAAGTATGTTGAATCGGCTGGTCGAGCAAGGCATTCTGGATCATAGCGGCCATACAAAAACAAGCAGGTACATTGTAAGGAATATACAAGTTTTAAAATTTGGGCGCAACAAATAAATACAGGCGCCGCTTTCTAAGCAATAGGCTCTTGCACCGTAAAGCAAGCAATTGTATGCTTATAAAAATTGTATGCTTATAAATATAGTATTGCTTCTCGCATGAAGTCCAGAATCAGTGTAACATTTTCTTCTTTACATTAAATCAAAGAATATTGTAAACTTATGCCCCTTAATTTTCTCGTCAGAACTCCATTTATGCAGTTTTGCTGGAATATTTGTTGAGATGTTCATCTGTTCAGCCCCAACCTTTTCCTGAATCTGTGGCTTCCATGCCTTAATCATTTCAGCAAGGTCTTCATCCGCCATAATAAAAAGGGTTATTTTTTGCTTTTTTTCTAGGCCTGCTTTTTTTCTTTGCGCCTGGATTCTTCTTGTAACCTCTCTGGAGAACCCCTCTGCCTCCAGCTCGTCTGTGCGCGTTTTATCCAGATAGATGAGTCCGTGCCTGAACTCCTCTCCGGCAAGATGGGATGGCTCCTCTCTTTTTATTACAAGCTGGTCTTTCTTAAGTTCGATAGCTTTTCCGTTAATATTTATTGTGTATTTTCCCTCGCGCTCAAGCCTGTCTAAAATTGTTTGAGGGGACTCTGTTGCCAGCCTTGCGATTATCTGGTGAGCTATTGGTTTGTAATCTTTCAGTTTGTCAAAGTCTGCTGTTATGATAAATTTGACCTCCTTTAGCGCAGGAACAACAACCATCTCTTTGACATTAAGCTGGGTTTGTATGACTTCTGCCAGTGTTTTGCAGGCTTTAACAGCGCAATCCTTTTTTGTAACAATATAAAGGGTTTTTAGAGGCCACCTTACGTTGAGCTGGATTTTCTCCCTTAATGACAGTGCGGTCTGGACAATATTTTGCACAATTCCCATGTCTGTCTCAAGCTCATGGTCAATTTGTTTTTCATCGTGCTGTGGCCATTCAAAAAGGTGTATACTTGCATTTTCCAGATTAAATGCGCATTTCATATTCTGGTATATTCCCTCGGTTATGAAAGGGCAGATTGGCGCAAAGAGCTTTATTGATTCCAATAGCACCCTGTAGATAACAAGGCAGATAGCCTGTTTCTCAAGCTTCTCTCCGACTGTGGCTTTTTCCCGTATCATCTGGATATAAGTTCGTGACAGCTCAAGGTAGAGCCCCTCAACAATGCTTGGAACTGATTCTATCAGGTATGACTCAAAAAGCTCGGAGCATTTTTTCACAGCCGAATTAAGCTTTGAAAGAATATATTTCTCTTCGTAAGAAAACACATTCTGGCTTAGGGCAATGTCAGCTTCAGCAGGATTAAAATTATTAGCCTGGCACATGTCAATAAGGTATTTATGCAGGTTCCACAGCACAGCAAGGTTTTTGTGCTTTGTTTTTACATCTTCTTCGTTGTAGTTAATGTCCTCTCCTGGTGTGGAATTCCCTATAAAGAAATATCTGAATGCATCTGCTCCGTATTTGTTAATAACCTCCTCTGGCAGGATATAGTTTCCTAGCGATTTTGACATCTTTCTGCCAAGGCTGTCCTGAACAAAACCGTGCATGTAAACATTCTTAAAAGATGGTTTTTCAAACGCTATCATAGAGGCAACCATCAGAAGATTAAACCAGCCCCTTATCTGGTCTTTGCCCTCTAGGATGAATTCTGCCGGGAACATCTCATTAAATAGTTTCTTCTGCTGCGGATAGTTTAGGCAGCTCCAGGATGTTGTGCCGGCATCAACCCATACATCAATAACATCCGGTAGCCTTTCCATGTGTTTGCCGCAACTGCATGGTATTGTAATGCTGTCAATCCATGGCTTGTGCAAATCCTTAGGAATTCTGCCGGTTTTTTCCTTTAATTCTTTGATAGAGCCAATAACCTCGTATTTTCCGCATTTTCCGCATCTCCAGACCGGAATTGGGCAGCCCCAGAACCTTTGTTTTGTGATAGAATTATCCCTTAAATTTTTTAGCCATGAATCAAAGGCATTATAAGCTGAATGAGGTACCCAGTTGATGTTATTGTTGTATTTAATCATCTTTTCCTTTAGGTCCTCAATCTTAAAGAACCACTGTTTGGTTGCCCTAAAGATAACCGGCTTATGGCACCGTTGGCAGTGCGCATAATCATGCTCAACTTCGGCGACAGCGATTAAAGCGCCAGCTTTATCCAGCGCCTGGATGAACTGTTTGTCATCTTTTTTTGCCTTGAAGCCTGAAAATTTTCCCATCTCTTCAGGAAAGACACCATGCTCATCAAGTGTGTTGTAGGGCGGCAGGCCGTACTCATGGCCAACTTCATAGTCCTCTGGGCCGCAGCCAGGTGCGCAGTGCACCAGCCCTGAGCCTGCGCTTGTATCAACATACTCTGCCGACAAAACAATAGTATGAACATTTGGATGTTTTTGTTTAAGCTCAGCATAGGCTGTTATTTCTGGTTCAAATGGGTGTTCATAAGCCCATCCAAGCATCTGCTCGCCTTTCAACTCCTCAACTATTTCAAATGGTTTATTTGCTACGCCCTGTACAAACGCTCCTGCAAGGGCTTTTGCCAGATACCAGTATTCGTCCCCTACTTTTGCCTTGACGTACTCTAATTCCGGATTTACCATAACAGCAAGATTAAATGGTATTGTCCAGGGGGTGGTTGTCCAGATAATGAGGTATTCGTTTGATTTGCCGACAAGCTTGAATTTAATAAAAATAGAGTCTTCTTTTACAGATTTGTATTCAAGTTCATGCTTGGCGCTGGCTGTTGTGCATCCGGTACACCATGGCATTGTTCTTAAGCCTTCATACAGCCTGCCTTTTTCATGCGCTTTTTTAATAAGCCACCACTCGCTTTCAATAAAATCATCGCTTATTGTTTTGTAGGGGTCGTCAAAATCCATCCATACCCCAAGCCTCCTGAAATCCTCGTTCATCTTTTCGAGGTTTGTTGTGGCAAGATGCCTGCATGCTTCTGTAAATTTGTCAATTCCCAGCTTTAAGATATCCTGTTTTCCCGCTATTCCCAGCTTTTTTTCAGTAGCATGCTCTGTTGGCAGGCCGTGCATGTCATAGCCTGCCCTGTCCCAGACATTTAAGCCAGTCATTCTTTTGTATCTCAAAAGAGCGTCTTTCAGCGCTTTGTTCCATGCTGTTCCAATGTGAATAACCCCTGATGTGTAGGGCGGGCCATCAAGAAAATAAAATGGTTTTGCGCTCTTGTTTTTCTTCTTAAGCTTGGGATAAATCTTATTTTTTTTCCAGAAAGCAAGCGTTTCCGGCTCCAGCACGCCTGCCTCGTAGTTGCCCAGTTTCATACTGCATAAAAAATAGGCAGTATTATTTAAATGTTGAGTTTTACGTGTTTGATTTATCGGCAAGGGTAAAGTCAAGTTTGGTGTGTTGATGTATCTCAATGCCGCCTCC